>JAIYAO010000189.1 GCA_027488965.1 Alphaproteobacteria bacterium
CTGCGCGGGGACTCCGCCCTGCCGCCGCCCATCTTCCATCGCGATGCAGCCAAGGCGCTGCCGCCCTACGCCCAGCAGGGCCTGCCGGGATCGGAAGTCACGGTGGCCGAAGTGCTGCGCGATACGGGCTACCACACGGTGCACATCGGCAAGTGGCACACGGGGCTCGGCCCCGAGTTCGGCGCCAACGCACAGGGCTTCGATGAAAGCCTGCTGATGGCGAGCGGGCTCTACCTGCCGGAGGACGATCCGGACGTGGTCAACGCACGGGTGGAGTTCGATCCGATCGACCGGTTTCTCTGGGCGCGCATGCAGTTCGCGGCGTCCTACAACGGCGGGGAGCTGTTCAAGCCCGGCGGCTACCTGACCGACTACTGGACCGACGAAGCCATCAAGGTCATCAAGGCCAACCGCAATCGCCCCTTCTTCCTCAATCTCGCGCACTGGGGGGTGCACACGCCGCTGCAGGCCACGAAGGCGGACTACGAGGCCGTGGGCGACATCCAGCCCCACCGCCTGCGGGTGTACGCCGCGATGCTGCGCGCGCTTGACCGCAGCGTGGGCCGCATCACCGAAACGCTGGAGGCCGAGGGCCTCGCCGACAACACCATCATCGTCTTTTCCAGCGACAACGGCGGGGCGGGCTACATTGGCCTGCCGGACGTGAACGCGCCCTATCGCGGCTGGAAACTCACGCTGTTCGAGGGCGGCATCCGCGTGCCGCTGTTCGTGCGCTGGCCCGGGCGCATCGCGCCAGGGACGGTGGTGGACGCGCCGGTGGCCCACATCGATCTCATGCCCACGCTGGCGGCCGCCGGCGGCGCGGCGCCGCCCGCCAACGTCGCCATCGACGGGGTGAACCTGCTGCCGTACGTGACAGGCCCCGCGCCCGCAGCGCGCCCGCACGAGACGATCTTCTGGCAGAGCGGCGGCTACCGCGTGGTCCGCCACGGCGACTGGAAGCTGCAGATCACCGGGCGGCCCGCGCGCAACTGGCTGTTCAACCTTGCCGAAGACCCCACGGAGAAAAACGATCTCGCCGCCACGCGCCCCGACAAGGTAGCCGAACTCACGGCGCTGCTCGATGCCCACCAGGCCGGCGCGCGGGCGCCGCTGTATCCCTACACGCTCGAGGGGGCCATCGCGGTGGACAAGTCACTGGCCGAGAAAGTGACGCCGCAGGACGCCGTGGTGTACTGGCCGAACTAGCGCGCATCCTTCACGACGCGGAAGCCGATGTGGCCGGTGGAGAAATCAGCGTCCTGCGGCTGGCGCGCGGCGGGCCGGAAGCGGCCGCAGAAATTCTTCGCGCAGAGGTAGGACCCGCCCTTGATGGTGAACTGCGCGCCTTCGGCGTAGGGCGTGTCCGTCCATTCCCAGACATTGCCGATCATGTCGTAGAGGCCCGTCGCGCCGGCCGGGAAGCAACCGACGGGCGCGGGCGCGCGGAAGCCATCCTCGCCATCGTCCTTGATTGGAAACACGCCCTGCCAGGTGTTCGCTACCGGCGCGCCCGCGCCGTCATAGGCGCCGGAGCGCTGATCGGCGGGATCGGGCAGCTGGCGCGCGGCGGCGTATTCCCATTCCACCTCGCTGGGCAGCCGCGCGCCGGCCCACCTTGCGTACGCCTGCGCATCCGCGTGCGAGACGTGCACCACGGGCATTGCGCCGCGGCCCGCAATGCTGGAGTCCGCGCCCTCCGGCGTTCGCCAGGTGGCGCCACGATCAAGCCGCCACTGGCGGAGATCCGAACTGAACACCGCCGATCCGCCGTTCGGCGCCGGGCGTTCGGCGTCCGTCACGTGTCCGGTCGCGGCGACGAAGGCTGCGAACTGGTCGTTGGTGACTTCATGGGCCTGGATGGCGAAGGCATCGACGTGCACGCGCAGGCCCGGCCCTTCCTCCGGATAACGGGGATCGGCGCCCATGACGAAATCGCCGGCTGGCATCGTCATGAATACGCCCATCTGCGCCGCCGGCAGGCCGCACGCGGCGCCCGCGCCTTGCCGCGCCGCCGGCGCGCCGCAAGCGGAGAGCGCGAGCAGGCACGCGAAGGCCGCGACGCTGCGGCTCATCGCCCGGCGAGCAGGCTGTCCACGGTGAACCGAAGCACGCGCTCGGCCGCGGCCGGGTCGAGCCCCTGGTCCTGGCGCATGCGCCGCCACGCCTGGAAACTGGTGGCCATCTCGATGGCCGAGAACAGCACCGGGTCCGCCACGATGGCCTTGGGCAGGACGGCGTTCAGTCCCGCGCGCTCGAGCGCGAGGAACTTCTCGTAGTCGGCCATCAGGTAGGCGGATTCAAACCGGCGCAGGCTGGCGGCCACCTTCACCGGCATCACGTGCTCATAGATGCGCGCGCGCCGGGCGATGAGTTCGGACAGGCGCCCGCGCCACTCGTCGGACTCGAACGGCTCCTGCAGGATGGGCCGGATTTCGGCTTCCATCTGCTGGGTCATCTCCATGCGCAGGCCGTCCATTTCCTCGAAATGGCGGAACACCGTGCGCAGGCTGACGTTGGCGGCCTCCGCCACCTGCACGGCGCTGGGGCTCATCTCGCCCCCGCGGATCAGCTTGAAGAGGGCGTCGACGATCTGCTGGCGGCTGCGTTCGCCGCGCAGGAAGCGCCCGTCCACGGGCTCCTGCTCCGGCTTCGGCGGCGCGGGGCGCGCAAGTTTGGTTCTGGACATGGCGCCCATCTAACCCATGCCGGCGCGGTCGTGCCACCGGCCGTGTCATTTAAAGTGCATCGTCACAGGGCCGGCGCCCACCTTGCCGAGCTTTCCGGCAAGGTGAGCTGCACTGGCGTCCGTTCAGCGCGTGGGCGCGGGCCCCGTTGGGAAGCCGCGCTGCTCCAGCAGGGCCTTCACGTCCGGATCGCGCCCGCGGAACAGGCGATAGGCCTCCGCGCGATCGACGATGTTGCCGTTGGACAGGATGAACTCCTTCATCCGGGCAGACACCACCGGGCTCCAGACATCGCCCGCTTCCTCGAACGCCTTCCACGTGTCGGCGTCCATCACCTCGGACCAGAGGTAGGAGTAGTAGCCGGCGGAATACGCGTCCGACGAGAACAGGTGACCGAACTGCGGCAGGCGGTGACGCATCACGATCTCGCGCGGCATGCCCATTTCCGCCAGCGTCTGGCGCTCGAACGCATCGGCGTCGATCACGCCCTCGGGGAGGGTGTGCAGCTTCATGTCGACGATGGCCGAGGACAGGTAGCTCACCGTCGCGTAGCCCTGGTTGAACTTGTCGGAGCGGCGCACCCGCTCCAGCAGCGCCGCCGGCATCGGTGCGCCGGTCTGGTAGTGCTTGGCGAAGCGATCGAGGACTTCCGGCGTCAGCACCCAGCGCTCGTGCACCTGGCTGGGGTATTCCACGAAGTCACGCGGCGTGCCGGCGAGCGTGGGGTACGGCACGTTCTGCAGCAGCGCATGCAGTGCGTGGCCGAACTCGTGGAACAGCGTCTGGGCGTCATCGAGACTGATCAGCACAGGCTCGCCCGGTGCGCCCTTGGTAAAGTTGTTGTTGTTCGAGGTGATGGCCGTGATCGGCCCGTCGAAGCTGCTCTGCGTGCGGTAGCTCATGGCCCACGCGCCGGAGCGCTTGCCGGTGCGGGCGTAGTTGTCGCCGTAGAACAGACCCACGTGGCGGCCCATCGCCTTGTCCGTCACTTCATAGACGCGCACGTCCGGATGGAACGCCGGCACCGTGCCGGTGATCTCCTTGAAGTCGAGGCCATAGAGCTTGCCGGCCATCCACTGAGAGGCCGCGATCATGTTGCTGAGCTCGAAATACGGCTTCAGCTCGGCGGCATCGAGGTTGTAGCGTTCCTTCCGGACCTTCTCGGCGTAGTAGAGGTAGTCCCACGGTTCGATGGTGATGCGCGGGCCGCGCTCGCGGTTGGCGACGGCCTGCATGTCGCGCACTTCCTCGCGCACGCGCGCCACGGCGGCGGGCCACACGCGCATCATCAGGTCCATCGCCTTGGCGGGATCCTTGGCCATGGTGTCGGCCATGCGGCGTTCGGCGTGCGTGCGGTAGCCCAGCACCTTCGCGCGGTCGGCGCGCAGCTTCACGATCTTGGCGATCGTGGCGTTGGTGTCGTTGGCGTCGCCGTTGTCGCCGCGATTGACGAACTTGCGCCACACGCGCTCACGCAGCGCGCGATCGGAGGCAAGGGTGAGGATAGGATCGACGCTGGAGCGCGTGTTGACCACGATCCACTTGCCCGCAAGTCCGCGCTCGGCGGCGGCGGCGCGCGCACTGGCGATGTAGTCCGCCGGCATGCCGCCAAGGCCCGCCTCGCTGTCGACCACCGTCCAGGCCGTTTCGTCCGCCAGCAGTTTGGCGCGGAAGTCGGAGAACAGCGTCGCCAGTTCCTGGTTGAGCCGCGCCACCTCGGCCTTCTGCGTATCGTCGAGTTTCGCGCCGGCGCGCACGAAGCCGTCGTACACGCGCTCCACAAGCCGCCGCTGCACGGGCGTGAGACCCGCACGCGCCGCGTGCACCGCCTCGACCCGGGCAAACAGCGCCCTGTTGAAGTTGACCTCATCGCCGATGGCGGACAGCTTCGGCGACCATTCCCGGTCCAGCGCCTGATAGGCGGGCGAATTCATGTTCGCCGTCATCACGCCGTAGAGCCTGCCGAGGCGATCGAGATCGTCTCCGGAGCGTTCCAGCGCCACGATGGTGTTTTCGAAGCTGGGGGCGTCCTCATTGTTGACGATGGCCGCCACCTCCGCGCGCAGCCGCGTGAACGCCGTCTCGAAGGCGGACGGGAACAACTCGGGTTTCACCTGGTCCCACGGGGGCACGCCGCCGTAAGGGCCGGTCCACGCAGCCAGCAGCGGATTGGGCGCGGGGGCGACCACGGCGGGTGTTTGCGGCGGGGCCGGCACGGCCGTCTTGTACGCAGAGCTGGCGCACGCCGCCAGCGCGATCAGGCTTGCGCCCGCAAGGATGAAACGACGCACGAAGCACCTCCCCGGTCAGATCCGACGCCCGCAGCGGCGGGCATAGCGATTATCGATAAGCACTCGTGCGCCAACCCGGGGCGGTCCGTCAACCCGGGCGCCGCAACGGCGCCGTTTCCCTCAGGCCCGATCCGGACCAACATGCGCAAAACAGCACGGGAGCAACGCATGCCGCAGGTCAGGGCCAACGGGATCGACATCGAGTACGAAAGCTTCGGGCGCGACGCGGACCCGGCGATCCTGCTGATCATGGGCTTCGGCGCGCAGATGACCATGTGGCGCACAGAGATGTGCGAGGCGCTGGCGGCACGGGGCTTCCGCGTCATCCGGTTCGACAACCGCGACATCGGCAAGTCCACCCACCTGATGGACAAGGGCGCGCCCGACATGGCCGGCCTGATGATGAAGGTGATGACGGGCCAGCCGACCGACGCGCCCTATACCCTGGAAGACATGGCCGATGACGCCGCCGGGCTGCTCACGGCGCTGGGCATCGAGCGCGCGCATATCGTGGGCGCGTCCATGGGCGGGATGATCGCCCAGATCTTCGCCCTCCGGCGCCCGGGCCGCACCAAAAGCCTTGTCACGATCATGTCCACCACCGGCCGTCGGGACCTGCCGCCGGCCAAGCCGGAGGCCATGGCCGCGCTCATGACCCCGCCCGCCAGTCCTGCCCGCGAGGATCGCATCGCCGCCGCCCTGCGCACCTGGCGCGCCATCGGCAGCCCAGGCTTCGCCGCCACCGACGCCGAATTGCTGGCCGACGCCGCCCGCGACGTGGACCGCGCGCCCTTTGAGCCCACTGGCGTCGCCCGCCAGATGGCCGCCATTCTCTCCGCCTCCCCGCGTCACGAGGCGCTGAAAGCCGTCCGGGCGCCCACGCTGGTGCTGCACGGCGCCGACGATCCGCTGATCCCGAAGGCCGGCGGCGAGGACACGGCGGCGAGCATTCCCGGCGCCGAGCTCGTTCTCGTCCCCGGCATGGGCCACGACTTCACCGCGAAGCTGACACCCGTTTACGTGGACAACATCGGCGGCTTCGTGAGCCGCGTCGAGGCGAGCTAGGCCGCCATCATCCGTTCGACCTCGGCCACGAGGTCCTTCAGGTGAAAGGGCTTCGACAGCACCTTCGCCTGCTTGGGCGCCGGGCTGTTCTGGCTGAGCGCCACGGCGGCGAAGCCGGTGATGAACATGATCTTCATGGCCGGCGCCGATTCCGCGGCGCGGCGGGCGAGTTCGATGCCATCGAGGCCCGGCATGACAATGTCGGTCAGGAGCAGGTCGAAACTCGATTGCCCCAGCGCCTCCCAGGCGGCGTGGCCATCCCCGTGGGACTCCACCTCATGGCCGGCCCTGCCCAGGCTGACGGTGAGGAATTGCCGGAGGGAGTCATCATCTTCGGCCAACAGGATGCGCGCCACAGGTCCGTCCTCTCGCCCCTCAACGGGACACCAATAGCGCAAAAGCGTAAAGGGCGCCTTTTCGGCGTACAGCCGGCTTCAGCATGCATGTTGACGCGCGGAGCGGCGCCCGCGAAGAATTGATCATGGACCTGCGGCCAGACCCGGCATTCGGCGCGCTCGCGGAAGCGCGGGCGGCCCGCGCCGAGGGCGAGGACGGCGATCCGCCGTTCGTGCTGATCGAGCCGTTCCGGCGCACCACCCCGCTGATCTTCGCCTCCCCCCACTCCGGCCGCCGCTATCCGCGCGACCTGGTGGAGACGGCCCGGGTCGGGATGGGCAGCCTGCGGCGGTCCGAGGATGCTTTCGTGGACGAGCTGTTCGCAGGGGCCGCCGCCCATGGCGCGCCCATCCTGTGCGCCGCAGTGGCCAGGGCCTACGTGGACCTGAACCGCGACCCGACCGAACTCGACCCCGACATGTTCACCGACTGCCCCGGCGCCTCCATGCATTCGCCGCGGGTTCAGGCGGGCCTCGGCGCCATTCCCCGGATCGCGGGCGACGGGCAGGAGATCTACTGGCGCAAGTTGCCGGGGGCGGAAGCGGCGCGGCGGCTCTCGCTGGTGCACCGGCCCTACCACGCCATGCTAGGGGCGCTGGTGAACGAGGCGCTGGCCCAGTTCGGCTGCGCCGTGCTGGTCGACTGCCATTCGATGCCAAGCTCGGCGCGGGGGCCCCAGCAGCCCGATATCGTCCTCGGAGACCGGTTCGGCGCCTCCTGCCATCCCTCCATTACGACGCTGGCGGAGGCCACGCTGCGGCGCATGGGCTACCGGGTGGCCCGCAACGCCCCGTTCGCCGGGGGACACACCACCCAGGCCTACGGCCGGCCGCTGGCGCGGGTCCATGCCCTGCAGGTGGAGCTGAACCGCAGCCTCTATCTCGATGAGCGGACCATGGAGCGCACGCCGGGTTTCCGTAGGGTCCGCAACGACATGGCCCGCCTGGCCGCCGCCCTTGCGGAAGCCGAGCTGCACCGCTCGCTGGCCTGAAGGGCCGGAGGGGCAGCGCGCACGCCGGTCAGCGCGCCCGGCACAAACAAAACGCCCCGGACCGAAGCCCGGGGCGAGTTTAATTAGGGAGGAAACGCCCGAGAAGGGCGGCGGCGTCGCGAAACGCCGCTGGGATCAACATACGCTGCACCGCAAAATGCGCAACCCCTTTGTTGCGGCAGTAGCGAAGAAGTTAACCCTTAATCAGCAAAAATCAGTTGGCGGCCATGGAAAAAGCGCTCGCGCCTGGCAATTTTGCATTGCACACATGCGCTGGCGGCCGGAAGCGCGGGCGCGACCCTATCGGCGGTTGCCCTTGCGCCCCGGGCCGTGCAGAAGGCCCACCACACGCTCCTGTCGGCGTCCAGAAACCTCAGAGTTCCCATGCCGTCCCTGCGAAACATCGCAATCATTGCCCACGTCGACCATGGCAAGACCACGCTGGTGGACCAGATGCTCGCCCAGGGCGGCGCCTGGCGGCGCAACGAGTCCCACCAGGAACGGGCCATGGACTCCAATGCGCAGGAGCGTGAGCGCGGGATCACCATCCTGGCCAAGTGCACGTCCATCGTGCGCGGCGAGGACCGGATCAACATCATCGACACCCCCGGTCACGCCGACTTCGGCGGCGAGGTGGAGCGGATCCTGGGCATGGTGGACGGCTGCCTGCTGCTGGTGGACGCCCTGGAGGGCGCCATGCCGCAGACCAAGTTCGTGCTGACCAAGGCGCTGCGCCGGGGCCTGAAGCCCATCGTGGTGCTCAACAAGGTGGACCGCCCCAACGCGCGCCCGTCCGAGGTGCTGAACGACACCTTCGATCTCTTCGCCGCTCTGGGCGCCAGCGACGAGCAGCTCGATTTCCCCATCGTCTACGCCTCCGGCAAGGAAGGCTGGGCCACGCTCACCGTGGACGGCGAGCGCAAGGATCTCTCGGTCCTGTTCGACACCATCCAGCGCCACGTGCCCGAGCCCGAGCCGCTGGCGCGGATCGATGCGCCGTTCTCCATGCTCGTGACCATGCTCGACTACGACAAGTTCCTCGGCCGCGTGCTGACGGGGCGCGTGGAAAGCGGGCGGCTGAAGGTGGGCGAGACGGTGCTGTCCCTCTCGCGCGACGGGAAGGAGCTGCAGCGCGCGCGCCTCTCCAAGCTGCTCGCGTACCGCGGCCTTGACCGCGTGCCGGTGGAAAGCGTGGAGGCGGGCGACATCGTCGCCATCGCCGGGCTCGACGCCACCACCGTGTCGGACACCGTGGCCGCCGTGGAGGTGACGACGCCCATCCCCGCCACGCCCATCGATCCGCCCACGCTGGCGGTCACCGTCACCATCAACGACAGCCCCCTCTCCGGACGCGACGGCGACAAGGTGCAATCCCGCGTCATCCGCGAGCGTCTGTTCCGCCATGCCGAAGGCGACGTCGCCATCCGCATCACCGAGACCGCCGACAAGGACGCCTACGAAGTGGCCGGCCGCGGCGAACTGCAGCTGGGCGTGCTGATCGAGACGCTGCGGCGCGAAGGCTTCGAACTCTCCATCTCCCGCCCGCGCGTGCTGGTGCAGAAGGATGAGAACGGCCAGCTGATGGAGCCGATCGAGGAAGTGACGGTGGACGTGGACGACGCCTACTCCGGCGCGGTGATCGAGAAGATGTCGCTGCGCAAGGCCGAGCTGCAGGACATGCGCCCCTCCGGCGGCGACAAGACGCGCATCATTTTTCTTGCGCCCGCCCGCGGCCTCGTGGGCTACCACGGCGAGTTCATGACCGACACCCGCGGCGCGGGCGTAATGAACCGCGTGTTCCACGGCTGGGCGCCGTACAAGGGTGAAATCGCAGGCCGCCGCCACGGCGCACTCATCGCCAACGAACTCGGTGAAGCCACGGCGTTTGCGCTGTGGAACCTGGAAGACCGCGGCACGCTGTTCATCGATCCGGGCGAGAGCGTCTATGAAGGCATGGTGATCGGCGAGAACTCGCGGCCCGATGACATGGAAGTGAACCCCATGAAGGCCAAGAAGCTCACCAACGTGCGCGCCTCCGGCAAGGACGAAAGCATCCGCCTCACCCCGCCGCGCCGCATGACGCTGGAGCAGGCCATCGCGTGGATCGAGGACGACGAACTTGTGGAAGTGACGCCGAAGGCCGTGCGCGTGCGCAAGCGCTGGCTGGACCCCAACGAACGCAAGCGTCGGGAAAAGATGACGGCGGGAAGCTGAGGGCTGGGGGGCCACGCTGACCAATGATTGAGAATTCCGAGCCTCCGCAGGCGCCGCACACCAGGGGCGGACCGCGCTGGCTGGATATCGTCCAGACCATCACGCTCGTGTTCGTCTCGTGCGCCTCGCTTTACGTCTCGGCCAACAGCGGCGGCGCGATGGAGCGGCTGGTCCAGCAGAACGAGCGCCTTGTACGCGCCACCTCCACGCCCTTCCTCCAGTTCGTGCATGGCAACGCCGCAAATCCCGAGGGTGGGACGCCGATCCAGCAGATCACCTTCTCCGTGGAGAATGTGGGCACAGGCCCCGCCCGCATCGAATGGTTCGAGGTGCGCTACAAGGGCGCTCCCATGGCGAGTTTTCAGGCGCTGCTCGGCGCCGTCGATCCTACCGCTGTCGAAGCGTCCGACATTCTGACTACGACGTCTGGTGTCGCGCCCACGATGATGCCCGCCGGCGAGGAACGCATCATCGCCTTGTGGAACAGGCCGCCGGCGACGGACGCCGCTGGTCGCGCCCTGTGGAGCAAGCTCGACAGCGCACGCTGGGAGCTGGAGATCGAGACCTGCTACTGCACGGTCTTTGACGAATGCTTCACCACCAACGCGCAGGCCGACATTCCAAAGTCCATCCCAGCCTGCAAACCCGAAGGCCGCGTCAACTTCGACGGGTGATGCGCGTAGGGCAAAGCGTCCCGTTCCGCAGAGACATGCTCCCCAGTCATTTACCTTAACGCCAGCTTGCTTTCCCAACCCTGAACGGCGGCTGCGTTTCATACGAAAAATCAACGTGTCTGCAATACGTTGCACGATGGCGCCTCGACCGGAGCAGAAGCTTCGAGAACGAAGGGGCGACCAGGGAACAGGTATGGGCGCGGCTGTCGACAACGACCTGCAGGGAGAATTGCGCCGTCAGCAGATGCTGCTGCTGACGCGGCAATTGCCTGTCTGCGCGGCCGTGAACGCGCTCAACGGCATGCTTGTGGCGGGCCTCTTCGTGAGCGGCGACGGCGGGCAGACCGCACTCGTCTGGCTGGCGATCATCCTCACCGCGTCTGCCTTCCAGCTGCACACCTGGCTGAGGATGCGCAACCGGCCGATGCCGAAGACCGTGTCGGGGCGCAGCCTCGAGCGCGCGCGGATCATGTCGGCGCTGGTGGGCCTCGCGTGGGGGACCATCTCCATCGTGCTGTGGCGCGACGGCGACGTGTACTCCGAAATGTTCATTGTGCTCGTCATCGCCGGCATGGCGGCGGGCACCACCAGCCTTCTGAATGCGATCCCGCGCATCGCCACCGCCTTCCTCGTGGCGATCCTTGCGCCGCTGATGGCCCGGCTGCTGTGGGAAGGCGAGCTGCTCTACTACGTCATCGCCGCACTTGGCCTCGTGTTCGCGTTTGCGTTGATGGTGGGCTCCCAGCGGAGCTATCGCCACATGGTCGATCTGCTGCGCTCGTCGCGGGCGATGCAGTCCATGCAGGCCGATCTCGGCGACGCCATGGAAGCCGCCAACGACGCCATCGCGCACTTCGACGCCGACATGAAGGTGATCTCCGCCAACTCGCGCTTCAACGAGTGGTTCAAGGATCCCGCCACCGTCGCCGGCGACGACGCCGAGGGCCGCATCCGCGCCGTGGGCGCCGACCGCTGGGTGGTGAGCAAGCTTCTGCCCACCTCGCGCGGCGGCTTCGTGAGCGTGCACACCGACATCACCGACCTGAAGGTCCGCGAGGACGAGATCGAGGCTGCGCGCCTCTCCGCCGTCGAAGCGAGCCGGGCGAAGTCGACGTTCATCGAACAGGTGGGCGCCACCCTGCGAGCGCCGATGGAGGAGGTCGTGGCCTTCCTCAATGGCGATGCGCCGGATGACGCCCCGCGCCGCCGCGACGTCGCCCAGCAGGCCGAACGCGTGCTGGAGGCGGTGAGCGACATCGCCGACATCGCCACCATCGACTCCCAGTCCTACGAGTTCCGCTTTGCGTTCGCCGATGCGCGCACGCTGGTGGAATGGAGCGCCCGCGCCGCGCTGGCGCGCTACGGCAAGCGCCGCACCGCCAAGGTGCTGATCGCCGTGCACGACGAGATCGCCGACCTGGTGTGCGACGAGCGCGCGTTGAAGCGGTCCCTGATGCACCTCATCGTCAATGCGCTGGAGAACACGCCGGAGGACAAGGACGTGGGCGTCGACGTGCGCAAGGCGTTCGACGGCCAGGTGGAGATCTGCGTGTGGGACTACGGGTGCGGGTTCGAGCCGGCGCTGCTGGAGCGCGTGCAGCGCATGGCCGGCGGCATCGAGAGCGCCACGCTGGGCGAACTGGGCGCCACGCAGGGCATCGGCCTCGGCCTGCGCATCGTCACGCAGGTGGTGGAACGCCACCGCGGCAGCCTGAAGATCCTCTCCGAGCCGACGCTGGGCACGTTCGCCTACGTGAAGCTGCCCTACCGCACGAGCTTCTACGCCACGCCCGACGTGCTTGATCCAGCCAACGACGCGGATGCCGCCGCCGCACGCGATCTCTCCACCACCTCCGCCGCTTCCGGCGGCAACGGCGGCGACGCCGGCGCGTTCAACGCGGCGGCCACCGTGGAGACGGATACGGCCTTGCCCTTCCGGTCGACGAACCGCGCCACGGTATAGCCCGAGGCGATAAGCGTCTCGCCGCGGAAGAAGCGGTGGCTGGCCACGATGCGCTCTCCGTCCCATCCCAGAAATTGCGTGCGCACCCGGAACTTCGACGGATAGCGCAGCGGCTTCAGGAAATGCATGTCCTCATAGACGATGAGCGGAAACCAGCTGTTCTTCCGCAGCGTGGGCCACACCCGCGCGCGCATGAAGTAGTCGATCACGCACACGTCGGTGAGAGAGAAGAAGCGGCTGTTGGTGACGTGGCGCAGGGCGTCCTGATCCGTCCACCATACGGTGAAATGCGTGTCGAACGCGTCGAGCACGCCGATGCGGCGCTTGAACAGGCCCTTGAGCCAGACAAGCACGATGCGCAGGAACAGGTTCATGCCGCCGCCCCGTCCAGCGCCGCCAGGAGACGCGGCGCCAGCGCGCGATTGTGCGCCACGATGTTGGACACCGATTCAAACGCGAACGTGGCGCCCGTGTACCAGGTGCGGTTCTCGCCCTGCATGGCCTGCATGGTCCCCAGCAGGCCGCCTTCGATGGCGCTGCGCGCGTACACGGGGTTGTACTTCCAGATCCGCTGCACGGCCACGTGATCGAGATGGGCGCCGCGCGCCTCGAGATCCCGCGCCAGCATGTCCACCAGCGCATCGGGTGCGTGGCCCCCGCCATACTGGCCGCACACGAACAGCCGCGCCGCATCGCGCTTCTTCGGCTTCTTGCCCGCGGGCCTGGCCGACAGCAGCGCACCCGGCGCAGCCCCCGGCGTCAGCGCAGTCTCGAACGCCACCACTTCATCGCCGGGATACCAGCCGGTGACGCCCGCCAGCGTGGTCACATAGCTGCCCCAGGTGATCGCGGACGCCACCTCCTGCTCCGCCGCCGAACGCTCCAGCGGCAGTTCGTCGAGCGGCGTGGCGATGACCAGCGCATCGACCCTGTGGGCGCCGGTGGGCGTGGCGATCTCCACCCCCCGCCCGTCGCGCTTCACGCCGGTGACGGGCTGGCCAAGGCGGACATCGAGGGTTTGCGACAGCCGCTCCCAGAACCCCTGCCAGCCGCCCATGGGCGCCTTGATCTGGTCCAGCGAGCCCGACGCCAGCAGCGTGGGCGTGCACCAGCGCAGCGCCTGCACGGTGGGCGTCTCATCGAGGAAGCCGTAGCCCATGTTGGTGAGACCGCGCAGCATGAAGCGGCGGATGGCCGGCAGACGGTTGGCCTTCAGCCAGTCCGCGATCGGCGCGGCTGCGGCGGCGCGCACGGCAGGGTCTTCTGCGCGGGTGGCGAAGTCCTTCATCTGCCGGCGCCACGCCAGCGTGAACCGCACGGCCTCGGCCGCAGCGGCGAAGCTGCGCCCGCCGGTGACGAACCGGCGCAGCGCGACGCCATCGATGGCCTGCTTGCCGATGCTGCGCTGGGCGATGCCCATCTCGCGCATCCAGCGGTTGGTATCCCTGTGCGCGAGCGTGGAGTAGCAGGTGCCCAGATCATGGATGACGCCGAAGCGCGGCGTCGAGAAGGATTTCCCGCCCACGCGCTCCTGCCGCTCGAAAACGATGGCGCGGACACGGCCCGTCTCTTCCAGGATGCGCGCTGCACTCAGTCCCGCGGGGCCCGCCCCGACAATTCCCACAGTTCTCATGCGGTTGACTGCTTCATTTCCAAGAGTGAACGCCGGTTAACCTCTCGCTGGGGTATCCCAGCATCCGGCCAGTTTGGCTATCGCGCCCCTGCACTTGTGCCGCAACGCGACAGCATTGCCATTGCAAGAAGCATTCACTCCCCGCAGGCGCGCCGATCCCCTGCCGGTTGCGGCGGTTCGCGGCCTGCGTGCAAAGCCCTGCCCGTGCCGCCTTTGGCCACTTTGCGCCGGGCGCGCGAGTCCCGCAGGCGCAGCGCCCCGCCAGAGGCATCAATCGCGGTCTCCCTGGGATGGTACGCACATTGCAGCGCTCGCCACCGAGACGAAGCCTCGCCCGGAGGGGGTGCGGCCAAAGCATGAAGGCGCGACCATGGCGAACGAGATCGACCTGCACGTCGGCAAGCGGCTCCGCCGTCGCCGCCGGCTCCTGGGCCTGACCCAGCAACAGCTTGCCGAAAGCATCGGCATCCGCTTCCAACAGATCCAGAAGTACGAATGCGGCGCCAACCGCGTCACGGCCAGCCGGCTCTATGAGCTCTCGGTGTCCCTGAATGTGCCGGTGGGCTACTTCTTCGAGGGCCTCCAGGCCGTGGCCGACGCCTCGGGCGCGCTGCCCAACGTGGCCAACGACCGCGACCTCATCGCCGCCGACGTGCTCTCCCAGAAAGAGACGCTCGAACTCATCCGCGCCTACTACAAGCTGGGCGAGCGCCCCCGCCGCCGCCTGCTCGACCTCGCCAAGGCCCTGCAGGACGAAAGCACCGACGCGGCCTGAACGCCTTCAGATCGGGGATCGATCACGGGCTCCGGCGGCGACGCCGGGGCCCGATTTCGTGCGTTCGCAAGTTCGCAGTTTCCATGAATCTTCATGAAGCCCGGCTTGCACGCGCACGTCGACGCGTTGCACTTGGCGCGTATGACGCCCGCCGAGACTGAAACTTTCCTCGCCTTTGTCGACGAACTGGCCGCGGCCGCGCGCGCGGCGATCCTGCCGCACTTTCGCACGGCGATGGCGGTGGACGCGAAGGGCACAGGCGCCTTCGATCCCGTCACCGAAGCCGACCGCGGCGCTGAACGCGCCATGCGCGCGTTGATCGAACAGCGCTTCCCCACGCACGGCATCCTCGGCGAGGAGTACGGCGAAAAGCCCTCGAAAGATGGCTGGGGCTGGACGCTCGATCCCGTGGACGGCACGCGCGCCTTCATTTCCGGCCTGCCGCTGTGGGGCACGCTGATCGCGCTGACGTTCGAGGGCCGGCCGCTGATCGGCGTGATCGACCAAGGGTTTCTCGACGAGCGCTACACGGGCTTTCCCGGCGGCGCGCGTGTCACCGCGCGGGGCGTCACCCGGCCGCTGATGGCGCGCACGTGCGCGCACCTGAAGGACGCCACCGTCGCCACCACCGATCCCTTCCTCTTCGACGGCGCCGAGGCCGGCGGCTTCGAGATGGTGCGGCGCGCTGCGCGCCTGGCGCGCTACGGCTGCGATTGCTACGCCTACGCCATGCTGGCGGACGGACGCATGGACGTGGTGATCGAGAGCGGGCTCAAGCCGTGGGACGTGCAGGCGCTCATCCCGGTCATCGAAGGCGCGGGCGGCATGGTCACCAACTGGCGCGGGGGCCCGGCGTGGGGCGGCGGCCAGGTGATTGCGTCCGGCGATGCGGGCCCGCACGAACAGGCGCTGGTGGCGCTCAAGCGCGCCGCCAAGGTGTAAACGGCCCGCTGGCTATGCCGTGACCGGCACCCGGGGCGCCACTTGATCGGCGACCTCGTCGAACACGGTCCAGAACCGGTCCCGGATGTCGTCGATCTCCATCATGATCTCGTGGCGAGCGCCGGGGATCGTTTCGTGACGCGCGTTCGGCAGCATCGCGACGATCTCGCCATGGCTCTTGTTGTCCACCAACGCCTCTTCGCCCGCGCTCATCACCGCCACCGGAAAGCGCAGGTGCTTGAGCGCACTGGGCTGACGGAAAGTCTCCAGCACCTCGATGGCGGCCGCGACCCAGCCCAGCGTGGGCCCCGCAAGCGCCAGGCGACGGTCTGCGGCCACAAGGCCCTGTGCGCGAGCGTACCGTTCGGGATCATGCGTCAGCGCATTCTTCTTGAAATTCTGTTTGGACCAGCGCGTTTCAACGCCCGGCACGAAGGCGCCGCCCATGCCGATGGCGGCCATGAACTTCGCGAAGTCCTCCGCGAGACCCTTCACGTTGGCGATGCCCCACATCGGCGCGCTGAACACCGCACCGTCCGCGGCGATCTTGTTGGTCTGCAGCGCGCGCAGCGCGATGGCGCCGCCCATGGAGTGCGCCAGCACCAGGTGCGGGCGCGGCAGGCGATCGCCCACGGTGCGCAGCGCCGCGTAAAGATCGCCGACTGGATCGTCGAAGCTGTTGAAGTGGCCCTTGAGCGGGTTCTTCTGTTCGCGGCCCGAAAGCCCCTGGCCGCGCCAGTCCATGCAGAAGACGACGAACCCGCGCCGTTGCAGGTCACAGATGACCTCGAAGTACTTCTCGATGAACTCTGTCCGGCCAGTGAACAAGATCACCGATCCGCGCGCTGCGCCGGCCGGGTAGGATCTCACGGCAGGCGCAAGAAGGGCGCGGAGCTTTACGCCGCCGCGCCCTTCGAAGGACAGTTCTTCCGCGCCCTCCGGCTCGGGGTTCCCCGGCACGTGGACGAAGGCCATGTCCGCCTACCGGAGCTTGGCGAGGATCGGCTGCAGCTTCATGGCGATGGACATGTCGCCCAGAACCTTCAGCTTGCCCTGCATGAACGCCATGGTGGGGTCGAGCTTGCCGGCGGCCATGTTGAGGAAATCGTCCCAGCTGAGCTGCAGCGTGCAGTCGGCGGCGGCGTCGTCGTTAGACACCGTGTTGGGGGTGGACACGCCGTCGATGAAGATCTTGCCGACGGGGCCGAAGTCGAACTTCAGCGTCTTGCCGAGACCCGAGTTGTCGCCCACGGCTTCCGTGATGCGCTTGGTGACTTCCGAGATATCCATGGTGCGTCCTTCCTCCGATGACGGCGCCGTCAGCGCTGATACAGCACGGCGCGGGGCCCGGATCAAGGACGGCTGGTTTACGTCGACGTGACCAGTCCCGCGGGCATCGCCCGCCCCTCGGCAGGCCTGCGAAGGCCCCGAATGCGACGGCCGGCAACCGGCTACTCTTCCAGTTCCACGTCCCAGTAGAGGTAGTCCACCCACGTCTCGTGCAGGTGGTGGGGCGGGAAGCGACGGCCCATGCCCTGCAGCTCGTGCATGTTGGGCCGGCGGGGGCGATGCGGCAGGTGCAGGCCCACCTCGCGCAGGGAGCGGCCGCCCTTCTTCAGGTTGCACGGCCCGCAAGCGGTGACGATGTTTTCCCACGTGGTGCGGCCCCCGCGAGAACGGGGGATGAGATGGTCGAACGTCAGGTCCGACGTCTCGCCGCAGTATTGGCAGTGGAAGCCGTCGCGGAGGAACACGTTGAACCGTGTGA
>JAIYAO010000115.1 GCA_027488965.1 Alphaproteobacteria bacterium
GTGATTGCGCACGCCCGTCCAGGCGCCGCCTTTCGCGCCAAGCTGCACCTGCTCGTCCCACGAGAACACGTCGGGCTCGCTCTTCACCAGCCAATGGGCCATGCTTGTCCTCTCCGGTGCACGCAAGGCCATGGTGGCGAGCGCCGGACCACGGTGCAAGGGAACGGAGCCGCGACGATGCGCCTTGGCGCCCCACTGCTGAGTGCAGCCCTCCTGGCGCTCGCCGCCGCCGCCGTGGCGCAGCCGGCGCCCGCCCCGAACGGGGAATGGAGCGGCGCCTACACCTGCTCGCAGGGGCTCACCGGCATGACCGTTTCGCTCCGCCCGCTGAGCGCCGGGGAGGTGGACGCCACCGTCACCTTCTACGCCCACCCGGACAATCCCCAGGTCGAATCCGGCTGCTACGCCGCCCGCGGCCGCTACGACGCCGCCACGGGACATCTCGTGCTCACCCCCGGCCGCTGGATCTACAAGCCCAGCGAGGGATGGCAGTCCACCGTGCTCGACGGCGCGCTCTCGCGGGACGGCGCGTTTGCGGGGCGGGTGGTGGCGCCGGGCAATCCCTCCGCGTGCGCGCGCTTCACGTTGCGCCGGGGGGCTGTCCCGCTGAAGGCGCCGCCGGCGCAGTGCACGCGGCCCGCGCTGGTGGGATAGGAGGCCACATGGCGGAACCGAAGACCACAAAGACCAAAGCTTCCGTCACGGCGTTCCTCGACGCCGTCGACAACGATACGCGCCGCGCCGACGCGAAGGCGGTGCTCAAGCTGATGCGCGACGCCACCGGCGAGAAGCCCGCCATGTGGGGAGCCTCCATCGTCGGCTTCGGGTCGTACCGGTCGAACACGGGGGACTGGCCCATCGTCGGCTTCAGCCCCCGCAAGACCAGCCTCGTGCTCTACATCATGCCCGGCTTCGCAGGGCATGAGCGCCTTCTGGCCCGCCTCGGCAAGCACAAGACCGGCAAATCCTGCCTCTATGTGAACAAGCTCGCGGACGTGGACCGGGAGGTGCTGGCGGAGATCGTGACCCGGTCGGTGGCGGAGATGCGCGAGAAGCACGGCGGCTGAGCGCCCCCGACGCCCCACCTGCACTCCCGGCAGCGCGAACCCGGTTGACCGGCCGGGGCGTTGGGCCTTTGGTTCGCACGGATCAGGCGGGAAACGGTGATGGCCGACGCGACGAGCGGCGCGCAGCCGGTGCGGGAACGACCGAAGAAGCAGGCCGTCGTCCTCATTCACGGGATCGGCGAACAACGCCCCATGGAAACCCTCTGGCAGCTGGTCCAGACCGTATGGATCAACGAGCCCCGCGCCGACGGCAAGTCCCGCGCCGTCTACTCCGAGCCCGACGAGGTCAGCGGCCTGTTCGAGTTGCGCCGGCTCTCCACCAACGAAAACATGCACGGCAAGCGCACCGACTTCTTCGAGTACTACTGGGCCCATCTCATGCACGGGAACCAGTTCGGCCACGTCGTGGCCTGGCTCGGGCGTCTCGCCATGCGAAAGCGCGAACAGGTGCCGCTGTCCCTGCTGAAGCCGTGGCGGGTGCTGCAGGCCCCGCTTTATGTGGGCGGCGCGCTCACGTTCATCCTGGCGGGCCTTGCGCTTCAGGCGCTGCTTGTTCCGGGGATGGCCGGTCCGCTCTACGGCATGGCGAGTTTCGTCGCCCTGTTGTGGATCGCGATCCTGCTGGCCGAAAAGCTCTTCCTCACGCCCGTGCTGGGCGACGCCGCACGCTACCTCTCGCGCGAGCCGGGCGACATCCAGCGCCGCCAGGAAATCCGCGCACAAGGCCTCGCCTTGCTGGAGGACCTGCACCGGAGCGGCAAATACGATCGCATTGTCCTCGTCGGCCACTCGCTCGGCGGCCTCATCGGCTACGACCTGCTCACCCACATGTGGGCGCGGCGCAACCGGCGGATGGACCGCGAGGGCCCGATCCAGCACGCCATCGAGGAAGGCGAGCGCGCAGCGAAAGCACTGACGGAGGCGCCGTGCGAGGAGACGCGTGCGGCGTGGCGGCTTGCCCAGCGCCGGCTGTTCGATGCGTTGCGCGATGCGCCGGTGGGCGATGAGCAGCCGCTGTGGCTGGTGAGCGATTTCGTCACCCTAGGCGCCCCGCTGGCGCATGCGCAGACGTTGCTGGCCGAAACGCTGCAGGAGTTCGAGGCGCAGCTGAGGCGGCGCGAGCTGGCCACCTCGCCGCCGCACTTCGAGCAGTTCGAGGGCGGGCGCACGCGCTTCTCCTACTGCCGTGTGCACGGCCTGGCCGACGATCCGGAGGCGGGCCCGCGCGCACCGCACAACGCCGCGGTGTTCGCCGCCGTGTGCTGGACCAACATCTTCTTTCCCGCCCAGGGCATCCTGCGCGGGGACCTTGTGGGGGGCAGCGCCGCCAACGTGTTCGGCCCGGGCGTGAAGGACATCGCCGCCCGCGCGCCCCGCTTCGGCGGCTGGACCCCGCACCTGCAGTACTTCGAGACCGAGGCCGATCCCCGCCAGTGGGGCGATCCCGCGTGGATGGATCATCGCGCCGCCCTGCGCGAGGGCGTGGCGCTGGAGGATGGCGAAGTGTGCTGGCCCGAGGCGCTGCGCGCCCCGAAGGTGCGCTGAGCGCGTCAGGATTCGGCGGGCGGACGTCACGCAGGCGCCTTACGTGTCGTCTTCGATGCGGCGAAAGAGGAGCTCGACCATGTCCCGCGCGGAAGCATTCCACGCCCTCCACAAGGGCCCCGACATTCTCATCCTCCCCAACGCGTGGGACGCCGGGTCGGCGCGCATGATCGAGACGCAGGGCGCGCGCGCCATCGCCACCTCGAGTGCGGCGGTCGCGTGGGCCCACGGGTACGCGGACGGCCACCACCTACCGGTCGATGTGCTCGTCACAGCCGTGCGCGAGATCGCGCGGGTCATCACCGTGCCGCTCAGCGTCGACTGCGAGGGCGGCTACGCCGATGGCCCCGCGCAGGCGGCAGCCAACATCGCGCGCGTCATCGATGCAGGCGCCATCGGCTGCAACATCGAGGACGGAACGGACACGCCGGAAACGCTTGCAGCGAAGATCGAAGCCGTGCGCGCCGTCGCCGACCGGGCGGGCGTGAGGTTTTTCATCAACGCGCGCACCGACGTGTACCTGAAGAACCTCGCGCAAGGAGAGGCGGCTCTCACGGAAACGGTCCGGCGTGGCAAGCGCTACGCGGAAGCCGGCGCCGACGGATTTTTCGTGCCATGGCCGACCGACATCGCCGTGTTCGAGACCGTGGCGCGCGAGGTCGGGCTGCCGCTCAACGCCATCGCCCGGAAGGGTGGGCCGGGGCTCGCGGCGCTCAATGGTGCGGGCGTGCGCCGGCTCAGTGCGGGGACAGCCGTCGCGCGCGCCGCGATCGAGGCGACGCGGGCCGCCACGACGGCATTTCTCGCCAGCGGAGATTCCGATGGCCTTGTGGCGGCCGGCGGCGCCCCATCGGATATCAACGCCCTGTTCAAGGATCGATGAATCGCTTCGTTCTCTCGCTCGTGTGTCTCGCGGGCGCCGCGCACGCGGAAGTTCCGCTCACGCGTGCGCCGAGCGGACACCTCACGGCGCCGGTGCGCGTCGGAACCGGCGCGCCGGCAGACTTCGTGATCGATACCGGCGCCGAAGGCTGCGCCGTCTATTCCTGGTTCGCCGCGGAGCGAAAGCTGAGCACCAGCGGCGGCGAGACGCTGACCGGGCAAGAAGGCGACGCCGACAACGCACTGGTGCGGGCGCCTTCGATGACCATCGATGGCCATCGCGTCGGCGCGCTGGATTGCGCAGTGCTGCCGGATCGCCCGGACAGCGTCCGGCTCGCTGGCATTGTCGGCGCCGACCTTCTCGGGCGGTTCGTGGTCGTGTTCGATACGCGACGCATGGCGCTGTCGCTGCATGGCGGCGCGCAGCATGGTCAGGCGCTGGTAAGCCCGCGCGCACGGCTCGTCGATGTGGGCGTGCTGCCCAGCGGCCTGCTGACCGCGCCCGTGCGTCTCAACAGCGCCCGCGGCGTCGCCGTGCTCCACACCGGCGCGCGCCGCAGCGTGTTCAACACGCGGTTTGCGCGCGCCGCGGGCCTCGGCGACGGCCTGCCGCCGCTCAGCACCTTCGATCTTGCCGGGCGCATCACGCCGGCCATCGAGACGCCCGTGGCGGACCTGCCGGAGTTCGCAACCCTCGGGCTCGCCGAACGCCCGGCGATGGCCCTCGGCCTTGATCGCCTCGCGGGCCTCCGGCTCGTCATCGACTATCCCCGCCGGCGCGTCTGGTTCGACCCCGGGTGAGGCCTTTGTTTCCGCCGCGCCCTCCGGCATAAGCCCCCGATGCTGCGTTTCGGCCTTCTCCTCGCCGCCGGGGTTTTCGTCATCGACCAGGCCTCCAAGTACTGGGTGCTGGAGGTGCTGAAGTTCAGCCCCCCGGGCTGTCTCGAAACCCATGCGGGCTGTCGCAGGATCGAGCTTTCGCCGGTGTTCGACCTCACCATGGTCTGGAACTATGGGGTCTCCTTCGGGATGCTGCAGGCGGGCAACGGGATCGCACGGTGGGCGCTGGTGGCGCTGTCGCTGGGCATCGCCGGGATGTTCGTCTGGTGGATGCGGGGGGCGACCCGGGCGCTGACCGGCTGGGCGCTGGGCCTCGTGGTGGGGGGCGCGCTGGGAAACCTCGTGGACCGGGTCCGATTCGGGGCCGTGGCGGACTTCCTGGATTTCTCGGGGCTCTGGTTTCCCTGGGTGTTCAACGTGGCCGACGCCGCCATCACCGTGGGTGCGGCCTTGCTGGCGCTGGATTTTCTCCGCAACGGCGAGGAAAAGCCTGCGCCAAAGACAGCCGCCTGAGCGCGGCGCCTTGGCGCTGCCCGATTTGCTCCTGTAGAAGATCGCCCCAAGAGGCGGAGGCCCTGAGAGACATGCAAAAGACCGCAACACTCGTCGCGCTCGTCGCGGCATGCGCCGCCACCTCAGGGTGCGGTGGCTTCCGCCAGGCCATCGGCGTGGAGAAGGTGGCGCCGGACGAGTTCCGCGTGGTCACCCGCGCGCCGCTGACGCTGCCGCCGGATTACTCCCTGCGCCCGCCGCGGCCGGGCGATCCGCGCCCGCAGGAGCTGCGTCCGGACGGGGCCGCCCGGGCGGCCGTGTTCGGCCAGGACGTGGGCGCCGAAGCCAGTGTGGGTGAGCGCAGCATCGTGGCGCGGGCCGGCGCCGGGGCGGTCGATCCCGCCATTCGCGCCCAGGTGGACCTCGAGGGCGCTGCCCTCGTGCGCAAGCCCGAAGGCTTCGCGGACGCGGTCATCGGCTACCAGGGCTCCGCCGCGGCGGCACAGCCCGTGGGCGATGCCGAGTCCGAAGCCGAGAAGCGCCGCCTCGCCCAGCAGGAATCGGCCCGTCGCGCCACCGGCGGCGGTGCGGTCGTGATCCAGCGCGGCGACGCCGAGCGGCTGAAGCTGCCCGGCCTCTAGGCCTTCGCCGTCCGGTTGATCGGCGGGAAAAGCGGTATGGTGGCGGCCTGAGTCGCCATGCCCATCCGTCGCCTTCCCCCTGAAGCGGTCAACCGCATCGCTGCCGGCGAGGTCGTCGAGCGGCCGGCTGCCGCCGTGAAGGAACTGGTGGAGAACGCCCTTGATGCGGGCGCCACGCGCGTTCGCGTCGCCATCGAGCGCGGCGGGCTGTCCTCCATGGTGATCGAGGACGATGGCGGCGGCATCCCCGTCGATGAATTGCCGCTCGCGGTTGAGCGGCACGCCACATCGAAACTTGTCGCCGAGGCCGATGGCGGCGTCGACCTGCTCAACATCTCCACCATGGGCTTCCGCGGGGAGGCGCTGCCCTCGATCGGGGCTGTGGCGCGGCTGGCGATCGTCTCGCGCGCGCGCGGCGCGGACGCGGCGTACGCCATCGCGGTGGAGGGCGGCGCGCTCACCGATGTGAAACCCGCGGCCTTCGCCGGCGCCCACGGCGCGCGGATCGAGGTGCGCGACTTGTTTTACGCCACGCCGGCGCGGCTCAAGTTCATGAAGTCCGAGCGCGCCGAGACGATGGCCGTCAATGACGTGGTCAAGCGCCTCGCCATGGCGCGCGCCGACGTGGGCTTCACGCTGGAGAACGAGGGCCGCGTCACGCTCAAGCTGCCGCGCGAGGGTGTCGACGCGGAAGCGCGGCGGCGGCGGCTCGCGGCGATCCTCGGCGCTGATTTCGGGCCGAACGCGATCGAACTCGACCAGCAGCGCGGCGACGCGCGGCTCACAGGATTTGCGGGCCTGCCGACGCTGCATCGCGGCACGCGCGAGCACCAGCACCTGTTCGTCAACGGCCGTCCGGTGAAGGACAAGCTCATCGTCGGCGCCGTGCGCGCGGCCTACCAGGACCTGCTTGCGCGCGACCGCCACCCCGTGTGTGCGCTGTTCATCGACCTGCCGCCGGAGGAGGTGGACGTGAACGTCCATCCGGCCAAGACCGAAGTGCGCTTCCGCGATGCGGCGATGATCCGCGGGTTGATCGTGGGGGCGCTCTCGCATGCGCTTGCGGGCGCAGGGCACCGCGCCTCGACGACGACGGCGGGCGCAGCCCTCGGCGCGTTCCGGCCGGGTGACGGCGGGTATGCGCCGCCGGCGCAAGGGGCGGTGCGGGCTTGGGGGGTGGCGGAGAATGCGATCGCGCCAGACTTCTCTTGGCCCAGTGCGCGGGTCGAGGCGGGCGGGACCGCCGGCGCCCTCGCCGGCCAAGTCTCGCAGGACGGAAGACCGTATGCTGGCGAGGGCGCCGGCGGTCCTCATCACGATCCACCCGACTATCCTCTCGGGGCGGCGCGCGCGCAGGTGCACGAAACCTACATTGTCGCCCAGACCGCCGATGGCCTCGTCATCGTCGACCAGCACGCCGCGCACGAGCGGCTGGTGTACGAGCGGATGAAGGCGGCGCTTTCGAACGGCGGCGTGAAGCGCCAGACGCTGCTGATCCCCGACATCGTCGATCTCGATGCGGACGAGGCCGCGCTGCTGCTGGCGCGGGCCGATGAACTGGCGGAGCTTGGCCTCGTGATCGAGCCGTTCGGCGGCGCGGTGGCGGTGCGCGAGACGCCGGCGCTGCTCGGCCAGATCGATGCGGCGGGCCTCCTGCGCGATCTCGCCGACGACATCGCCGAACTGGGGGCGGCGCATGCGCTGAAGGAGCGGCTGGAGGAGGTATGCTCCTCGATGGCGTGCCGTGGCTCCGTGCGGGCAGGGCGGCGGCTGACGGGGGAGGAGATGAACGCGCTGCTGCGCCAGATGGAGGCCACGCCCCATTCCGGCCAATGCAACCACGGCCGGCCCACCTACGTGGAGCTGAAGCTGTCGGACATCGAGAAGCTGTTCGGCCGGCGGTGAGGAAGCGCGCTTGCGCAGCGCCCGATCCCGGCGCATCTTTAGCAAAAGAATGACACCAGCGTCAGGGAGAGCACCATGAGCGACGGCATGCACGGCAAGGCGCCCGACCCCTGGGCGATGCCGCTGGACCAGATCAACGTGGCGGACGCCGAGCTCTTCCGCACCGACTCCATGTGGCCGTACTTCGAGCGCCTGCGGAAGGAGGCCCCGGTGCACTACTTCGCCGGGTTCGGCGAGGGCGACGAGATCGGCCCCTACTGGTCGGTGACCAAGTACAACGACATCATGGCCGTGGACACCAACCACCAGGCCTTCTCCTCGGACGCGCATCTCGGCGGCATCACGCTGCGCGGTTTCGACGAGGACTTCGTGCTGCCGATGTTCATCGCCATGGACCCGCCCAAGCACGACGTGCAGCGCAAGACTGTGAGCCCCATCGTGGCGCCGGACAATCTGGCGAAGCTGGAAAGCATCATCCGCGAGCGCGCGGCAGGCCTGCTCGATCAGGTGCCGCGTGGGGAAGAGTTTGACTGGGTGGATGCGATCTCCATCGAACTCACTACGCAGATGCTGGCCACGCTGTTCGATTTCCCTTGGGAGGATCGCCGCAAGCTGACGCGCTGGTCCGATGTCTCCACCGCGCAGCCCGGCCCGGGCGGCCTTATCGAAACAGAGGAGCAGCGCCGCGCCGAACTGCTGGAGTGCCTTGAGTACTTCACGCAGCTCTGGAACCAGCGCGTGAACGCCGCTACCCCGGGCAACGATCTCATCTCCATGATGGCCCACGGCGAGGCCACGCGGAACATGGATCCGATGGAGTATCTGGGGAACATCATCCTGCTGATCGTCGGCGGCAACGACACCACGCGCAATTCGATGAGCGCTGCCGCCTATGGCCTCGACCTCTTCCCCGACGAGCGAGCCAAGCTTGAGGCCGATCCCGCGCTGATCCCGAATGCGGTGCAGGACATTATCCGCTGGCAGACGCCGCTTGCGCATATGCGCCGCACGGCGACCCAGGATACCATCCTCGAAGGCCAGCAGATCAAGGCCGGTGACAAGCTCGCGCTCTGGTATCTCTCGGCCAATCGCGACGAAAGCGTGTTCGGCGCCGATGCCGACAAGA
>JAIYAO010000112.1 GCA_027488965.1 Alphaproteobacteria bacterium
CCATCGCCCCGCACGCCGTCGGCCCGCCACCTCGGGGCGCAGAATGCCCCGCCGTGTCGCGCCGGCGCAGAACAATCGCGGGGACGCGGGCGACGGTCGCTCTTTTCTCCAACATCTTTCGCGGGCGGCGCCCGCGTCCCCGGCCCTCCACGGGCCACGAACGCGAAACCGCAAGGCGCAGAGCCCGGGCGGTTATTGGTGCTGCGCGAACGTGAGTTGGACCGCCGGCGCCCTCGCCGGCCAGGTCTCGCAAGCGGAACCACCGCTGCCGGCGAGGGCGCCGGCGGTCCAACTCGCGTAGGCCGGTGCGACCATGCCCCGGCGGGCTGCCCCTACCCCAGCGCGGCCAGCACCGCATCGCCCATCGCGCGCGTGCCGAGCGTCCCGCCGATGTCCGGCGTGCGCGCGCCGGCGTCGAGCGCGGCCGTCACCGCGGCCTCCAGCCTGTCGGCGAGATCGGCGCGGCCGAGCGACAGGCGCAGCGCCATGGCGAACGACAGGATCGCCGCCAGCGGGTTGGCGACGCCGCGGCCCGCGATGTCCGGCGCCGAGCCGTGCACCGGCTCGTAGAGGCCCGGCGCGCCCTCAGCGCCCAGCGCCGCCGACGGCAGCAGCCCGATGGAGCCGGTGGCCATCGCGGCCTCGTCGGACAACAGGTCCCCGAACAGGTTGTCGGTGAGGATCACGTCGAACTGCTTCGGCGCCTTCACCAGCTGCATGGCGCAGTTGTCGGCGAGGATGTGTTCGAGGCGCACGTCGGCGTAGTCCGCCGCGTGCAGCTTCGTCACCTCCTCGCGCCAGAGCACGCCCGTCTCCATCACGTTGGACTTCTCCGCCGAGTGCACGAGGTTGCGGCGTTTGCGCGCCAGCTCGAACGCCACCCGCGCCACGCGGACGATCTCGTCGGTGTCGTACACCTGGGTGTCCACGGCGCGGCGCTTGCCGCCGCCCAGCGCCGCGATGCCGCGCGGCTGGCCGAAGTACACGCCGCCCGTCAGCTCGCGCACGATGACGATGTCGAGGCCCTCCACGATCTCCCGCTTCAGCGGCGAGGCGTCGGCCAGCGCGGGAAAGCACAGGGCCAGCCGCAGGTTGGCGAACACCGCCATCTCCTGGCGCAGCCGCAGCAGTCCCGCTTCGGGGCGGATCGCGCGGGCCACGCCCGCCCATTGCGGGCCGCCGACGGCGCCCATGAGCACCGCGTCCGCCGCCTTGGCGCGCGCCACGGTGGCGTCCGACACGGGCGCGCCCTCAGCGTCGATGGCGGCGCCTCCGAAGGCGGCCTCCTCCAGCGTCAGCGCGGGCCACAGCGCCGCCGCCACCCGGCGGACCTCGCCGATCACCTCGGGGCCGATCCCGTCGCCGGGGAGAAGCAGGAGCGTCTTGGTCATGGCCGGTGTGTCGCGCAGGCGCCCCGCCCCGTCTAGGGCCCCCACCGTTGACAGGGACCCGCGGATCAGCCGGAGGTGCGGCCATGCCGTTCCTGGTCGCCGTCGCGCTCGTCACGTTCCTGGGCTGCGCCGTGGCCGGTCTCGACCGCGACGCCGTGCGCGCGTTCACCGCATCCGCCCACGGCGCGCTGGCCCTGGCGGCCATCGCCTGGCCGCGGACGCGGTTTGCGATGTTCGACGTGCTCAAGCGCTTCTCGCTGCCCGCCGGCCTGTTCGCCGCGCTCGTCGTGCAGGGCGCGATCATGAGCGGGGCGTTCCTCGTCGGCGCCGCCGATGCGCCCTACCGCGCCGAGCAGGCCATGGTGGCGCTGGCGGGTGCGGGCTTCTGCTTCCTCGCCACGGCGGGCGCCACGATCGCGGCGGGCCGCAACCGGATGGTATCGGCGCTGCTGTGGGTCCCGCTCGCCATCGCTGCGCTGACGGTGCTGGACGGGTTCGACGGTCGCGGCGACTTTTTCGGCCTCGCGGTCCCCGACCCGGAAGGTCGCGTGGCGGGGCCCTTCGCCAGTCCCAACGAGTCCGCCACCGTGTTCGCCTTGTTCGCCGTACTGGCCGCCTTCGCCGGCGTCGACGAACTCACCCGGCGGCCCACGCAGGGGCCGGAAGCGGCGGCGCCGACGCTGGTGCGCCGCATGATCCTGCCGGGGGCCGCCATGGCGGCGAGCCTGAACATGCTGGTGCTGAGCGGATCGCGCGCCGGCATCGCTGCTGGCGTGGCGGGGCTGGTCGCATTCTTCTTCCTCGCCTGGCGCCGCGGCCTGAAGGGCCGGGCCGGCCCCCGGCTGGTGCCGGCGGCGGCGGGCGCGGTGGGCGTGATGGCGCTGCTGGCGGCGGCGACCTCCGGCGGCGGCGCGCTGCGCCGGTTCCTGTCTGCACCGGGGGAGCCCGGCTACTACGCCGGCGTGACACAGTCCGCGGCAGCGGCGTGGGGCGAGAAGCCCCTCTTCGGCCACGGCATGGGCGCCTACGACATGATCCCCGCGGGAGCCGGCGGCGCGCCCTTCGATGCGCTGCGCTGGCTGGCGGAGACGGGGCTGGTGGGCGGCGCCCTGCTGCTGGGCGCGTTCGGCGTCTACCTCTGGCGGCTGTGGCGCGCGGATGACCACGGCCGGCGGCCGAGCCGCGGCTTCACGCTGGCGGCGGGCGTGATGACGGTGACCATGGTGCACGGCCTCGCCACGTCGGCGCTGGCGTCCCCGGCGGCGGCGGGCGTCTTCGCGGCGTTGATGGGGGTGGCCGCCGCCTACGTGGATCCCGTGGCCGCGGCGGCGAAGGTCAAGGAAACGGCGCGCACGCGGGTGCTCGGCTAACGCCCGGTCGCGGGCGCAATCGCGCACCCGCCCAGGTCGTCGCCCATCCGCTGCGCGGCCACCGACGCGCGGTCCCGCAGGGCGGGCAGGCGCAGCAGCGCGCATGCTTCATCGGCGGCGCGCAGCTTGGAGCCCGCATCGAGCGCAGGCCACGCCGCTGCGGCGGCCTGCACGCGCCAAAGCATCGTCTCGGGATCGCGCGCGCGGCCGGCGTAGCTGTCGGCCACGTAGCGCGCCATGGCGTCATCGGGCGCGCCGTAGTTGCGTGCGAACACGATCATGGCGCGGGTGGAGGGCGCGCCCGCCTCGTCGGGACCGGCCGCGGTGGCGCGGTCGGCGGCTCTCGCCGCCGCCTCGAGCAGCGGCTGGGAGACGTCCTGCAATGTGGCGGTGGCGGCCTGCAGGTAGAACGCGCGCGCGGCCCGGGCGTGCAGCGCGGGATCCTTGGGCGCGAGCGCGATGGCGTCGGCGATGGCTACCTGCGCCAGCGCCAGGGCGGCGTCGCGCTCCGGCCCGCGCGGCATCAGCTCCGCAGCGCGAAGGCGCGCCGCGGACGTGGCCCCGGCCGAAGCCGCCATCGTCTGCGTCGCGCCCAGCACGATCACCGCAAGCGCGGCGACGGCGAAGGTCGCCGCCGCCGCGAGCGGGGCCTCAACGAATGTAGTAGGTCTGATAGAGTTCACTGTAATAATCGGGCTTGTCGTAGAGCAGCCGCGACACAAGGCCCGATTCGACCCCCGAAAGCACCACGCCTGCGATGGTGGCGCCGTGGGCGCGCAGCTGGTCGATGGCGTTGCGCACGATCGGCGCCGGCGTCTTGCCCCAGCGCACGACCATGAGCACGGAGTCCGCGACCGACGCGAGCACGCGCGTGTCGGACACCGGCAGCACGGGCGCGCTGTCGAGGATGATCACGTCGTAGCGGGCGCGCAGCGCTTCGATGAGCGAGCGCATGGCGTCCGAGCCGAACAGGTCGCGCGGCGTGAACTCGGCCTGCGCCAGCGGCACGATGTCGACGCCCGAGCCGGGGTCCTTCTGGATCACGTCGTTGAGGGTCGCTGTTCGGAACAGCACTTCCGTCAGGCCCTTCTCCACTTCCAGGCCGATGCAGTGCGTGGCCGAGCGGCGGCGCAGGTCGCAGTCGACTAGCACGGTCTTGGAGCCGGCGAGCGCCGAGATGCGGGCGAGCGCGATAGACGTCGTCGTCTTGCCTTCGTCGGGCAGCGCGGAGGTGACGGCGAGCACCTTCACCTTGCGGTCCGGCGAGGCGAAGAAGGCGCCGGCGCGCACGCTGCGCAGGGCTTCGCCGAAGGCCGACAGCGGCCGCTTGAGCACGAAGGACTCCGGCGTCAGCAATTCGCCGTCCACGGTGCGGGTGCGCCGGTCGAGGAACGGCACCTGGCCGAGGCAGGTGAGGCCGAGGCGGTCCTGGATGTCCTCCGGCGTGCGGAAGGACTGCTCCAGCATTTCGACGATCAGCACCGCCAGCGCGCCGAGGGCGGCGCCCAGCAGGAGGCCGATGATCAGGTTCAGCGCCGGTTGCGGCGAGGACGGCTTGGTCGGGATCGAGGCGCGGCTGACGACGCGGGCGTCGGGCTGCTCGATGCCGCTCTGGGCGGCGATCTCGCGGTAGCGGGTCAACAGGGCTTCGTAGAGCTGGCGGCTGGCGTCGGCGTCGCGGGTGCGTTCGCGCAGCGTCACTTCGCCGATGTTCTGCTCGGCCAGCGTGGCCTGCTGGGCGCCCAGCGTCTCGTCGATGGCCTGCACGGCCTGGCGGGCGATGCGCGCCTCATCCTCGACGCTGGCGATGATGCGGCGGACCTCAAGCTGGATCTGCTCCTCCAGCGACTGGTACTGGCGGTCGATCTCGAGCATCGCGGGGTGACGCGGGCCCTTCTGGGCGGAGAGCTCGGCGCGCTTGCGCGACAGTTCCGCCTGCTGCGTGCGCAGGTTGGAGATCGTGGGAGACTGCAGCGTCTCACGCGCGGCGTCGCCTGTGCCGCCGGAGGACAGCGAGGCGCGCAGGCTGGAGGCGCGGGCCTGGGCGCGGGAGTATTCCTGCATCCGGTCCGCGCGCTGCAGGTTCAGCGCCTGGGCGGTCTGTTCGGTGAGCCGCACGCCGTCGGCGTTCAGCAGGCCTTCGCGGGCGCGGTACTCTTCCACGCCGCGCTCCTTGCGCTGCACCTCCTCGGAGAGCTCGGACAGGCGCGTCGACAGCCAGTCGTTGGCGGTCTTCAGCGTGTCGTACTTCGTCTGTAGCTGCTGCGTGAGATAATGGTTGGCGTACGCATCGGCGATTCGCGTGGCCTTCAGGGGATCGCGCGAAGTGAACGTGATCTCCACCAGGTACGTCAGCCCGAGGCGACGCACCTGCAGCTGCTCGAGCACCTGCGTGATGGCGTCCTCGCGGCGGCGCTGGCGGGAAGCCGCCGTCTCGCGGGCGAGCGCGGGCGGACCGCCGAACATGGCGCGGATCGAGGAGAAAAGCCCCGGCGAGGGCGGCTTGGAGAATTCCCGGTCGTCCAGCAGGCGCAGCGAGTCCACGACGCGACCCGCGAGGAAGCGTGAGGTCATGATCTGGGTTTCGGTGTCGATGGTGGCCGCGTCCGGCGGGCCGCCGGCGACGATGGATTCCATGTCGCCCAGCACGCGCTTCTCGCGCAGGTCGATCTGCACCTGGACTGTGGAGGAATACATCCGCGTCGCCGTGACCGTGGCGAACAGCACGATCAGCAGCACCGAGGCCATGATGGCCGCAAACAGCCAGATGCGCCGGCGGAACATCTCCACGATGCGGACGAAGCCGAAGCCGTCCATCGTCGAGGGAATGGCCGGGAGCCCCTGCCCGTTCGCTGCCTGGAGCCTGCGTCCACCGAAATCCGCCGCCATTGCACCTTACTCCGACGCTGTCGTGGGGTGGCCTGCCTAGAAGCGCAGGGTCGCCGACACGGTGAAGCGATTGACATCATAGTCAGGGTCGGCGATCGGGCCGGACGAGTCCTGCCGTTCGTACCGCCACCGCGCACCCAACTCTATCCGACGGTTGAGCAAGAATCGGGCCCCGGCGTCCGCGAGCAGGATTTCGTCATCCCGGGACGCGCCCTGGAAGTCCCTGTTAAGCATCCCGACGCCGGCCGTGAGCAGAATGTTCCGGCGCAGCTCATGGTCGATGCGCAGGTCCGCTTCGGTGGCGGCGTAGGAGGAGGCCGCGGCGGTCAGCGTCTCGTCGATGCGCCGGCGGGCCTTGAAGGTCAGCGTGGTCAGCGGCGTGGCGAAGTAGGCGATGTTGGCCTCCAGCGCGAGGCCGCGCGCCGTCTCCAGCGCCGGGTCGTCGTAGTCCTGGTACAGGTAGCCGGCGATCAGTTCGCCGCGGATCAGGTTCGTCAGGTCCGTGTTGACGCCCACAAGATAGCTGACGCCCTCGGAATCCCGGTCGAAGCCCGCCCGCGGCGGCTGCAGTTCATAATCGCGCGTGTTGGCCGCCACCTGGGCGACCACGGCGGTATCCGGACTGATGGCGTACTCGACGCGGCCGGTGGCGGTGGTGGTGGTATGGTCCCGCTGGTCCTGGTCGGCGACGCCGCCGCCGGTCAGCGGCGCGTCCTTGTAGTTGAGGTTCGTGCGGTCCAGCCGGAGGGACACGCGGGCGCGGTTGAACGTGTGCACGGCGCCGGCGTACGCCGCGCGGATCTCCAGCCGGATGGGCTTGGCGGCGGTGCCCGGCGAGTCCGGATCGCCCCGCGCCTCGGTAAGACGTTCCTGGCCACCGCCGAGGGTGAGGTATGTGCCGCGCCGTACGTCGAGCCGCCCCTCGCCGCGGACGAAGACGTCGGTGTGGTTCTCGCTGTCGTTGTCGCTGTAGCGCAGGTCATCGAGGCCAGCCTCGGCGCGGAGGCTGTGGCGGACCCAGTCCGTCTCCGCCCGGAGGCGGGGCTTGAGGGCAAAGACCGTGTCGTCCTGCTCGCTGGCGGCCTGGTAGAAGACGTTGCTGTCCGTGCCGGCCTCTGCCGTCAGTTCCGGACGCAGGACGATGGCGCCCAGCCGGAGGCCCTTGGAGTCGAATTCGGGGCGGGCGCGCTCGTTGACCGACTGGTTGCGGCCCCTGTCGAACCCGGTGTCGAGGGGCTGGTCCAAGGCGGCGGGGGCTGCAGGCGCCTGCGCCGCGGCGATCGGGGTGATGGCCGCCGACATTAGCGCCGCCAGGGCCACGCAGGCCAGCATCTTCGCCTTCGACATCCGCCACCATCCCTCTGTCGCCGCCACCGCTGGGGCATGGTCTCCGTTTCTGCGCTCACCACGACCGGACGCCACGTCCTCACACGCCACAGGCGAAATGACGGGGAGCCTGCAGGCCCCGACAGGAACGGCGGGGTGCGCGGTATGCGGCGATGGAAGGTGCGACCGGAGACCACGCCCGACCGGCGCAGCGACAATGCAGCACCCTTGGAGAGCGTGCTTGCCGCGGCGTTTACACCTGAGACGCTAGGGCGACAAGTGTCTGATTTTAGGGCAACGAATCGGTCGCAGGGGCCGGTGATCCGGCCCCGTGCGGCCGCCTAGAAGAAGCGCTCTGTGACCCGGATGGTGTCGCCCGGCTGGACCGGCGTGCTGCCGTTGACCCGCACCTTCCGCTCCGCCGGCTCGTCGCGGTGCTTGATCACCACCTCGCGCTGGTTGGCGCGGTAGGTGAAGCCGCCGGCGGTGGCCACGGCGTTCTGGACGGTGAGCCCTTCGGAGAACGGATACTCTCCCGGCCGGTTGACCTCGCCCAGGATGTAGAAGGCGCCCTTCAGCACCCGGATGGTGTCGCCCGGGTTCACGGTGACCGGCGACAGGAGCGAGTACTCGGTCTCGATCTGCTCGCCAGAGCGCTTGATCATCACGCGGGTCTGGTTGGCCAGCGTGGTGAAGCCGCCGGCGGTGGCCACAGCGTTGAAGACGTTGAGGTTGGACGAAGACGGGTACTCCCCCGGCCGCACCACTTCGCCGAGGATGTAGAACGGCCGGAAATTGATGAGATCGATGGACACGCGGGGGTCCAGCAGGATCTGCTCCTCGCGCATGCGGGCCTCGAGCGCGTCCTCGAAGGCGCTGCGGGTGAGGCCGGCGGCCTGCACCTCGCCGATGAACGGCATGGCGACGCGGCCGGTGCTGTCCACCGAGAATTCGCCCGAGAGGGACTCCTCGCCGAACACCAGGATGCGCAGCTTGTCATTGATGCCCAGCACATAGCCGTCCGAGGACGGGGCCGTGTAGGCGGGCGTTGCGCCATCGGCCACCGGCGGCCGGGCCGCGGCGGGCGCTGCGGGCGCCGGCGCAGCCGTCTGGGCGACAGGGGCCGAGAGCGGGGCCGTCGGCGCAGTCTGCGCCAGCGCCGGGGCGGCCGCCACGAGCAGAGCGGCTGCCATGAGGGCGGCGGCGACCTTGCCGATCCGTGACGATACCCAAGCGCGCATGTTGGCTCCCCGTTCTGGTCTTGTGCTGTGCCGTATCCGAACTGAACGCAAGATTGACGCCTCTTAAGCGAAGCCGCGGCGAATGTTGAGAGTTGCGCGGCATGGAACCGCCATGGTGGCGCGGCCCTAGGTGGAAAAGAGGCTCACCGCCTCCCCCTCCAGACACACCGCCGAGAGACGGCCCGTGGCGTAGGCGCCGGTATCGACGCCGATCCGGCGCGCGTCCCGGTAGAACCGGTCCACCGGCGTGTGGCCGTGGACCACCACGAAGGGCCAGGGCTCCCGCGAGCGCAGGAACGGGCCGCGAATGGACAGGAGGTCCTTCTCCTTCTGCTGCTCAAGCGCGACGCCGGGCTTCAACCCCGCGTGGACAAACAGATAATCGCCGAAGCGCACGTGCAGTTTGAGGCGACGGAAGAAATCGAGGTGGCTTGCCGGCATGGCCGCACGCAGCGCATCGGCGGCGCGGGCGAGATCGCGCGGGCTCGATCGGTTCGCCGGCGCGCGGACGCCATAGGAGAAGAGAGTCTCCGCCCCGCCCTTGCGCAGCCAGCGGGCGCCGCCCTCGGCGTGATCGAGGAACTGCAGCAGCGCGTCGTCGTGCTTGCCCTTGAGAAAATGAACATCAAGCGGCCCGGCCGCCAGCGCCAGCAGGATGTCGATGCAGCGCCGGGATTCCACGCCACGGTCGATGTAGTCGCCCAGGAACACCAGCGTGGGCGCCATGCCCTGTGCCGTATTGGCACGGATGTCCGCCTCGATCTGGGCGAGCAGGCCGGCGAGCAGGTCGGCGCGGCCGTGGATGTCGCCGACGGCATACAGCCTGCGACCTTCCGACATGCGGGCAGACCAGGGGGGCTTGGTGGCCCTCAGCATCGGCGATGAGACTTTCCGGCGGCCAGGAGGCGGACACCGTCCTTTTGCAGCGGCGCGCGTGCGCTGCAAGCCCGTGCCCTTCTGCCGCGACAGCCGGCATGTGCGACCCCTTCAGGGGGCGGGCGGGCTCTCAGGGGCGGGGTAAATGCCCGGCGACGGCGCGGCCGCCGCCTCGATCCGCGGCTCTGGCGTCATCCATGCAATGGCCGCCTGCGCCCCATGATAAATCAGCGTCCAGCATACCGCGCTATAGACCAGCGCCCCGATCAGGCCCCCGACGAGCCAGGCGCCGGCCCGGGTGACGGACAGGTCACGCCCGGTGGGAGCGACGCCGCCGGGCGGGATGCTGCGGACGACGATTTCCCCTCTCCGGCGAGTCACGAAGCCCCCAGCGCCGCAGTGCTGGATAATTCGCGTGACGGCGGCGCGAAGTTGGGCGCAGCTATGGCTGAAACATTAATTTGTGCGCCGCACCCAAAAGAATGTTGCATTGCGAAATCTTCGCATGCGATTGGTAATAAAGAGTTTACGTCTGGGATTGGGGAACAGGACATGGGCGCGCTAGCCGCCACGACCTACCGGGAGGCCGGACAGTCCCTGACCCGCAGCAACCGGCGCCGACGCCGGTCCGGCGGCGGAGAGAGCCCCGAAGCGCGCAACCACGTGGTCACCGATCCTGTGGTCGTCATGGCCGCCATGCGGGCGAACGGGCGCGCCAAGCGCGTCTTCGACGTCGTCTCGTCTTTCTGCGGCCTGGTCGCGCTGTCGCCGATCCTGCTCACCGTGGCGCTCCTGATCTGGCTCAACGACGGCGGGTCTGTGCTGTATGGGCACAAGCGCGTCGGCCGCCAGGGCCGGCCGTTCCGCTGCTGGAAGTTCCGCTCGATGGTGAAGGACGGCGACGCCGTGCTCGCGGCCCACCTCGCCGCCAACCCCGAGGCCGAGCGCGAGTGGCGCGAGACCCAGAAGCTGGTCGACGACCCCCGCGTCACCCGCATCGGCGCGTTCATCCGCAAGACCAGCATCGACGAACTGCCCCAGCTCTGGAATGTGCTGATCGGCGAGATGAGCGTGATCGGCCCGCGCCCGATCACCCGCACCGAACTGGACCGCTACGCCAAGGACCGCCGGTACTACCTGCTTGTCCGTCCGGGCATCACCGGCCTGTGGCAGGTCAGCGGCCGCAGCACGACGACCTATGAACGGCGCATCGAACTGGACCGGATGTACCTCATGAACTGGTCTTACGCGCAGGACGCCACGATCCTTTTCAAGACGGTGCCCGCGCTGCTCAAGTCCGAAGGCGCGGTCTGAGCCGTCCGGCGCGTCGACGGGCGTGAAACTTGCGGACATCCGGTGCATGCTGTGGTGCGTTCTGAGCAGACCGCCCGCCCCGCCCGAGGACATGGCCGCCCATGACGAAGCACGACCATAACCGCACAATCCCCCGCTTCCCCGAAAGCGCGCGGTTGCGTCCGCTCAGTCATCGCCTCATTCCCGGCGGCGCCCACACCTACGCCAAGGGCGACGACCAGTATCCGGAGGATGCGCCCTCATTCTTTGAACGCGGCGAAGGCTGCCGCGTGTGGGACTGCGACGGCAACCGCTTCATCGAGTACGGCGCCGGCCTGCGGTCGGTGACGCTGGGTCATGCCTACAAGCCGGTGATCGAGGCGGCGGCGAAGCAGATGGCGCTGGGGGCCAACTTCGTCCGCCCCGCGCGCATCGAAATGCAGCTGGCGGAGCGCTTCCTCCACTTCATCGGCCAGCCGGACGCCATGGTGAAGTTCGCCAAGAACGGTTCCGACTGCGCCACCGCCGCCATCAAGATCGCCCGCGCCCATACCGGCCGCGACATGGTGGCCATCTGCGGCGACCAGCCCTTCTTCTCCGTCGACGACTGGTTCATCGGCGCCACGCCCATGCACGGCGGCATCCCGCAGAGCATCAAGGACCTGACGGTCAAGTTCCGCTTCAACGACCTCGCGAGCATCGAAGCGGCGTTCGACGCCCACCCCGGCGCCATCGCCTGCATCATCCTGGAAGCCGCGACCTCCGAGATCCCGGCGCCGGGTTTCCTGGAAGGCGCCAAGGCGCTGTGCCGCAAGCACGGCGCGGTGTTCATCATCGACGAAACGATCACCGGCTTCCGCTCGCTGAAGGACACCGCCCAGCGCCTCTACGGCGTCACGGGCGATCTCGCGGTGTGGGGCAAGGCGATGGCGAACGGCTTTGCGGTGGCGGCGCTCTCGGGCGAACGCGACATCATGCGCCTCGGCGGCATCGAGCATGACCGGCAGCGGGTGTTCCTGCTGTCCACCACGCACGGCGGCGAGACCCACGCGATGGCCGCGAGCCTTGCGGTGATGGACGCCTACGACCAGCTCGACGTGACCGCCGTGCTCGACGCGCAGGGCGAGAAGCTGAAGGCCGGCGTGCAGGCCGCCATCGACCGGCATGCCATGGGCGCCTATGTCCAGGTGGCGGGGCCGGGCGGCAACGTGATCTTCACCACCCGCGACGCCACGGGCGAACGCAGCCAAGTTTTCCGCACGCTGTTCATGCAGGAAATGATCGAGAACGGCGTCATCGGCCCCTCGTTCGTCAACAACATGGGCCACGACGATGAGGCGATCGCCGAGACGGTGACCGCCGTGGACGCCGCGCTCGCCGTGTATGCCCGCGCCATCGCCGAGGGGCCGGAGCGATATCTGCGCGGGCGGCCGGTGAAGCCGGTGTGGCGGACCCACAACTGAGCGGACGGCGCGCGTCGCGGAAGATCCCGGGCGCGTAAACGATTCCGCCAGCGATTGGCGCCACACCGCAGGAACGCCATCGCCGGAAGGGCTCATTGCATGCGGATTGTCTGGGTCAGCCGCGCGGGCACGGGCGCCGAGGACCAGGGCGACAACGTCTACGACCGCAAGATGTGCGCGGCCCTCGCCGGCGGCCACGAGATCGAACCCCTGGCCACTGCCCGGCTGGGACGTGCGCGCCAACTGGTGGGTGCGGCGGTCCATCTGTCCGCGCCGGAGACGTTCGTGTTCGGCGGCGCGGAGGCCGCCCGCATCGCCGAAGCCGTCACCGTCGGCCGCGCCGACGCGGTCGTCTTCTCGCACGAGCACCTCGATCGCCTCGCCGCACAGGTGCGCCGCCTGCTGGGGCCGGGCGCGCCCGCGTTCCTCACGATCCGGCACAACGTCACCAGCGACGCCATGCGCCACATCCTGGCGGATGCCGGGCCGGCGGCGGACGCCTACGCCCTGCTCGCGCGCCGGCAGGAGCGCGCGGCTCTGGCGGGGCCGCTGTTCGAGGGGATCGTGGCGCTCTCGCATCGCGACCGTGCACTGCTGGCCGGCATTTCGGGCCGCAAGGACATCGCGCTGGCGATGCCGGGGGCGCCCCCCGCCGCGCCGCTGGCGCCGGACGCACGGATTGCGCGCGAGGTGGTGCTGACGGGCACGTACGGCTGGTTTCCCAAGGCGCGCGACCTTCGCCGGTTCATCGCAGAGGCCACCCCCGCCGTACTGGGCGACGTGGCGCTGACGGCGGAGGCCTCCGTCTTCGGCGCCGATGCGCCGCCCGGGCTGCGGATCGTGGACGGCGGCCGCGGGGACGCCCTGCGCTTCGGCGTGATCACGGATCGCTTCACCGCCGGCCACAAGCTGAAGACCGCCGCCTACATCGTGCAGAACTGCATCGTGCTGACATACGCCGACGTGGCCGGCGACTTCAGCTTCAGCCCTGCCGCCGCGCAGTTCATCCGCCGCATCGCCCATGCGCGCGACATCGCACCCATCGTCGACAAATTCTCGGTCCAGCCCGCCGACGCCCTGTGCGCGGCATTCGCCGCCTTCAAGGCGGAGGTGGCGGCGGCGCTGACGTGGACCGGGCAGGCCGCGGAGATCGAAGCTGCGATTGCAGCCGCCGTCAGCCGGCCTGCGGCGCAGGCGTCCCGAACGGCCTGAAGGTCGACCGGCGCACCACCATGGCCACCGACACGAAGGTGATCAGCGCGGCCTGCGGCACCACGAGGCTGCCGTCGAGAACCAGGAACTGGAACAGCGTGGCGGCGGTGATGATCGACGAGCGCGTGGTCTGCCAGACGCACGTGACGAGGAACGCGGAGAACACCACGAACCCGAAGAAGCCGTAGTCGACGATGAGCTTGAGCCAGCCCGGCACGAACCCGTCCGTCCGCAGGCCCTGGACATAGTATTCCACCGCCGCCGGTCCCGCCCCGAACAGGAGCGTCGGGATGGATTCCTGCAGGAAGCGCTCGAACGCCTGCCACACCACGATGAACCGGAAGCTCGCGCTCGTGTCGGGCCGGCCGAACTCGGCCAGCCGGTTGGTGAATACGTCGAGGTTCAGGGCGTCCGCGAAGATGGACAGGATCGCCAGCACCGCCGAAGCGACGACGATGATCCACATCAGCATCCCGCGGCTCCGGGACACCAGCAGGATGGTCGGGATGATCCCGAAAAGCGCAAACAGCAGCAGGCCTGTGCCAGAATAGGACGCGATCAGGCCGGGCACGCAGAGCAGCAGGTAGCGGGGATCGCGCAGCATGATGACGGCGATCAGCAGCGTGCGCGCACCGAGCTGGGACAGCCACGACGCCTCCATCAGGAAGAACCCGTTGGCCTTGTAGAGGCCGCTGCCCCACTCCCCCGTCCAGTTCAGCGTGTTGAACTCGATCAGGTACTCCGGCGGAATGATGGTGCGCCACGTGAACAGCCACGGCGGGCTCCAGACGTACTGGATGGCGTACTGCAGCGCGCCGATGATGCAGAGCGCCGCGCCGACGTTGGCGATCATCCGGAAGAAGCGCTCGTAGGCGGCGTCTTCAAGCACCACGGGAAACAGGAACATCGCGTAGAGCGCGAAGTACGTGTAGAGCGAGAAGGCAGACGCCTCGTAGCGGGTGAGGAACATGCTGATGCATCCCCCCACCACGAGCGCGCACCACAGTCCGATCCGCGTCGGGGAGGGCTTGGCCCAGCCGCTCACGAGCAGCCAGCCGACCACGGCGGGCATGGCGAACAGCGACAGCGGGATCGGGTAAAAGACCCCGCCGATGGTCTGGTTCAGGCCGATCCGCTGCAGGAAGAACGACAGCAGGACCTGGATCTTGAACGCCGAAAACGGGCCGGCGGCCTTGGCCGTCGCGGGTGCATCCGCGACGGTTGGGGAGGCTTCGAGGGCTTGAACGCTCATCGGCAGATCCATCCGGGGCGATGGCCGGCGACGGCACGCCGCAGCCCCAGCGAACCTGACCGCAAATAGCGGGCCGCCGCCATAGGGAGACGGGCGCGGCCCATGGTCAACGGAGGAGCCCGTGCGTTTCGAGCACCCGCGCCGCCGCGGCGATCCGCGCAAACGGGGTCCTGGCGCGCATGGCGATGTCCAGCAGGGAATGGCGCCCGTCCGCGTAGGCCAGGATCCACAGGAGCGCGAGTTCGTCCGGCTTGGCGTTGGCCTGGCCCGCCACCTGCCGGTACAGCCCCCGCTTACCGAGCCGCGGCTCCCCCTTGGGGTTGGTGCTGGTGAGGGTGCGGTCCTGCTCAAGCACATCGAGGATGGCGCGCGCGGCCTCGAAGCTGGCGGCCATCATCTCGGGTTTCACGAAATCGGGATTGTCCGCGGACGTGTGGTACTCCGGGAACTCCCCGTGCGGGGTGCGCGAGAGGCGCCCGACCGGCAGGTCGAACCCGGGGGAGCAGAACTGCCGCTCGTCGTAGCCGTAGGGGTAGTAGTCGATGATCCGGCTGGGCGCGCCGGAGGTTTCCAGCACGTGCTGGGCTGCCCGGTCGATCGGCTTGTCGCCCAGCCGGCTGCGCTTGTAGGTCAGCGGGCCTGTGTCCCCCATGCCCGTAAGCACGAGACCGTGGCGGATGCGGCGCGTCTTCTCCTCGTTCAGCGCCAGCCACAGGATCGAACCGATGGTGCCCGGACCGTAGAGGAAACGGTAGCTGTACCGGCGCGGCGCGGCGGCGATTTCGCGCGCGAGGTGAAGGGAGACGATCAGTCCGGACAGGTTGTCGTTGGCCAGCGACGGGTGGCAGGTGTGGGTGGAGATCAGGATCTCGTCCTCGGTGTCGCCCGGCAGGTAGATTTCGCCGAGCGTGACGGACCCGTTCTTCAACTCGGAGTCGATCACCACGTCGTAGTCCTGCGCCGGCAGCGTCTCCAGCAGC
>JAIYAO010000136.1 GCA_027488965.1 Alphaproteobacteria bacterium
CGACGACGATGGCGAAGTGCTCGCGCCGCTTCAGGAACTCTGCGAGCTGGTCTTCCGCCCAGGCCGTCTCCGGCACGAACCACGGCGTGCGCATCACGTCGTCGAGCACGAACCCGTCGCGCCCCTTTTCGGCGATCGCGCGCATGAGATCGCGCGCGTGCAGCACGCCGATGATGTTGTCGGGATCGTCCTTCCACACGGGGATGCGGGTGTGGGGGCTCGCCATCGCCTGCGCAAGGATTTCGCGCGGCGGCAGCTCAGCGTCGATGGTCTTCATGGAGCGGCGGTGCACCATCACGTCCGCGATGGTGAGGTCGCCCAGCTCGAAGGCGCCGCGCAGGCGGTCGCGCACGTCGCGCTCCACGCCGCCCTCCTCGGCGTGCAGGTCCACCGTGCCCATGATCTCCTCGCGCGCCGCCAGCACGTCGATGCCCGGCTCCACGCGCACGCCGATCACTTTCAGCATCTGGCGCACGAGGAACGAAACGCCCGCCACGATGGGCGCAAGCACGCGCACCATCCATGTCACCGGCCACGACACCGCCCGCGCAAGCGGATCGGCGCTGGTGATCGCCCAGGTCTTGGGCATCACCTCGCCGAACACCAGCAGCAGCGGCGTGAGCACGAGCGTGGAGATGATCGGCCCCGCCTCCCCGTACATCTGGCCGAAGATGGTGGCCGCGATCGCAGAGGCGCCGATGGTGACGAAGTTGGCGCCGAGCAGGATGGCGCCGATCATGCGCTCGCGGTTCTCCACCAGCCGCAGCACACGGCGTGCGCCGCGGTCGCCGTCCTTCTCCAGGCTCGTCATGCGCGCCCGCGAGGCGGCGGTGAGCGCGGTTTCGGCCAGCGAGAAGAACGCGTTGAGCAGGATGAGCACGACGATGACGATCGCCGCGACGAGGACCGAGGAAGTCATGCGCCGTCCCTAGGCCTGTTCGGCGAGAAAGTCGCCCAGCGCGGCGACATCGACGTTTTTCGACACGAAAGCGTCGCCGATGCCGCGGGCGAGGATGAGCGTGAGGCGCCCGCCCTCGTTCTTCTTGTCATGCTGCATGGCCGCGATCATGCGCGCCGGGGTGTAGGGGCCTGCGGGGAGGTCCGCGAGGCGCGTGGCGAACCCCGCCGCCTTCAGGTGCGCGTCGACGCGCGCGCTGTCGGCGCCATTGCAGTGCCCGAGCCCCGCGGAGAAGCGGAACGCCAGCGCCATGCCGCAGCCCACCGCCTCGCCATGCAGCACCGCGCCCGTGTCGAGCCCCGCCTGCGCCTCGATGGCGTGGGCGAAGGTGTGGCCGAGGTTGAGCAGCGCGCGCACGCCGCCCTCGCGCTCGTCGGCGGCGACGATTTCGGCCTTGGCCTGCACCGCCACCGCCACGGCCTCGCGCAGGATGTCGCCCGGGCGCGCGGCGATCACGTCCTCGGCATGCAGTTCGCACCACGCGAAGAACGCCGCATCGCGGATGAGGCCGATCTTGACGATCTCCGCATAGCCCGCGCGGCGCTCCCGCTCCGGCAGCGTGGACAGCACGTCGAGATCGGCCAGCACGAGGCGCGGCTGGTGGAACACGCCCACGAGGTTCTTGCCCGCAGATGCGTTGATGGCCGTCTTGCCGCCCACGGAGGAATCCACCTGCGCCAGCAGCGTGGTGGGAACCTGCACGAAATCGAGGCCGCGCTTCAGCAGCGCTGCGGCGAGCCCCGCGAGATCGCCCACCACGCCGCCGCCGAACGCCACCACAAGGTCGCGCCGCTCCAGGTTGAGCGCGAGCAGCGCATCGATGACGCGCTCCAGCCCCGCGAAGGATTTCGCGCCCTCGCCCGCCGGCGTCACCACCGTGTGGACGGTGAGCCCCGCCGACGACAGCGCCTGCGTGAGCGCCGCCAGGTGCAGCCGCGCGACGGTCTCATCGACGACGACCGCCACCCGCTTGCCCGGCGCGAACGGGGCGATGCGCGCGCCCGCCTGTGCAAGCAAGCCCGGCCCGATCGCCACGTTATAGCTGCGCGCGCCGAGATCGACGCGCACCGTGCGGGGCGTGCTCATGCGGCGCGCCTGTGCTGCGCCAGCGCCTTCAGCACCAGCGCCACCGCCGCGCCGTGGGGGGCGTTGTTGGAATCGACGGTGAGATCCGCCTCGGCGTAGGCCGGATAGCGTTCCGCCATCAGCCGCTCCATCACCGCGCGCGGATCGCCGCCGCGCAGCAGCGGGCGTGTGTCGCGCTTCTCCACCCGGCGCATGAGCACGTCGATGTCGGCGCGCAGCCACACGCTGGTGGCGTGGGCGCGCACCAGCGCGCGGGTGTGAGGGTCCATGAAGGCGCCGCCGCCGGTGGCCAGCACGTGGGGCGGGCCCTGCAGCAGGCGCTCGATCACGCGGCGCTCTCCGCGACGGAACTCGGGCTCTCCATGGCGGGCGAAAATCTCGGCGACGGGCAGGCCCGCCGCGCGCTCGATCTCCTCGTCGGCGTCCACGAACGGCAGGTCGAGCGCGGCCGCGAGCCGGCGCCCGATGGTGGACTTTCCTGCGCCCATGAGACCCACCAGCACGATGGGCCGGTCGACCACGAGCGACGCCGCAAGCGCCTGTGCATCACATGACGGCTCCTTCGGGGGCTCCCTCAGGGGCTCCACAGTGGCGTCGCCGCCGTTCACGTTCTTCTCCTGTTCCTTGCCGGCGGCGCGATGGAATCGCACACGCCCCGGAATACACTGCAATTCCCAGCGCAATCACCGGCCGCGTCTGGAAACTCGCCGTATTTTGCGGTCAATCTCCGCCAACCGCAACGGCGCGAGGATTCGTTAACGTGAGACGACGCAGACGCAGGGGAGGCTCGTCCCGGGGCCAGGCGCTCAGCCCGCGCGGGGCCATGATGGCGCTGGCCGGGGCCGTGGTGGTGCTGGGGGCGGGGTTTTTCTACCTGCTCAACGTGGCCGACAACGCCGATCCGCAGCGCGCCGAGAAGCGGATCGAACTGCCGGACGCGTTCAAGAACTGATGCGGGCCATCTCCATCCAGGCGATGATCGCGGCGGCGGCGCTGTGCGCGGCTCCGGCGGCGCAGGCGCAGGTGGACGGCGCCATCGAGCAGGGCGCACTGGCGGAACTCGATCCCTGGGCGGTGGGCGCGCTGGCGCGGGGCGAATCGGCGTTGCCGCGCGCCCTGTGGCGCCAGAGCGACCCGGCGGGTCTCGTGGTGCTGTTCGACCGCGTGCCGGCCACGATCAACTCTCCCGCGGCCCTGCGGCTGGTCCGCCAGGCGTTGCTGACCCCCGCACAGGCGCCGTCGGGCGACGCTCTGGTGGCTGCACGCAAACGCTATGAGGCGCTGGCGCGCATCGGCGCCGGCGACGAGATCAACTCCATGGTGTCCGGCTCCGGCGAGGCCAAGCGCGACGCGGGCATCGCCCTCTACGCCACGCAGGCGGAGCTTGGCCGCGGTCGGCTGCGGGACGCCTGCCGCCGCGCCGACCTGATCCAGACCGACGCGCCCCCGCCCTTCGTGCTGCGCCTGCGCGTGCTGTGCTTCGCCGAGGCGGGCGAGAAGGAAAGCGCCGACCTGGCGCTGGAAGTGGCGCGCGCCACGAACGCCGCCGACCCCGCGCTCACGTGGTTCCAGGGCGCCATCGCCATCCTCAACGGGACACCGCCCGCGCGCCCACCGCTGGCGCGGTACGACACCTCCCTCAACGCCGCCACGTCCGTGGCCGCAAAGCTGCGCCCGCCGCCGCAGAACGCGCTGGTCAACGCCTCCACCTTCGCGCTCGCCATCGTAGCGCGCGACGAGGCCGCGCCCGCGGGCCTGCGCGCACAGGCCGCCATGAAGGCGCTCCGCATGGGCGCCGTCGGGCCAGAGACGGCGCGCGCCGCCGGCCGCGCCGACGCGCTGGAGAAGACGCCCACCACGCTCGGCCTCGCCGTGAAGGAAGTGGAGGCGGCCAG
>JAIYAO010000186.1 GCA_027488965.1 Alphaproteobacteria bacterium
CCTGCCGCAGCATGACCGCATAAAGGGCCGCGCCATCCTTGAGGCGGCCGATGCCGGCGCCTTGCGCCTGCGCAGCGGGCTCAAGCGCCTGAAGCGCCGTGATGAGCCGCGCGTAGGCCGGATAGAGTCCATCGGTGAGCGCCGCCACCGCGCGCGCCTTCAGCGCGGCACGCTCTTCCTGGGCCATGGCGTCGAGCGCCGCCATCCCCGTTTCGAGCTTCGCCACGAGCGGGCTTGCGGCGGGATCGGGCGCGATGGTGTCGCGGGTGATGGCGATGGTGCGCGCCACAAGGGCGCCCGGCAGGATGACGCCCGCGGCGGTCTGGCGCTCGAGTTCCGCCACGAGGCCGTCGATCTTCGCACCGGACGCCTCCAGCCGCTGCACGTAGGTCTCGGCGGTCTTGGCGTTCTTGATGGTGTGGCCCGACAGCAGGAACGCCGGCAGGGAGACGTTCGTCCCCCACATCTGGTCCACTGCGTACATCCCGTCGGAGGACACCCAGGTAAACGGACGGAACGCGAGCGCGCTTTCGTACTGGTCTTCCAGGATGTCGAACGTGATCTGGTCCTGCGTGCCGAGCTTGTCCCGGTCGTACCGGCGCACCTCCGTGAGCGCCTTCTCCGCAAAGGCATAATTCTCGTCGCGTTTGGCCACGCCCACCGGCGCAAGCTTACCCGAATGACGATCAAGGACTGTGCCGTCCACCAGGCCGATCTGGGTGAACAGCTCAGGATTGCGCGCCACGAACGCGACGGCCTGCCGGTCCGCCAGCTGGTTGATCGTGAACGGATGGCCAAAGCCGATGCGGTAGCCCGCATAGAGGCCGACGGCGATCGCTGCGAGGAGCAGGAGCCCCAGGATCCGGAACACCAGACGCATCGCCGACCGCTCCCGCGCCGGCGCAACGTGGGGGCGCTCAACCCCCTGTCCGGACTGTCATTTTCCTAGCAGGCGGCGGCGGGCGAGTCGAACCGGATCGGCCGCGCGCCCGTCGGCGGCCTCAGGACGCGGCGGGCAGAGGCGCGCGGGCCGCTGCGATGGCGGCCAGGCAGGCGTCAAACGCGAGCAGCGTGGAGGTGTGCCGCTGCGGATAGGCGCGCACGCCTTCTAGATGCCGCAGCTCCCAGAACCGGCCTGCTGGCGGCGGGCCGTCCTGCTTGAGCATCGCAAACAGCGCATCCCGCGCCGCCGTGATCTCCGCAATGGAAGCGCCCGCCGCGTGCGCCGCCAGCACCGACGCCGACGCCTGCCCCAGCGCGCACGCCTCGATCTCGATGGCGAAGTCGGCGATCCGCTCACCGTCCAGCGTGACGTCCACCGTCGCGGTCGAGCCGCAGATCTTCGACACCCGCGTGGCGGTGCCGTGCGGCTGCGCGAGCCGGCCAATGTGGGCGATGTCGCCGGCCAGTTCGAAGACGCGGGGGTGATAGAGGTCGTGCATGGGGTCTAGATAGGGGCTGCTTCGCCTGCTGTCTTGGGGCCACGTCGCCGCGCGACGGTTAGCGATCTGGCCACATGTCCGGCGGCATGAGGAATAGGTCGGTGTCGCCCGTCCGACCGCCTGCGGCGGTCACCATCGCATGGGCCTGCCCGCGATGATGGGTCTGGTGATTGAAAAAGTGAGGAAGAACCACCGAAAGTGGCGCTTCCACCTCTCGTCCCAGCGATCCGCTGAACCATTTGAGAACGCCATCGACAGGGCCCTCTTCGAACCGGTCGGTCCACGCGACCATCAGGTCGTCCAGAGCACGACGCTCCCGTTGAAGGGTTGGCCACGCCGCGACAAACGTGGCGCTGCTTTTTTGCGGGACGTTCGGCGCCTCCGTCACGTCGAACCGCGAAAGCCAAAGTCGGTCTGCCCAGTAGAGGTGGCTGAGCGTGCCGTGAATGGACTGCCAGAAGGCGCCGCGATCCGCGCGACGCTCCTCTTCCGTCAACACCGCGGCGGCCGCGTAAATCTCGGCGTTCTGCCAGCGATTGTACCGCGACATCATCCGCAGAAAATCGTTCGAGATCATCCGTTGCTTTCCGCAGCTTTGGCCTACCCCGGCCCCCCGAGTAACCCGCCGTCGGACGCGCAGCGGCGATCGTAGAGGCCGCGCACCCGGGTGAGCTTCGCGGCCTGGCCGGCGGCGTCGTCCCACAGGTGGGCCTGCCAGGTATGGGCGCAGCCGGCCTCGGTGGCGGTGCGGCGGCAGACCTGGTCTGGCGGATCGCCCGCGCGCGCGGCGGCGGGCCGGGCGCAGGTGAACTGGTTGGCGCGCAGATCCGCGGCGGCGGCGCTGATCGGCACGCCCGCGCCATAGCGGCGCGCCACCACACCAGCGAACCGCTGCGCCACCCCGTCGGCGCCGCCGCGCTTCCAGTCTCCAAGATCGAGCGCGCCGGCGGCGATGGACGGCCCGCCCCGTGGCGCCACCGCGCCCGTGGGCGCCGATGTCCCGGCGGCGGCGCAGGCGGCGAGGAGGGCCGCAAGGCCCATGGCGAGGCAGGAACGGAGGGTCATGGCCACGATCTAGCGCCAACGGGCCTGCCGGCGCCAGCGCCGGCGCTCAGGCGTCGATCATCGCGCGCACGGCGCGGTGCAGCTGGTCGGGCGTGAACGGCTTGCCCAGAGTAAATGTGCGCGCATCCGGGGCGGGGGTGGCGTCCGACCGGGGCGCATAGCCAGTCATGAAGATGACGGGCAGGTCGGGCCGCAGCTTGCGCGCCGCCTCTGCGAGCTGGCGGCCGTCGAGGCCGGGCAGGCCCACATCGGTGACCAGCAGCGCGATAGCCGGATTGGCGCTGAGTTGCGCCAGCGCCTCGTCCCCGCGCGCAGCCTCCAGCACGGTGAACCCGAAGTCTTCCAGGGTCTCCACGGCGACGATGCGCACGAGCGCTTCATCTTCCACGACGAGAATCGGCCCAGCCACTGTCGCACCCACCAGGATTGCTGCGACCGGACACTGACCGCCCTGCAGGCGATGTACAAGCAGGCGGCCGCAGAACGCGAGTTCCGCCCCCGGCCCGCGCTTTACTTGGGCGCCCCGCCGCCGCAGAAGGACCGCCACATCGGAGACCCGCCATGAAGATCCAGATCGCCGCGGCCCTTGTGCTCGTCGCCCTCGGCGCCTGCTCGCCGGCGCCCGCACCGACAGCTGCGCCGCCCGCGGCCCCCACGCCCGTCGCCACCGTGGCCCCCGCCGGCGCCTACACGCTCGATCCCAGCCACGCGAGCCTGATCTTCCGCGTCAACCACCTTGGCTTTTCGCAGTACACCGGCCGCTTCACCAAGTTCGATGCGAAGCTGGACTTCGCGCCCGCCGATCCCGCACAGATGAAACTCACCGCGACGGTCGATCCCCGCTCCATCGCCGTGGAGAGTCCGCCGCCGGGCTTCGAGGACGAGCTGCGCGGGCCCAACTTCCTTGATGCCGCGCGCTTTCCCGCCATGGGATTTGTCTCCACTTCCGTGGAGCTGACCGGCCCCGACACCGCCCGCGTCTCCGGCGACTTCACGATGCACGGCGCAACGAAGCCCCTCGTGCTCGAGGCGAAGTTCAACGGCGGCTACGCCGGCCATCCGATGGACCCGAACGGGCGCATCGGCTTCTCCGCGCGCGGGACGCTGAACCGCAGCGACTACGGCATGGCCTACGGCATCCCCGCTCCGGGGACGACCATGGGCGTGAGCGACGCGGTGGAGATCATCATCGAGGCCGAGTTCACCGGCCCGCCGCTGGCCCCCGCGGCGGCGGCCCCGCCGAAGTAGACTACGCGAGCGCCGCGCGGCAGGCTGCCCGGAAGTCGTAGTGCGCGGACAATTCGCCGGCGCAATCGGGCCAGGCCCCCGTCTGCGTCCAGTAGGCCGCAAGGCCGATCTTGGCGCAGTAGGCGGCGAACGCGGGATCGCGGCGAAAGCCCTCGTAGAGGGGCAGAAACAGCGCCGCCATCCCCAGTTCCGGGCGCCGGATGGCGTGCAGGTTCACCGGCGCGGCGTCCGCAAGAACCGCCGCCGCACCCAGCAGGTGGCCCGCGAACGCCGCAGATTCCACGTGTGAGGCCGCCATGGGCGTTTCCGCCGCGCGCAGCTTCGCAAACAGCGTGGCGTCCGCACCTTGGCGCAACACCTCCACCTTGAGGCGCACGCTTTCAGTCCATGGCCCCATCGGATGGCGCGCCAGCCGTTCGGGCGCGAGCATGCGGTCCACGTCGGCCCAGGCGCCCGCGTGCGCGGCCCACACGGTGTAGAAGGCCGCAAGGAACGGCACCTGCGGCCAGCGGTCCACCGCTTCGCCGACGATGCGGACTGCGTTGTCGAGATCGCCCTGCGCCAGTTCGCCCACCGCGCAGTAGAACATCTGCATCTGCTGGAACGGATCGATGCTTTGGGCGCGCGCCAGCTCTTCCTGCGCTTCGCGCAGCCGGCCCACGTCCATGAGATGGATCGCGCGCGCCAGCGGCAGGTCGAACCCCACGCGCCTGACCCGTTCGAACAGCGCCTCCGCCTGCATGAACGCGAACGGCGGCGTCGCCAGATAGAGCGCGCCCCATGCGCCCTGCGCGCGCGGGTCCATGGCGATGGCGCGTTCGGCCGCTTCGGTGATCAGGGGCACGGTGATGGCGGCGGCCTGCGGGGCCCCGATGTAGCGCAACTGCGCGCGCGTCAGCGCAAGCTCCCCCCAAGCGCGGGCAAGTTCCGGCGCCTGCGTCACGGCCTCGTCCAGCAGCATCAGCGCACGGACCTGGCTCTCCAGCGACACGTCGCGGCTCCATACCGCGCCGCGCAGGAACGTATCGTAGGCCTCCTTCGACACCTGCGGCTCCGCCCGCGGGGCGGCGAACCGGATGTGGAGGGCCGCAGCCACGGCGGCGGCGATCTCGTCCTGCAGGGCGAAGATGTTGGCGAGGTCGCGGTCGAACCGGTCGGACCAGACCATCGTCTGCGTGGCGGCCTCGATGAGGTGGGCGCTCACACGCACCCGGTCCCCGGCCCGGCGGACAGAGCCATCCAGCAGGTGGCTGGTCTTCAGCTCCCCGGCGATGGTGCGCACCACCTTGTTGGGCCCGCGAAACTGGAAGCTCGACGCCCGCCCGATCAGTCGCAGATTGGTGTTGCGCGACAGCGCGTGCAGGATTTCGTCGGACACCCCGTCCGAGAAGAAGAGCAATTCCGAATCGCCGGAGAGATTGTCGAACGGCAGGACGGCGAGCACCGGGCCCGGCTCCGCCGCCGGCTCGGACGCCGGCGCCACGGGCGGGGCTGCCTCCATCGCCGTGAGCCGATAGCCGACGCGCGGAATGGTTTCGAGGCTGAAGGCCCCACTCGCTTCCCCCAGCTTGCGAACCTTGGCGATGCAGCGGTGGATGGCGTCGTCCCCGATGGCGCGCCCACCCCAGCAGGCCTGCAGCAGGTCGTCGCGCGAAACCACGCCGTCGCGCCGCCGCGCCAGCGCCACCAGCACCTGCATCACCCGCGGCTCCAGCACCTCCGCGTGGCGGGGGCCGCGCACTTTACGGGTGGCCGGGCTCACCTGGAGGCCGGCGATCTGGAATTCCGCCTCGTGGGCGAGGTCGATGGGGGTCTGCGGGGGCGGCATCGGCTTGCTATCGGCCTTCATCGGCATTCCATCGGCAAACCACCCATTCGTGATCCTGTCGCCCCCGTTCGCCTCCGGGCCACATGACGGGGCGAACGACCGACGGTCGCGGGACGGTGTGGAGGGCGGCAGGAAGCGGCCGAACGGAGCAGGACGCCAGCGCAGCGACCCTCGCAGCCATCGACGCGGCCAGTCTAAAGCGCAGGCTCGCGCGTCGCCACCCCGGCCGGGCGGCCGCCGGATGAGAAATGCGCAAGATGCGCCCGCCCCGTCCCCGGGCGGCGGCGCAGGACACAGCCGGGCGCGCACGCGTCGAGACGCCGGGCGCGCCGACAGGCGGACGACCTCCGCGGCTCCATGGCTGCGGAAGCGGGGGCGCACGGCCGGTGGGGGGCGGGGCGGCGGCGAAAATCGCCGCCCCGCAGGTCGCCGTGGGCGTCATCGACGCGTGGTTAACCCGCCGTTCGCCGCACCGGCGGCGGTGAAAATTAACCGCCCGCCAGCGTAATTGCCCAAAAGAGCCCCGCCATGCATGCCCGCGCGGTCGATGAGACCGGATTCTTCTTCGTGCTCGATGAGCCGGCGCGCATTCTTGTGGCCGCGGGCGACGCGGGCCTGCGCGCCTTCGCCCATGCCCACCTCGAAACCCCGGACGTCGCCCTGGAAGCCGCCGCCGATGGCGCCGACGCCTTTGCGCGCCTGCGGGCGGGCGCGTTCGATCTGGTGCTGGTGGACCTCGATCTGCCGGGGCTCGACGGCTGCGCGCTGATCGCGCGGCTCCGCGCCGACGAACACCTGCGCCACCTGCCCGTCGTCGTCGTCACGGGCCGCGAGGACGCCGCCGCGATCGACGCCGCCTTCCAGGCGGGCGCCACGTCTTTCGTGGTGAAACCGCTCAACGCGCTGCTGTTGCGCTACCAGATCCGTTACGTCCTGCGCGCCTGGCGCCATGAACGCGAGATCCTGCAAGCCAAGCAGCGCGCCGAGCAGGCTCACGCCATCAAGGCCAACGTGCTGCGGCTGGTGCAGCACGAACTGCGCACGCCGCTGACCTCCATCGTGGGCTTCGCCGAGCACATCATGGCGCACCCGAAATCCTCCGAGGTGACGGAGTTCGCGGGCCTGATCGCCGATGCGGGGCGGCGCTTCACCGTCAACGTGGCCGATCTCATCGCCGCCGCCCAGTTGCTGACCGCCGAGATCCGGCTGCGTCTGGACGAATGCAGCGTCACCCAAATCCTCGACGCGGTCACCACCGCCGAGGGCGAGACGGCGGACGCCCACGACGTGGTCCTGCGGGTGCACGACGCCGCCGCCGGGCTCCGGTTCGAGTGCGACCGCGACCTTCTGGTCCGCGCCCTGCGCCACCTCGTACGCAACGCCATCCAGCATGGCGAAGGCCCGGTCGATCTCATGGCCACGCGGGAGCGCGGTTCGGTCGTGTTCGCCGTGCGCGACCGCGGCAAGGGCATCCCCAGCGCGCGTCTCGAAACCTGCTTTGAGGCCTTCCAGCAGGCAGACGATGCGCTGCACCGGAGTGCGCAGGGCCTGGGCCTCGGCCTGCCGCTGGCGCGGCGCGTGCTCGCGGCCCACGGCGGGGCGCTGAGCGTGAACCATGTGGACGGCGTCGGCTGCGTGGCCATGGCGACGCTGCCCGCGCCGCAATAAGCGCAATCTAGTAGTCGCCGATCGCCAGGCGCGTCTGCGCCACGGGCTTCGGCGGCGCATCGAGGGCAAGATAATCCCACGTGGCCAGCGCGATCATCGCGGCGTTGTCGGTGGACCAGCGCAGCGGCGGCAGGCACAGCGCCACGCCCACGTCCTCGCACAGCGCCCCTGCGCGTTCGCGCAACTGCTTGCTCGCCGCCACGCCGCCGACGATCACGAGTGAGGCGTAATCGCCGCCATCCAGCGCGCGGCGGCACTTCGTCATCAGCACGTCGAGGCAGGCCGCCACGAATGAGGCCGCTACGTCGGCATAGTCGGGTGCCCGCGCCTGCGCCACCGCCCGCGCCACCGACGACTTGAGCCCCGAGAACGAGAACTCGAACCCTTCGTTCAGCAACGGACGCGGAAACGCGATGGTGGCCTGCCCCGTGGCCGCGAGGCGATCCACCGCCGGCCCGCCGGGATAGCCGAGGCCCAGCATGCGGCCCACCTTGTCATAGGCCTCGCCCACCGAGTCGTCGCGCGTTCGGCCCAGCACGGCGATGTCGCGGGGAGACGTCATGCGCGCCAGCATGGTGTGCCCGCCGGACACCAGCAGCACGAGCGCGGGATAGCGCACGCGCGCCTCTTCCAGGTCCGCACTGCGCAGGTGGCCGCGCAGATGGTTGATCCCGATTACTGGCACGCCCCAGCCGAGGCCAAGCCCCTGCGCCGTGTTGAGACCCACCAGCAGCGATCCGATCAGCCCGGGCCCGCGCGTGACGCCGATGGCGCGCAGGTCCGGGCCCTTCACGTCCGCATCGGCCAGCGCGCGATCGACGGTTCGCACGATAGATTGCACATGCGCGCGGCTGGCGAGTTCGGGATAGACGCCGCCGTGCGCGGCGTGGATGTCCGTCTGGCTGGCGATCACGGAGGCGAGCACGCGCCCATGTGCGTCCACCACCGCCGCGGCGGTGTCGTCGCAGGAGGATTCAATGCCGAGGATGAGGCCGCTCATGAGAGCACCGCGGCGATCGCTTCGGGCGAAATGGCGCCCGCGCGCTCGATCACCCAAGGATCGGCGCGGCAGTTGACGAGGGTGGAGGGCGTGGCGCTGAGCACGCCGCCGTCGAACGCCATGTCCGGCGCGCCGTCAAGCTGGGCGAGCACATCGGCGAGGCTTTCCGGCGTCGCCTGCCCATGGGTGTTGGCGCTGGTGACGAGCAGCGGCCCGGTGCGGCGCAGCACCTCCAGCATCAGCGGGTGATCAGGGATGCGCACGGCCACTTCGTCCCGGCCCGCAAGCCAGGGCGGGGCCGCCGCCGCATCCAGCCCGAACGCGATGGTGAGCGCGCCGGGAACGAGCGAGGAGGCCAGCAGCCGCGCGCCCGCGGGCGAGATGACCGCGCCGAGTGCGGCGATCTGGCCGGCGTCCGCCGCCATCACCGGCAGGTTGCGCGTCGCCGGCCGGCGCTTGAGTTCGAAGATGCGCGCCACGGCGGCTGGATGCAGCGGCGAGGCGGCAAGGCCGTAGACCGTGTCGGTGGGCGCGACGACGACCCCGCCCTCCAGCAGGCATCCGGCGAGAGTTGCAGCATCAGTCACGAAACACCGCCGCGCCGTCGTACAGGGGAAACACCGGCGAGGTCAGCACATCCGTTGGCGTGCGCCCGGCGAGCCCCATCGCCAGCATGGTCGCTGCGTCCGGCGTCTCCACGCCGCTGTCGATCAGCTCGGCGCCCGGCAACAGCGCCGCAAGCTCCGCGCGGAAACTGCCCGCCGTCACGAAGGCCCGGCCATCCCCCGCCACCGCGGCCACGATCTGCGCCAGTGCGCCGTGGCGCATGATCCGCACGCGGGCGCCGTCGAAGACGCCCGCATAGGCGAGCCCCTCGTTCGCGCGCCGCGTGCACAGCGCCGGCCGCGACGCCGATCCGCCCGCGGCGACGCCCATGAGTTCGAACGAGGTGAACGGAAACACCGGCGCGCCCAATGCGTAGGCAAGGCCATGCGCGAACGCGACGCCGTCGCGCAGGGAGCCGAGGCTGCCTGGGCCGATGTTGACGGCGATGGCGCCGATGTCCGGAACGCGGCGCTCCATGGCGGCAAGACCTTGCGTCAGGAGATCGCCCAGATCGCGCCCGGCGCCCTCGCCGAGATCGCGCAGGGAATCGAACGTCGCAACACCTGCGTCCCCCAGCGCGATGCCGTAGCGCGCCGCCGATGTCTCGATGGCGAGCGTCAGCATGCGGCGGCCAGAGCCTCTTGCAGCGCGGGCATCGCGTCGCGCCAGCGCGCGCCGTGCGCCGTGAACGTCAGCAAGCGCGCTGCATCGTCCACGGCGAACTGCAGGGAGAGATGCGTCGGAAACGCCGCGGATACCTTGCCGCCCCATTCGATGAGGGTGATCGCCTCGGCCATGTAGTCGTCGAGGGCGAGATCGCGGAACGCGGCCATGTCCTCGAGGCGGTAGGCGTCCATGTGCAGGATCGGCCCCCGCGCGCCGGCATAGAACTGCGCGATGGCGAAGGTGGGGCTTGTGACGGCGTCCGCAGCGCCCAGCGCGGCGGCGAGCGCCGTGACGAAATACGTCTTGCCGGCGGCGAGCGCGCCATCCAGCAGCACCACATCGCCCGCCCGCAGGTGCGGCGCGAGCGCCACGGCGATGGCGCCCGTGTCCTCGGGGCGGCGCGACGGCACTGAAAACGTCATGCGGGGCTCTCGTGCGCCTTCAGGCCGCGTGCGCGACAACGTAGGCGTCCACCGCCGCCATATGGCGCGCCTTGGCGTCCGCGTCGAGGAAGGACCCCGCAAAGCTGTTTTTCGCCAGCGTCGAAAGGTCGGCGCGCGACAGAGACAATGCCTGCGCGGCGGCGAGGTAGTTGGCGTTCAGGTAGCCGCCGAAATAGGCGGGATCATCGGAGTTCACGGTGGCGCGCAGGCCGAGGTCCAGCATGCGCTTCAGGGGGTGGTCCTTCATGTCGTGCACGACGCAGAGCTTGAGATTGGACAGCGGGCACACGGTGAGCGTCATCTGTTCCGCCGCCAGCCGCGCCACGAGCGCGTCGTCGTCGAGTGCGCGATTGCCGTGGTCTATGCGGTCCACGCCCAGCACGTCGAGCGCTTCCCACACGTAGGGCGCGGGGCCTTCCTCGCCGGCGTGCGCCACCAGCAGGAGACCGCGCTCCCGCGCGGCCTTGTAGACTCGGGCGAACTTCGCAGGCGGATGGCCGAGTTCGGAGGAATCGAGGCCCACCGCCGCGATGCGGTCCAGATAGGACTCGGCGTCCTTCAGTGTGGCGAAGGCGGCCTCCTCGTCGAGATGGCGCAGGAAACACATGATGAGCTTCGAGGTGACGCCCAGCTCCGCCTCCGCCCGCGCCAGCGCGGCGAGCATGCCGTCGGCCACCGTGGCGAAGGGCACGCCGCGGTCGGTATGCGTCTGCGGATCGAAGAACACTTCCACGTGCCGCGCCCCGTCGGCGGCCACGCGGGTGAGGTAGGCCCACGTGAGGTCGAAGAAGTCCTGCTCGTGCAGCAGCACCTGCGCGCCCTGGTAGTAGATGTCGAGGAAGTCCTGCAGGCGCGAGAAGCTGTAGGCGGCGCGCACCTCCTCCACGCTGGCGAACGGGATGGCGACGCCGTTGCGCTTCGCCAGCGCGAACATGAGTTCGGGTTCGAGGCTGCCCTCCAGATGCAGGTGCAACTCGGCTTTCGGCAGTCCGGCGATGAAGTCTGCGATGTCGGCCATGGAGATCTCCGTGGGCCAGACCTAGCGCGGGTCGGCCGGCCTCGCCAGCCTGACGCCGGGCACCAAAGCCCCGGCGCCCGTCTTTGCGGCGATGAGTCGCCCGGCGCCGGGGTCCATCCAGGCGATGCCGGGCAGCTCGCCCGCCAAGAACATCTCCATGCACGCCGCGCGGCGGACCTTACCGCTTGACGTAAGCGGCAGCGCGCCGGGCTTCAGCAGAACCACGCCGGCCAGCGGCGTGTCGGCGGCGGCCATGGCGCAGGCCCGCGCGCCCTGGGCGATCGCCGCCGCATCGCAACCGCGCAGCCCGTCCCGCGTCAACTCCATGAACAGCACCGCCGTTTCCCCGCCGGCGCCCTGCACGCCCACCAGTACGGACCGCACCGCGCCCGCCGCGGCGAACCGCGCCTCCACCGCCGCCTCCAAATCCGCGGGATGAATGTTGCGACCGTGCATGATGAGCACGTCCTTGGCGCGGCCGACGATGTAGAGATGGCCTTCCAGCATCGCCCCCAGATCTCCTGTGCGCAGAAAGCGGCGGCCCTCCCGCACATGGAACGCCCGCGCCGTGGCCGACGGGTTCTCCCAGTAGCCCCTGCAGACGCTGGGACTGTCCACCAGCACTTCACCCACGGCGCCGTCCTCGCGGCGCGCGCCGGTTTCGGGATCGGTGACGATCACCTCGGCGCCCGCGACCGCATCGCCGCAGGCCACGAGCGGTACGGCGGCCTCTCCATTCTCCGCGCGCCGCAGGGCGCCCTCCGCCAACGCGACCTTCGCCGCATCCAGCACCACGGGCGCTGCGTCCACCGGCGCGCCCGTCACCATGAGTGTCGATTCCGCAAGGCCGTAGCAGGCCATCAGCGCCGAGCGGCGAAAGCCGAAGGGCGCAAAGCGCGCCGCGAAGGCGTCCAGCGTCGCTGCGCGGATGGGTTCGGCGCCGTTGAACGCCACGCGCCAGTGAGACAGGTCGAGCCCCGCGCAGGCCTCCTCCGTCGCCGCCCGCACGCACAGGTCGTAGGCGAAGTTGGGCGCGCCGCTGGTGTGGGCACGCCAGTCCGACACCGCCCGCAGCCACCGCATGGGGCGCTGCGTGAACGTGGTGGGCGCCAGCATTACGGAAAGCCCGCCCGCATAGATCGGCTGCAGCAGATTGCCGATCAGGCCCATGTCATGGAAGTTCGGCAGCCAGCCCACCAGCACCACGCCCTCGGCATGATCGAAGCAGGTGCGGATGACGCTCTGGTTGTGCCAGATCGCGGCGTGCGTGATCGCCACGCCCTTCGGCGCGCCGGTGGAGCCGGAGGTGTACTGCAGCAGCGCCACGTCGTTCGGCGCGCGCGGCCACAGGGGCGCGGAGTCGCCGTAGGCGATGTCGTCGAGCGTCGCTGACGGCAGACCAGTGGCGCGCGTATCGGCGTCCGCGGTGAGCAGGAGCGCCGCGCTGCAATCGTGCGCCACCGCGGCGAGCCGCGCAGACCCCCGCGTTCCGCGCGGCGGGGGCGCAGGCACGGCGATCATCCCGGCGAGGAAGCAGGCGAACAGCGCCACGACGAAGTCGGCGCCCGCCGGAAACGCCAACAGCACCCGCACGCCCTCAGGAAGCCTGCAACGCAGGCCCGCCGCCGCCGCAAGCGCCCGGGCGTGCAACGCCGCGTACGTCATGGACACCGGCGGGCAGTCTCCCGGCGGCAGCAGCACGAGTGCGGGCGCATCGGGCCGCTCGGCGGCGCGGACCGCGAGTGCGTCAGCCATGTCCATAGCCCCGGCGGCGATGAGACCCGGGAAATGCCGTTCCGTTCGCCGCACGCGCACACTCCACCCTTGACACGAGAGGTGGCATTACGGTGATACTCGCGTCAAGATTGTGATTTGGGGTGGCTGTACATGGCGGCGTGTCGGGACAAGGGCCTGTCGCCAGACGTGCTGGGCGCGCTGGCTGCGGGCGCGGGCGACGACACTCCAGCTTTCGGGTTCGCCCGCTGGCGGGGCGGCGATCACGAGGTGACGCGCTGGTCGCGGGATGCGCTCCTGCGTGCGGTGCGGCGCGCCGCGGGGGCGATCGAGGCCGTGACCGCGCCGGGGGACCGGGTGGTGGTGGCTGCGCCGCCGGGGTTCGGGTTCATCGCGGCCTTCCTCGGCTGCCTCTGGAGCGGGCGCATCGCCGTGCCGGCGCAGACGCCCGCCACCGCCCGCGCCCGCGCGTTCCTCGACCGCCTTGTCGCCGTGACGCAGACGCGCCTCGTGATCGAGGCGCCGCTTCACGACGCCGCGCGCGATGCGGGCCCGCATGATCCCGTCAAGCCGCGGCGGGACGCCGTCGCCTACCTCCAGTTCACGTCCGGCTCCACGCAGGCGCCCCGCGGCGCCGTGATCACCCATGGCGCGCTGGCGGCCAATCTCGCGGCCATCGGCGACGCCTGGGATCTCGGGCCCGCGGACCGCGGCGTGTTCTGGCTGCCGCCCTTCCACGACATGGGCCTTGTGGGCGCCCTGCTGACCCCCATCGCCTTCGGCTTTCCCGCGACGCTGATGCACCCCTCTGCGTTCCTCCAGCGACCCGGGCGCTGGCCCGCGCTCATCGCCGCGGAGCGCGCCACCTTCAGCGGGGCGCCGAACTTTGCGTACGACCTGTGCGTCGACCGCAGCGACGCCGCCGACCGCGCACGTCTGGACCTCTCCACCTGGCGCGTGGCCGTGAACGGCGCAGAGCCCGTGATGGCGCACACGCTGGCGCGCTTCGCGGAGGCCTATGGACCGGCGGGCTTCAGCGCCGCGGCGCTGGCGCCGGGCTACGGCCTTGCGGAGTCGGTGCTGTTCGTCACTGCGCGCCGCAGCGGCAAGGGCGCCGGCGCCGCACGCGAGGGCGTCGTCTCCTGCGGCGTCCCGGCGCCGGGGACGATCGTGCGCATCGTCGACGAGACGCAAGGCATCGCGCTGCCCGATGGCGCGTCAGGGGCTGTGTGGGTCGCCGGCCCCTCGATTGCCTGCGGCTACTGGAACGACGCGGCGGCCAGCACAGATGCCTTCGGCGCCCGCTTGCCCGGAGAGCCGCACGCGTTCCTGCGCACCGGCGATGTCGGCGTCCTCCATGGGGGCGAACTCTACATCTGCGGCCGCGCCAAGGACGTGATCGTGCGCGCCGGGCGCAACGTCCATGCCGCCGATCTCGAACACGCCATCGCCTGCGCGCTGCGCGGACAGGGGCGCACGGCGGCGTTCCCGTGCCTGGAGGCGGCGGAGGAACGTCTCGTCATCGTGCACGAAGCGCCGGCCGGCGCCGACGAAGGCGCCGTGCGCGCCGCCATCGCCGATGCGCTGGGCGCGGGGTTCGACATCGTGCCCGATGTGGTCGCCCTCGCGGCGCCCGGCGCCGTGCGCGTCACCAGCAGCGGCAAGATCGCCCGCGCCGCCACCCGCGACGCCTGGCGCGCCGGCCTGCTCGCCCGCCCGTCCCTGTCCAACGCCGAGGCGCACCCATGACCAAGCCATCACCCACCGAATCCGACCTGCGCGCATGGATCCGCGACGCGCTGGCCCGCGCGCTGTCGCTGCCGGCGGAAGCCATCGACGATGAGCGCGAGTTCGACGCCTACGGCCTGCCCTCTCTCGAGGCCGTGATGCTGACCGGCGATCTGGAGGACTGGCTGGGCCGCCCGGTGGATGCGGAAGCCGCCCTCGACCACGCCAGCGTCGCCCGCCTCGCGCGGCATCTGGCGCAGGCGCCATGAGCGCCGCCGCCTACGCCGGCGCCGGCGCGCCTGACATCCGCGCGCACTACGACGCGGGCGACGCCTTCTTCGCGCTCTTCCTCGACCCGACGCTGTCCTATTCGTGCGCCCTGTTCGACGATCCTGGCGCACCCCTCGACGTGGCGCAGCGCGCCAAGATCGACTGGCACCTCGACCGCGCCGGCGTCGTCCGCGGCGCGCGCCTGCTCGACATCGGCTGCGGCTGGGGCGCGCTGATGGAGCGCGCAATGTGGGAGCGCGCGGCGGCCTCCGCCACGGGCCTCACCCTGAGCGACGCGCAGGCGGCGCACGTGGCGGCGACGGCCCCGTCGAACGTGGCTGTGCACGTGACGCACTGGGCTGACCACACGCCGGACTCCCCCTACGACGCCATCACCTCCGTCGGCGCCTTTGAACACTTCGCCCGGCCTGGCCTCTCCCGCGCCGACCGCGTTAGCGCCTATCGCGCCTTCTTCGCCCGCACCGCTGGCTGGCTGCGACCGGGGGGACGCATGTCGTTGCAGACCATCGCCTATCCGCCCGACTTTGATCGCGCGAAGTATGACGCGTCGGCCTACGGGGCCTTCGTGCGCACACACATCTTCCCGCAATCCGACCTGCCGGCGCTGGACGAGATTCTCGAGGCGGCGGCGCCGCAGTTCGAGCCCGAGCATATCCGCAACGACCGCCGCCACTACGCGCTGACCACGCGCCACTGGCTGGCCC
>JAIYAO010000114.1 GCA_027488965.1 Alphaproteobacteria bacterium
ATACAACACCTGGGGCGCGGCGCGCGCGGCGTAGCCTAGAGTTCGGGGCCCTGCACGGGGCGCCGGGCCGGCGGCGCCTCCTCTTCGGGAACGGCGGCCGGGGGCGTCTTTCCCACTTCGACGCCGCGATCCTTCTCGTAGTCCTCGTTCGTCGGCCCGCCGGACAGTTTGTCGTCGGCGGTGATGTCGCGCGCCACCTCCCGGATGGGGCGGGCGTCGGCGCTGGTCGCGACTTCCGCAGGCGCCGACTGGGCGCCGTCGATGGGCATGTCGGGGCCCGCCTGCAGCGTCGGTTGCTGGCCGCTCTGGCCGAGCGCAAAGATCGCGCCGATGATCGCCATGAAGAGCGTGCCGACCATCACGGCCGTCTGCGTGGCCGCCGCCACATCGACTTTCGGCCGGGGCGGCGGGCCGCACAGCTTGCGCAGCTGGTTCATCAGTTGCGCCCACTGCGGGCCGGCGGCCTGATAATCCCAGGTGGCGAAGTTGATGGGCGTCGGGCCCGGGTAGGTTTCCTGCGGCCGGGCCTGCCCGGCGTAGATCTGCAGCAGGTGGCCGCGCTGTGCGGCGGCGCGCGCCTCAAGCGCGGGCTTCGGAAACAGTTCGCTGCGGATCGGCCAGATCACCAGCACGGCGCGTGCGTCGGCGGGCATCGGATCGGGACCGCTTATCGCAGGCAGGGCCAGCGTGTGCGTCGGCGCCACCACGTAGCCCTGCTCATGCATGAAGCCGGCGACGATCTGCGCGATCTGCCACTCGGAATCCATGTGGACGATGTAGATATCCACAGGCTTTGCGTCCCACGAACGGGCGGTCGTCTTGTCGGAGGGCAGGGCGTCGTCTGGCATTGTTCCTGTTGGCGCTCCCGGAACGATCCGTCTTTCCGGGCGCTCTCCCTGATGCACACCTAAACATCCGAAAACCGCAGCGCCACTGCATTCCGCGCAGGTACTGCACAGGATTCAGCTTGCGCGCGCGCGGTACAGCGAAATGGCGCCCGATGGTGTCGACCATGTGGCGGTTTCCTCCACGGCCACGAAGCCCGCCGCGCGGATCAGCGTGGGTGCGTGGCCTTCCGGTGCGCCGTCGCGGGATGCGGCGAACAAGCGGCGCATCAGCGCCGAACGCTGGGCACCGTAGTCGATCACGTGCAGCACGCCGGCGGGGTCGATGATCTGGCGCGCGCCCTGGATGTGCGCGAGCTTGACGGTGGCGCCGCGCGCGGCCGTCAACGACAGCACGATCTTGGTGGGCGTGCGGGCGCCGAGGTGCAGGCTCACGTCGCGCGGCGCGCATTCCACGAAGGAGATCGCCAGCCCCGACTCCGCAGCGCGGGCGCGGGCCTGCGCGAGCATTCCCGGGCGCGGATCGAACCCGATCACTTCCGCCGCCGGCTGCGCCCGCGCCAGCAGGACCGCCAGGCCCCCCGCGCCGCATCCGATGTCGAGGATCACGTCGTGCGGTTCGGGCGCCACCTGGTTCACCAGCGCCGTGCGCCAGCGCCCCTCGCGCGTCAGCACCGAACGGGCGGCGTCGTACAGCGGGGCCAGGCGGCCATCGGTCCCGAAGGCGTCGGCTTCCTCGTCCTGCATGACATCCTCCGCGTGCGTCCCCGGTGAGATCGTGGCGGCATCGTGCGCCCGGAGGAGGAGAAACGGAACAGGAACATGCCAAACGGTGACACCCTGTGGCGCCGGCGCATCACAAATGAGAGTCCACGCGCGCTGCGACGGCGTCGCTGCACCGGCGGGTGGACAAGGGGTTACCCAATGTTAAGTGTTGTGGCCAAAGCGAGGCACATCGCCACAGTGACGGGGGACAGCCTCGTCGCCACAGGCCCGCAACGCCGGGCGGAGGGAGGTCAGCGTTGGACGCCATCCAGCCGTACATGCCCTGGGTGATCCAGGCCGCCGCGGGTGCGGTGGGCGGCAACGTGATCGGCGCGATCCGCGGGGCCAGCAGCCTCGGGCCTTTGATGAACACCATTCTCGGCGCGGCGGGCGGTGCGGGCGCGGCCTACGCAGTGTCCGCCGGCGGCTACGGCGACCGCCTCATCGCGCTTCTTGGAAACAACCCGAACGTCGCGGACGGCGTGGCGGGTCTGGCTGGCGGCCTCGCGCTGCCTTTGGCTGCGTCCTTCTTCAAGCGGGGAAGTTGACGACGCCCCCGCGCTTCCGCCGCTGAGGGGCGGCGGGAGCGCGGGTTTGGGTTCAAGACACACGTTTCCAGAACACCACCGTGGCCCACGGGCGGCCGTCTGGCGTCAACGCATAGTCGGGGATGACGCCGGCGCGGGTCCAGCCTGTGCGGAGGTAGAGGCGTTCGGCGTCACTGCCTTCCAGCGTATCCAGCACCAGCAGCGTCCGGCCCATGGCGCGCGCCGCATCGTCGACCGCCGCCAGCAAGCGTGCGGCGACGCCCTGCCGGCGCGCGCGCCGGTGCACCAGCATCTTGGAGACGTCCGCCCGGTGCGGCTGGTTCTCCACGCCCGCGGGGATGACCTGCACCACGCCCACGATGCCCGCAGCGTCCGCCGCCACGATGACCGCGCGCCCATCGCCCGCAGCGGCGGCGGCGACGCTTTCCCAGAACGCCGTGGCGCGGGTATGGTCGAGGCTGGCCATGAAACTGACGGACGCCCCGCCATCCACGCAGTCCACCAGCACGTCGCCCAGCGCCGCCGCATGCGCGGCGATCTCCACAGGCGAAAGGGTGCGCAACGCGATCATCGCCGCCGCGCCGTCAGCACAAGCCAGGGCGTCGCCGCCGCATCGTAGCCCGCGCCTTCGGTGGCGCGGATGTGGACGTCGGCCCAGGCGTGTTCGTCGAACAGCGCGTGCGCGGCCGCGGCGTCCATCGCGCAGTAGAAGCGGCCAAGGGAGTCGCGGCGATCTTCGCCGGCCTTCATGGTCGCGCTGAACGCGCCGCCTGGACGGAGCGCACGTGCGATGCGGGCGAAGATGTCGGGCAGGTGATCGCGTTGCGCGTGGTGCAACGCCGCGGCGGACCAGACGCCGTCGAACGTGTTTATGTCATCGAGCGTCGAGAAGTCCGCCACCCGCACGTCGATGTCCCAGCGTGTCTTTGCTTCCCGTGCAAGGCCGGGGGAGGCGTCCATGGCCGTCACCGCATGGCCGCCGTCGTGCAGCCAGGCCGCATCCTGTCCGCCGCCGCAGCCGAGATCGAGCACGCGGGCGTTGCGCGGCAATGCGGCCTCGAACGTTTCCAGCGAGGGGCGCAGCCCGTGCGCGGCCACATGCGCGGCATACGCCGCAGCATCGCGATCATAGAAGGCGATGGTTTCGGCGTCGGCGCTCATGCGGCGTCGAGGGCGCCTGTCAGCGCAAGCTGTTTCAGCCACGCATAGGAGGCCTTCGGCGTGCGCACGCCGGTGGCGCGGTCCATCGCCACGCAGCCAAATTTGGAGGTGTAGCCAAGCGCCCACTCCCAGTTGTCGACGAGCGACCAGTGGAAGTACCCCGCCACACGCGCGCCGGCCTCGCGGGCGCTCAACACCGCTTCCAGATGCTGGCGCAGGTAGGCGATGCGGAAACCGTCGTCGATGACGGCGGGCCCATCGCCGAAGGGATCGGAGCAGCCGTTCTCGGTGATGTAGAGCAGGGGGTCGCCGTAGTCGGTCTTCAGCCGCATCAGCGTTTCGAAGAGGCCCGACGGATCGATCTCGCGGCCGAAGGCGTCGCGCGGGCTGCCTTTCGGCGGGCGGCCGAAGCCGATGCGCGCGGGGCTGTTGAGATCCAGCTTCACATAGATCGGCGAATAGTAGTTCACGCCCACGAAATCCACGGGCTGCTTCGTGATGTCGAGATCGCCCGGCAGCAGCAGGGAGCCGATGGCTTCCTCCGCGGGCTTCGGATAAGCGCCCTTCAGCACGGGATCGAGGAAGCCGCCGTTCCACAGCGCGTCGAACGCGGTGGAGGCGATGAGGTTCTGCGGCGCGTCGCCCTCCGGCCGGCACGGTTGCAGCGCCATGGTGGTGCCGATGCGGGCGCCGGAAACCTTCGCGCGCAGTTGCTGGATCGCAAGCCCTTGTCCGAGGTTCTGGTGGTGGATGGCGCCGCCCAGCGCGGCCGCATCCTTCAGCCCCGGCGCATGATCGCCGATCACATGGCCCAGCACTGCGTGCACCGCGGCCTCGTTCAGCACGATGAAGTGCTTCACCCGGTCGCCCAGCGCGTCGGCCACGTGGCCGGCGTAGTCCGCCAGCCGCAGCGCCGTCTCGCGGTTGGCCCAGCCGCCCCTGTCCTGCAGCGCCTGCGGGAGGTCCCAGTGGAACAGCGTCGCCCACGGCGTCACGCCGCGCTCCAGCGACGCATCCGCAAGGCGGCGGTAGTAGTCGAGGCCCTTCGCATTGGGCGCGCCCGCGCCGTCGGGTACGACGCGCGGCCAGGCGATGGAGAAGCGGTAGTGCTTCAGGTTCGCGTCGGCGATGAGCTGCGCATCCTCGGCGTAGCGGCGATAGGAATCGCACCCGATGGCGCCGTTCGACCTGTCGCGGATGCGCGCGGGGTCTGCGTCGAACGTGTCCCAGATGCTTTTGCCGCGGCCATCGGCGTCGCGCGCCCCTTCGATCTGGTAGGCGGACGTGGCCGTGCCCCAGGCGAAGTCCGGCGGAAACTGGCGCGATGCGGGTGCTTTCATGGCAGTTCCTTTGGGCGAGCATCCGGCGGCCAGCGCCGCGGCCGAGACGGCCGCGAACCGGCGGCGCGTGAGGGGGATATCGGTCATGGAAAGGCGGCAAACAGCGGGGCCACCGTCTTAAGCGCGGCTTCCGCTTCCACCCTATCCGGCGTCTCGTCGGCGTCGCCCACGCCGAACATGTCGCTTGCGCCCACCTGCTGCACCACCACGCCATCCGGCCGCGCCAGCACGGACACGCCGCGATAGATGAAAGCGTAGTTCGCCTCCGGTTGCGGCACGAGCCAGGCGATCTGCCCGCGCACGGGCGTCAGCGTCTCGTCCTTCCAGAGCGCGCGGGCGCCATAGCCCGTGCAGTTGACGATCACCGTCTCCGGCAGGGCGGCGAGATCGGCGGGCGCATGGACTTCCATGGGCGTGATCGTCCCGCCCTCGCGCAGGAAATCGGCTGTCAGCAGATGCGAAAGCTCGCCGACGTTGAACATCATGTTGGCGCCGGCGCGCACGCGCGGCACCGGGAAGGGGTGTTCGCCGGGCGCAAGGTCGCGGAAGCGCGGGTTGATGTCGCGGATGCGGTCCACGAAGGATGCGAAGCGGATCTCCTCCTGCGACTGTCCGGCCGGCGCTGGGTTGAGCGCCGCCGCATCGCGCAGGATGTAGCGTTCAGTGAAGGATACGGGCGCGCCCGGCATTCCGAGATACGTCTGGTGCGTCGCCCACGATGCGCGGGTCATGGCCTCCCACTGCGCGGGAAAGTCGGCGCCCATCTTGTCGGCGTCCGCGATGCGGCTGTCCGGGGACCAGATGCCCGTGGCGCGGAAGGAGCGTGTCTGCGGCATGCGCTCCCTGGCATAGATGCGCACCTTCGCGCCCGCGCGCTGCAATGTGAGCGCGGTGGTGAGCCCGATGGCGCCGCAGCCGATGACGGCGATCTCCTTCGCGCCCCCCTCCAGCGCGCGGCGCGCCGCGATCTCCGCCGATCCCCACGAGAGCGACCAGCCTGAACCGCCATGCCCGTAGTTGTGGACGATGCGCTTGTCGCCCAGCGTCTCCACGTCGAGGCGCGGGCCGGTGGCGCGGAACGGGCGCGTGCACACGGTGATGCGCGTGATGCGGTCCGCGCGGGTGAGGATGGGCGGAAGGGCTGCGCCTGGCCCGAAAGACGGGCGGGAGGGCGCGACAGCGGTCGCACACGCCGACAGCGACGCTGCGCCGAGCGCCGTGAGCAGCCAACGGCGATCAGGCAGGGCGTTCCCTTCTCCTCCGCGCGGGGGAGACGGATGCGTCACTACCGGCTCAGCTCCCGCATTGCGCCATCAAGCCCCGTCAGCGTCAGCGGGAACATGCGCTCCGGGCCGATGATCTCGCGGATGACGCCGACGCTCGGCGTGTGGTCCCAGTGCTGCTTCGGCGTGGGGTTCAGCCACACGAGGCTTTCGTAGATTTCCTTCACCCGGTGCAGCCACACCGCGCCCGGCTCCTCGTTCCAGTGCTCTACGGAGCCGCCGGGATAGGTGATCTCGTACGGGCTCATGGTGGCGTCGCCGACAAACAGGACTTTGTAGTCGTGCGGGTATTTGTGCAGCACGTCCCAGGTGTTCATCTTCTCGGTGTTGCGCCGGCGGTTGTCCTTCCACACCCCCTCGTAGAGGCAGTTGTGGAAGTAGAAGTACTCGAGGTGCTTGAACTCGGTGCGCGCGGCGGAGAACAATTCCTCGCACATCTTGATGTGCGGATCCATCGAGCCGCCGATGTCGAAGAAGATCAGCACCTTGATAGTGTTGCGCCGCTCCGGCCGCATGACGACATCGAGATAGCCCTGGCGCGCGGTTTCCTTGATCGTGCTGTCAAGATCGAGTTCGTCGGGCGCGCCCTGGCGGGCGAACTTGCGGAGGCGCCGCGGCGCCACCTTGATGTTGCGGGTGCCGAGTTCGACCTGGTCGTCGAGGTTCTTGTACTCCCGCTTGTCCCAGACCTTCACCGCGCGGCCATGGCGGCCCTGGTCCTGCCCGATGCGCACGCCTTCCGGGTTGTAGCCGTTGTTGCCGAACGGGGAGGTGCCCCCCGAGCCGATCCACTTGTTGCCGCCCTCGTGGCGTTCCTTCTGCTCCTTGAGGCGCTCCTGCAGCGTCTCCATGAGCTTGTCCCAGCCGCCCAGCGCCTCGATCTGCGCCTTCTCCTCGTCGGAGAGGTACTTCTCCGTCAGCGCCTTCAGCCATTCGGCGGGGATGAGCGCGTCGATGGCGTCCTGCGTGAACTCCACGCCCTTGAACACGTGGCCGAACACCTGGTCGAAGCGGTCGATGTGGCGCTCGTCCTTCACCAGCGTGGCGCGGGCGAGGAAGTAGAAATCCTCCGTCAGCGGCGGGATGACGTCCTTCTCCAGCGCCTCCAGCAGCACGAGGTATTCCTTTAGGGAAACCGGCACCTTGGCGTGGCGGAGTTCGGTGAAGAAGCGCTGGAACATGGCCCATCCTAGCGAAGATTTGACGCCCGCGCCAAGCGGCGGGGAACGCGACGGCGCGCCCGCCGTCGTATAGGCAGCACTGTCCACGCCACGAGGTCTCCCATGCGCGCCCTGATCCTTGCTCCCGTCCTGCTGCTCTCCGCCTGCGCCGCCGCGGGGCACGGGGCCCATAGGACGGCCCAGGCGGCGGGGCCGGTGGGCGCGACGGCCACGGCCGATGTCCTCAACGGCGCGGGCGCGGCCATCGGCACGGCGCGGTTCACGGAAGGCCCCCGCGGCGTGGTGATCCGGCTGGAGCTGGCGCCCGGGTCCATCGCCGCCGGCTGGCACGGCGCCCACCTGCACGAAAGCGGCGACTGCGCCGATTTCGCCGCCGGGTTCAAGGCCGCCGGCGCGCACGCGGGGCATGCCCCCACCGGCCAGCCCACCACCCACGGCCTGCTCAATCCCGCCGGGCCCGAGGCGGGCGATCTCGCCAACTTTTACGCCCCCGCCGCCGGCCCCATCGGCGCGGAGTTCTACGCCCCCGGCGTCACGCTGGCCGCCGCCGCCATCGGCGCCCGCGCGCCGCTGAGGGGGCCACAGGGATCGGCCCTCATCCTCCACGCCAACGCCGACGACCACGCGAGCCAGCCCATCGGCGGGGCAGGCGGGCGCGTGGCGTGCGCGGCGGTGAAGCCGTAGGGGGCGGGGGACGCCATTCGCCTTCGATCTCCGTCATTCCGGCCGGAGCGCGCGGACCGCGCGCGCAGAGCCGGAACCCAAGGGTTCAAGCGACACATCGCGCCCAGTTCCCTGGATTCCGGATCGCGCCTCCGGCGCGTCCGGAATGACTGAGTTTTGAAGGTAAGGACAGGAGCGTCCGTTTCTCGCCGATTGCGGATGTTGTGAGCGGCAGTATGCTACGTGATGCATGGCCCTTTTGAGCGCATCGCTGCCGACCTGACCGGGATGCCGGTTTCGCACCTTTGGCGAGGCTTCGGCTCCGCGATCTTTCTGGAACTTGGCGAGCTTTCGCCTGGCAAGCAGAGGCGCGATGGCTCGTACGGCAACCCGGTCGGGCAACTCGGGGTCTATTTGTGGGCTGACTGGCGGATAGAGGATGAAGGAAGCATCGTCTGCGGAAGCAGCGGAGACGACGGGCTTTGGGAGCTATCCTTCGACAGGATTCGACGAGCGTACATCACTGGCGCTCGCACGTTTGGACGCCTGCCGGAGATCGACATTGAGTTTGGCGGCGGGCTTCGCCTCGTTTCGTTTGCGGCGGAAGAAGGCCAGCCGGACTGGTCGATTGTTGATCGACGCGATGCGTCTCCGGTTTGGCTCGGCGTACGCGGCGGAGAAGTCGTCAAGGGCGATGGAGGGCCTGAAGACGACTAAGTCCGTAAGGCCACTATTCGCCGAAGACTGCCGGTCGCCCTCGACCATTAACTCAGTTTGTAGCCACCAAGCCGGCATCTTCCTCCGAAGTGAACCCGACAGCGAAGCGCGCAGGCATTTGACGCTCTTCAGTTTCGCACCAACTCAGTATTGCGCTCGTGATTCGGCTCCGGCGTGCCAGCTCACGTGCTCGTGCGACAACTTCAATGCCCGCAGTGGGACTGCCTAATCTGCACAGCTCCGTCACCGCCGCCGGCGACCATGCCGCGTTCTCACGCGCCAAACCGCGCAGAGCAGATATGCCCTCGTTGCCAAACTCCGTTAGCAGCGCACGCGCGGTATACATATCTAACCGCTGATCAGATCGAATCCTTGAAACCAATCGCGCCAAGGATGTTGCATCGCCACTTCGCCATGCCAGTACGTCACAGACAAGTGGATTGAGCGGCGGGTGAGGCGCTACGAAATTTGGTCCGCACATGTTTTCGACAAGAGCCCGCACATCCTCGGGAAATGTCGGCATCGCCAACAGGGTTCGTCTGATGGCCGTATCCCGCAAAGGCGGCCCGTCTTCAGACAAGAGGCGTTCGATGAAACGGCCGCCTCGACCAGATCGGCCAATGGCTAGAACAGCCGCATCGGAAGCGCCGAGCAACCAGGGCTGAGTTTCGAATCTCGGCTCAATAGACTCGTAAAAGCTCGCACTTGCTTCTTGGCCGAGCGAGGCCGCTGCGAGGGCTGCTGCATTCAATACATAGATATCGGAGTACCCTGGCCGGGCTCCGGCGTAATCGAACAGGTCTTGTCGTCCGGTTATTTGCTCGGCGCGTTGTCTGAGAGATTGCTCAGCGGCCGACAAGTCCAGAGGAGCCAATTGACTTCGGAGCGCATCGGTCACTAGAGGCGCAAGTACGTGACGCGCTTCTGGAATGGCAGCAGCGGCCCGTAACGCAGCGAGACGTATCTGGCGATCTGGGTCAGTCAGTAGACCGCTTGAGACAAGCGCCACAGCAACGGCCGGGTCAGTTCGTTGCACTAGCCGCAATCGGACGAAATCGGTGACGCCGTCTAAGACAACTCGCTCGGCCAGAACCTCCAGCGCGTACATCTGCTCGGCCCTGCGCCCACCAAGTGCGGCAATCAACTCGGTGTCGGTGACACTATCCGCTCGACGAAGATTGCCCGTCGCATCCCAAGGCCCCGCCCGTCCGGCAATGGCTTGGCTACTTCCCTCAGAGGGCAGCGCCAAAAGCGCTACCGCCAATGCAAGCCCGACCAAACGATACCGAACGCTCATCATTCGTCATTTCAGCCCGTCGCCAGCCTGCTGCCAAGCGAATGTCTGCAAAGGGCCAATACCCGCTGCTCGCCCCGTCTACCCTAAGGCGCTCCCGCACCACCCCCAGCCGCCTCCGCATCGAACAGCGCGTTGAACGCGCGCACGGCGGCGGCTTCGCCGTCGCGATGCGTCCACACGCCGCTGGAGACTGCGAGGAAGTCCGCGCCGGCGCGCACCAGGGGCGCTGCGTTGTCCACGGTGACGCCGCCGATGGCGACGCAGGGGATTTCCATCAGCGCCTGCCACCACTCCAGGATGTCGGGCGTGGCGAATTCGGGCGGCGCCTTGGTGGCTGAGGGGTGGAAGGCGCCGAAGGCCACGTAGTCCGCGCCCGCTTCCCCGGCCTCCATGGCGAGGTGGCGGGAGGCGTGGCAGGTCACGCCCACGATGGCGTCGGGGCCCACCGCAGCGCGCGCGGCGCCATAGGACGCGTCGCCCTGGCCCACATGGACGCCGTCGGCGCCGAGGCGGGCGGCGAGATCCGGCCGGTCGTTGACGATGAAGGCCGCGCCCGCGTCCTGCACGATGGGCATCAGGATCTTGCCTGCCGCCAGCACCTGCGCGTCGTCCACGTCCTTGAGCCGCAACTGCACGGCAGCCACGTCCCCGCCCGCCAGCGCCGCCGCCAGCGTCCCCGCGAAGACTGTGGGCTCGAACGCCGGCGGCGTGATCAGGTAGAGCCGGCAGCGGCGGGGGTCTGGGGCGGAAGTCATGCGCGGTTGTTCCCCGTTCAGGGCGTCCGGTGCAACATGTCTGGACGGAAGGACTTGCGCGGGGAGTGCGGGATGTTGGGAAAGTTGGGGGCGGGCGTGGTGCTGGCGGTGCTGCTGGCGGGGTGTGAAACCGGGCCGCCCATGTCGGCGGCGCAATGCCAGGTGGCGGACTGGCGCCAGGTGGGTTTCCAGGACGGCGCCTCGGGGCGCCCGGCGGAACGGTTCGTGGCGCTGGAGCAGTCGTGTGCGCTGGCCGGCCTCCCGGCGGACCAGGCCCGCTACATGGAGGGCCGCCGCGAGGGTCTCCACACTTACTGCCAGCCGCAACGCGCGTTCCAGGCCGGCCTCGGCGGCGGCGGCTACGCGGGCGTGTGCCCGCCCGAACTCGACGGCGTGTTCCGGCAGGCGTTTTCGGACGGGGCCCGCGCCGCCAGCGTCCGCTCGGCGCTCGCGGCGGCCGAAAGCGCCATCTCCTCGGCCCGCAGCGCGCGCGACGAGCTTGAGCGCAAGATCCAGGCGAACGAACTCGGCCTCATCGCCAGCACGACGGATGCGGAGCGTGAACGCCACCGCAATGAACTCGTGCGCCTGCGCGGCGAGCGGCGCGATGTGGAGAACCGTCTGCACGACGCCGAGTACGACCGCCGCACGAGCGCGCGCGACCTCGATCGCGTGCGCAGCGATCTCGGTTTCCGCTACGGGGACTGGTGAAGGCGCGCCGCGGGCAGGGGCGCCGCTGCGCGCTTACCGCGTCTTGGCGTCCAGCTCGCCCTTGGCGTAGCGGGCGGCCATCACGGGCAGCGGCAGCGGCTTGATCTTGCTGGCGAAACCGGCGGCGCCGAACTCCTCGTACCGCTGGCGGCAGACCTTGCGCATCGCTTCCTTGGCGGGCTTCAGGTACGCGCGCGGGTCGAACTCGCCGGGCTTCTCGGCGAAGAGCTTGCGGATCGCGCCGGTGATGGCCATGCGGTTGTCGGTGTCGACGTTGATTTTGCGCACGCCGTGCTTGATGCCGCGCTGGATCTCCTCCACCGGCACGCCCCACGTCTGCGGCATCTGCCCGCCGTTGCTGTTTATGATGTCCTGCAGGTCCTGCGGCACGGATGAGGAGCCGTGCATCACGAGGTGGGTGTTCGGCAGGCGGCGGTGGATCTCCTCGATCACGTTCATGGCCAGCACGTCGCCGTCGGGCTTGCGGGAGAACTTGTAGGCGCCGTGGCTGGTGCCCATGGCGATGGCCAGCGCATCGACGTTGGTGGAATTCACGAAGTGCACCGCCTGGTCGGGGTCGGTGAGCAGCTGGGAGTGGTCGAGCACGCCTTCGGCGCCGTGGCCGTCTTCCGCCTCGCCGGTGCCCGTCTCCAGGGAGCCCAGCACGCCCAGCTCGCCCTCCACGGACACGCCGCACGCGTGCGCCATGTCCACCACCTGGCGGGTGACGGAGGCGTTGTAGTCGTAGTCGGCCGGGGTTTTCGCATCGGCCATCAGCGAGCCGTCCATCATCACGCTGGTGAAGCCGAACTGGATGGCGGTGGCGCAGGTGGCGGGGCTGTTGCCGTGGTCCTGGTGCATGCAAAGCGGGATGTGCGGGTACATCTCGGCGCACGCGTCGATGATGTGCTTGAGCATGATGTCGTTCGCATAGCTGCGCGCGCCGCGGCTGGCCTGCATGATCACCGGCGCATCGACGGCGTCCGCCGCCTCCATGATCGCCAGCGCCTGTTCCATGTTGTTGATGTTGAACGCCGGCAGGCCGTAATCGTTTTCGGCGGCGTGATCGAGCAGCTGGCGGAGCGTGATGCGGGCCATGGAAGTTCCTTCGGATGTCCGTGCGCCCGGTTTCACAGGACGCCGCGGACGGCGTCAACCGCCAGCGCCTGCGGCGCTCTAGTAGTAGCGGGCGTGCACCAACGGGACGTCGCGGCCATCGGCCAGGGTGACCCGAACGGCGGTTCCCGCAGCGCCCCGGGTCCAGCTGACGATGTCGCGCTCCACGCCCCAGTCCGCCACCCGCACCCCGTCGACGGCCACGATTTCCTCGCCGCCGCGCAGGCCGGCGGCGTGGGCAGGGCTGGCGTCCGCGACGAACAGGATCGTGAGCCGGTCCGGCCCCGCTCGCCCCACGCGGACGCCCACGGTGTTGCGCGCAAACGGCGCCTCGCCCGGGGCGGGCGCCAGCCACGCGCGCTCGCCGCCATAGTCGAAGTACAGCCGGAAGCGCGACAGGAGCGGCAGGCCGATGTTCACCTCCGCGCCGCCGACCAGTTCGGCGCCCGGGTCATGCGCCACGGGAACGTCCGTGAAGGTCGCCCCCGCGAACGCGACGCTCGCGGCTGAGCCGAGGCCGATGATCGCGTCGCCGCCGATGCCGGTGATCTGCCCCTTCGCCGTCGTCGGGATCGCGGCCCGCTGCGCAAAGCGGGCGGATACTGTCAGCGCGTCGCCGGAGCCGAGGTCGATGTTGGCCCGCCCGGTCTTGCCGTTGATGGCGATGGTGGTGCGGTGGAGGCCTTCGCGCACCACGAACCGGATCGGCGCCACGCCCTCCGGTGGGCGAAACTGCGCGCGCGGCGTCCAGCGCAGCACGGAGGCCTGCCAGTCCACTTCCGCCACCATGCCTGGGAAGGCGTCGACCCCGAGGATGAGATCGAGCCTGCGGCCGAAGCGGGCGGACAGCTCGTCGAGATCGACGACCGGCACGACCGGGTAGGTGTGGGTGGCTCCGCCGACGGCGATGGCGAGGTCACGCACCGTCTTGCCGCGCGCTTCGCCGGCGAAGCCCTGCAGCCGGCTGGTCCCGCTCTGGTCAAGGGCGAGATCTGTGGCGGCGGCTGTCGAGAGGACGGAGCGCTCCGCGCCGCTGTCGTAGACGCCCGTGAACGTCTTGCCGTCGATGATCACGGGAACAATGATCTTGTCCCGGTACAGCGTGAAGCGCGCTTCCTGCACGGCCGCCGCGGCCTGCGCCTGCGCCAGCGCGACGCCGCCCGCGGTTGCCCCCGCCACGATCGCCAGCGCCAACCCGAACCCTGCCCAGAACGCGCGTTTCATGCCTGATCCCTATCGATAGTCGATAAGTATCTGCGACGCGATCCAGAAAAGTCAAGGGTCCTTTACGTAGTGGTTTCCAGCGCCTCCACGCCCGGGAGGGGCTTGCCTTCCATCCATTCCAGGAAGGCTCCGCCCGCGGTGCTCACAAAGGTGAAGTCGCCCGCGACGCCGGCGTGGTTGAGGGCGGCCACGGTGTCCCCGCCGCCGGCGACCGCGGTGAGCTTGCCGTTCTTGGCCCGGGCGGCGGCGTGGCGCGCGGCGGCCACGGTGCCGTGGTCGAACGGCGGGGTCTCGAACACGCCGAGGGGGCCGTTCCAGATGAGGGTGTTGCTCTCGTCCATGGCGCGGGTGAGGCGGGCGATGGTCTCGGGGCCCGCGTCGAGGATGCGCTCGTCGTCGTCGATCTCGCCGAGACCGCGCACGAACGCAGGCGCGCGCGCATCGAGCTTCTCGGCCACGATGGTGTCGATGGGCAGCAGCAGCTCGCACTTGTGCTTGCCCGCGAGGCGAATGATCTCGCGCGCGGTGTCGGCCAGGTCCTTCTCGCAGTAGGACGCGCCCACTTCCCAGCCCTGTGCGTGCAGGAAGGTGTTGGCCATGCCGCCGCCGATGGCGAGCTTGTCGAGCTTGGTCACGAGGTTCTTCAGCAGGTCGATCTTCGAGGACACCTTGGAGCCGCCGACGATGCCCAGCACCGGCCGGCGTGGGTTGCCGAGTGCGGCGTCGAGCGCGTCGAGTTCCGCCTCCATCGCCTTGCCCGCGTAGGCAGGGATCAGGTGGGCGACGCCCTCGGTGGAGGCGTGCGCGCGGTGCGCGGCGGAGAAGGCGTCGTTGACGTAGAAGTCCGCCAGCGCCGCCATCTGGCGGGCGAGGGCGGGATCGTTGCTCTCCTCGCCGGCGTGGAAGCGCGTGTTCTCCAGCAGCAGCACGCCGCCCTCGGCCAGCGGCGCGATGGCGAGGGCCGCGGTGTCGCCCAGGCAGTCGTCGCAGAACGCCACCGGCGCGCCGAGCAGCTCCGACAGCGGCGCCACCACCGGACGCAGCGACATTGACGGCACGCGCTTGCCCTTGGGGCGGTCGAAGTGGGCCAGCAGGATCACCTTGGCGCCGGCCTTGCGCAGGAACTCCACGGTAGGCAGCGCGGCGCGCAGGCGCGTGTCGTCGCTCACCCTGCCGTCCTGCATGGGGACGTTGAAGTCCACACGCACCAGCGCGCGCTTGCCTTTGGCGTCGGCGGTTTCGAGGCGGCGGAAGGTCACGGAAGCTCCATCGGCAAGGCGGCGATCAGGATGTAGTTTGCGTACCCGCGCCCGGTGCAAAGTCCAGCATAGTCGCCTCGCGAGGTTGCGCCGGAATGTCCTGACCTGTGAAGTACCGAGGCGGCGCCAGCGAGATCACGGTCCGCGCCTACGTTCCGAACTGGGCGATCAGCCGCTCGTTCTTCACGTCGTCAGGGTTCGGTGTGGTCAGCAGGCGGTCACCCACGAAGATCGAGTTGGCGCCGGCAAGCAGGCACAGCGCCTGCAGTTCCTCGCTCATGCTTTCGCGACCGGCGGCCAGGCGCACGGACGATTGCGGAAAGACGATGCGGGCCGTCGCGATCCAGCGCACGAAGTCGAGACCGTCGATGGGGTCGGCGTCGGCCAGCGGCGTGCCGGGGATCGGCACAAGGCGATTAATCGGCACGGACTCCGGATGCGGCGCCATCCGCGCAAGCTCCACAATGAGATCGGCCCGGTCTTCCGCGCGTTCACCCATGCCCAGAATGCCGCCGCAGCAGAGTTTCACCCCGGCCCGGCGCACGTGCGCAAGCGTGTCGAGGCGTTCGTTGTAGGTGCGTGTGGAGACGACCGTGGGATAGTACTCAGGGCCTGTGTCCAGGTTGTGATTGTAATAGTCGAGGCCCGCCTCGGCGAGGGCGTGCGCCTGATCGTCGGACAGCATGCCGAGCGTCATGCACGTTTCAAGGCCCAGCGCCTTGACGCCCTTGACCATTGCGACGATGGCCGGCGCGTCGCGGTCCTTCAGGTCCCGCCACGCTGCGCCCATGCAGAAGCGCTCTGCGCCATCGGCCTTCGCCCGCGCGGCTGCATCGAGAACCTCATTCAGCGGCATCAGCCTCGAGGCGACGAGCCCCGTCTTCACGAACGCGGATTGGCTGCAGTATCCGCAGTTTTCCGCGCAGCCGCCGGTCTTGATGTTGAGCAACCGCGACTTCTGCACCCTGGCGGGATCGTGATGGGCGCGCAGGGCGTCCTGCGCAGCCAGGATCAGGTCCGGCAGCGGTCGCGCGTGCAGCGCAAGCACTTCATCGCGCGTCCAGTCGTGGCGCATCAGGCGCCCCCGCGCAGGAAGTCCAGCTTGCCCAGCGGCACCCCGTTGTGGCGCAGGATCGCGTAGGCGGTGGTGAGGTGGAAGAAGAAGTTGGGCAGCGCCCAGGTGGTCAGGTAGTCGCCGCCCGACATCTTCAGCTCCATCGGCCCGGCCTTGAAGGCGATCTCGCGGTCCACGGCGTTCTCCACCTTCGTGGCCGGCACGCTTTCGACGTAGGCGATGGTGGCGGTGATCCGCGCCTTCAATTCCTCAATCGTCGTTTCGGTGTCGGGGAAGGACGGTGCGTCCACGCCGCCGAGGCGCTGCATGGTGAACTTGGCGTGGTCGCACGTCATCTGCACCTGGCGGACCAGCGGCGCCATGTCCGGCGCGAGGCGCGCCTGCAGCAGCACCGCGACATCGAAGTTGCGCGTCGTGGCGTTCTCCTCGGCCTTGGCGAGGAATCCGGCGAGGGCCTTGAGCTTGGCCACAAGGAGTGGCGCGCTGGCGTGATGCAGGGAAAAGGACATGGGGGATTTCCTCAGGTATGGGCGTCAAACCGGGACTGCAGTGCGATGCCGAAAGATCCGGGATCGTCGGGGATGGTCCGCCTCAGATCGTCTTCGCGAACGCCACCGCGGCGTCGATCATCCGGTTCGAGAAGCCCCACTCGTTGTCGTACCAGGTCATGACCGAGACGAACGTGCCGTCCATCACCTTGGTCTGGTCGAGGTGGAAGATGGACGAGCGCGGGTCGTGGTTGAAGTCCACCGACACGTTGGGCTGGTCGGTGACGCCGAGGATGCCCTTGAGCGGGCCCGCATCGGCGGCGGCGCGGATGGCGGCGTTGATCTCCTGCACGCTCGTGGCCTTCTTCGCCACGAACTTCAGGTCCACCAGGGACACATTCGGCGTCGGCACCCGCACGGAGACGCCATCGAGCTTGCCCTTCAGCTCCGGGAGCACGAGGCCCACAGCCTTCGCCGCGCCTGTGGACGTGGGGATCATCGAGAGCGCGGCGGCGCGGGCGCGGTAGAGATCCTTGTGCATCTGGTCCAGCGACGGCTGGTCGTTCGTGTAGGAGTGGATCGTCGTCATCATGCCGCGCTCGATGCCGACGGCGTCGTTGAGCACCTTGGCCACCGGCACGAGGCAGTTGGTGGTGCACGAGGCGTTGGAGATGACCTTGTGGTCCCGCGTCAGCGCCTGGTGGTTGACTCCGTACACCACCGTGAGGTCGGCGCCGTCCGCCGGGGCGGAGACGATCACGCGCTTGGCGCCGGCGTCGAGGTGCGCGGCGGCCTTGTCGCGCGCGGTGAAGATGCCGGTGCACTCCAGCGCGATGTCGACGTTGAGGGCCGCATGCGGCAGCTCCGCCGGGTTCTTGATGGCCGTCACCTTGATCGGGCCGGACCGCCAGGCGCCCGCCTCCAGCGAGATGATATCGCCATCCACCACTACCGAACCGGGGAAGCGGCCGTGGATGGAATCGAAGCGCAGCAGGTGGGCGTTGGTCTCCACGGGGCCCAGATCGTTGATGGCGACCACCTCGATGTCCGTGCGCCCGCTCTCGGCGATGGCGCGCAGCACGTTGCGGCCGATGCGTCCGAATCCGTTGATGGCGACGCGCACGGTCATGGGGGGTGGCTCCTCTGGCGGGGGCGGAAATGGGGGTGGCGCTGTGTAGCGGCGGGGGGGCGAAAAATCCACCGGCCCGGTGGAGAATTGCACCCCGGCCAGGCGAGGCGGTGCGCCTTGTCGCGGCGGGCGGCGCACCATACCTTCCCGATGGGCGGCTTCTGCGGCGTGCGAGAGGTTTCAATCCCCGAGACCGTACATTCTCTCTCGGGAGTTGGCTCTGGCCCGGACCGTTCCCCATCAACGGGGGGCGGACGGGTCATCTGGCGCCCACCTAGCTTGCTAGGGTCCGAGCGGATGATATGCCTCCATCGGCGCATGCGGGGCCGCCCAATTTGACTGTCGCCGCAGAGAAGGCCGCCCTGCGCGCGGCATTGGCGGCCGCCCGGTCGCAGGCCTTCGCCGCCGATCCGCAGGCGGGCGAGCGTCTCCTGTTGGCCAATCCGCCCCCGGCGGGGACGGTGGTCTCCGGCTATGTCCGCTTCCGCTCCGAGATCGATCCGGGGCCGCTGATGGCGCGCCTTGCGGCGGCCGGCTGCGTTCTTTCGCTGCCGCGGACGCCTGCGGCGCGCGCGCCGGGCGGGCTCACGTTCCACCGCTGGGCGCCCGGGGAACCATTGGAGACAAGCGCCTTCGGCGTGCGCGAACCGTCGGCCGACGCGCCGGTGCTGGAGCCCGATACACTGCTTGTCCCCCTGTTGGGCTTCGACCGGGCAGGCGGGCGGCTGGGCTATGGCGCGGGCCACTATGACCGGACGCTGGCGCGGCTGCGGGCGCGCAAGCCCGTCACCGCCATCGGGCTCGCTTATGCCTGCCAGGAGGTCCCCCTCGTGCCCACAGCGCCCACCGACCAGCGCCTTGACGGCGTGCTCACCCCGGACGGCTACATCCCCACGCCCGGTTGATTTTCGCGCCCGCCGCGCCTCTGATCGCGCCGAGACCGGAGACCCCCGATGCGCCTGACCCTCGCCGCCGCCGCGCTGATCGCGCTCGCCGCCTGTTCGCCCAAGGCCGCCGACAAGGAGGCTGCGCCCGCGCCGCCGGCCGCAGTCGCGGGCCCGCAGATGAAGCCGGGGGAGTGGCGCACCACGGTGACCATGCGTGAGATCAAGATGGCCGGCATGCCGTCCGGGGCGATGAACCTTCAGCCCGTGGTGGCCACCGACTGCGTCACCTCCGGCGAACTCGACGGCTTCCTCAAGCGCAGCGCCATGGACGAGGACGCCACCGGCGCCAACTGCACCATGAACGAGATGAAGACGGAGGGCGGCCGCTTCACGGGCCGCTCCGAATGCACGGATCCCGACGGGGCCACGCGCACCATGCAGATGGAGGGCAGCTACGGCGAGACGCGGGTCGATCTCACCATGGACATGTCCGGCCAGTCGCCCCGCGGGCCCATGACGGCGAAGATGCATATGCTGGCGGAGCGGATCGGCGACTGCAAAAGCTAGGCGCCCGCGCCGCGCCGTCCTAGAACCGCCGCTTGCCGCAATCCGAAGAAAGAAGGGACTCCGCGCCCCATGGCCGGCCATTCCAAGTTCGCCAACATCATGCACCGCAAGGGCGGGCAGGACAAGAAGCGCGCCGCGCTGTTCACCAAGCTCGCCCGCGAAATGCAGGCGGCGGTGAAGATCGGCGGCGCTGATCCCAACAACAATCCGCGCCTCTATCGGGCGATGCAGGCGGCGCGCGCGCAGTCCATGCCGAAGGAGAACATCCAGCGCGCCATCGATCGGGGATCGGGCGCGGGCGCGGAGAACCTGGAAGAGGTGCGCTACGAGGGCTTCGGCCCGGGCGGCGTGGGCGTGATCGTCGAAAGCCTCACCGACAACCGCAACCGCACCGCCGGCGAGATCCGCGCCGCGTTCTCCAAGAACGGCGGCAATCTGGGCGAGACCAACTCCGTGTCGTTCCTGTGGGACCGCATCGGCGAGATCCGCTACCCGCTGGCGGCGGCGAGCGAGGACGCGATGCTGGAGGCCGCCATCGACGCCGGCGCCGACGACTGCGTGGCGGAGGAGGAGGCGCACGTGATCACCTGCGCCATGGAGGCGCTCACCGCCGTCTCGCAGGCCATGGGCAAGCGCTATCCGGAGCCCGAGAGCGTGAAGTTCGTCTGGCGGCCGCGGACCGCCGTGCCCGTCGCCGGCGACGCCGCACAGACGCTGCTGAAGCTGCTGACGCTGCTGGAAGATCTCGACGACGTGCAGACCGTCTATGCGAACTATGAAGTGAGCGCCGAGGAGCTGGAGCGGCTGGCGGGGTAGCGCCGCCGCCGCCATGACTTGGCGCCGCACGGCGCGACGCGCCTGCGGGTTTGCTCATACGTCTGCCCTCCCTGGAGGGCCGGGGACGCGAGAGCTTCTCGCGGTCGTCAAAGCTTTGGGAAAAAGGGCAAGCGGCCCTCGCGTACCCGCGATCGTTTTCCACCAGCTCCGCGCGGAAGGCTCGTTCACCCTCCTGGACGGATCGCCGGCGGCGTGCGGGACGGGTCGCTGCACCCGTGCCCCCGAAACCTCCCGGATCTGGCCGGGGACAAAAGTCACCGCACCCGGGCTGTCACGCTCGACCGCACCGCGCCTGCATCGACGACAGCGTGCACCGACTGCCCTCCACAAACGCGAT
>JAIYAO010000101.1 GCA_027488965.1 Alphaproteobacteria bacterium
AGGATGCGCGCGGCGTACGCGATGGCATCCTCAGGACGCAGCGCGCCGTTGGTCTCCACCTCGATGATGAGCTTGTCGTAGTCGAGGACCTGGCCCTCGCGGGTGTTGTCGATGCGGTAGGCGACGCGGCGCACCGGCGAGTAGAGGCTGTCGACCGCGATGAGGCCGATCGGAGCATCGTCCGGGCGGTTCTTCTCGGCGGGGACGTAGCCCTTGCCGGTGTTGACCGTCAGCTCCATCCGGATCTGCGCGCCGTCGTCCAGCGTGCAGATCACGTGCTCGGGGTTGAGGATCTCGATGTCGCCGGTGGTCTGGATGTCCTTGGCCTTCACTTCGCCCGGGCCGGCGGCCTTCAGCATGAGGCGCTTGGGCCCCTCGCCGCGCATCTTGATGGCGACCTGCTTCAGGTTCAGCACGATGTCCACCACGTCCTCGCGGACGCCCTGGATCGGCGAGAATTCGTGCACGACGCCGTCGATCTGGACGGCCGTGATCGCTGCGCCCTGCAGCGAGGAGAGCAGAACGCGGCGCAGGGCGTTGCCCAGCGTCATGCCGAAGCCGCGCTCCAGCGGCTCGGCGATCAGCGTCGCGCTGCGCTTGGGGTCGCGCGCGTGTTCGACGACCGGCTTCTTCGGTCGGATCAGTTCCTGCCAGTTCTTTTCGATCGACATCAGCGTCCCGGGATGGAGGAGAAGGAACGGGCGCAGGTGGTGAGCGCCCGGTACAATTTCAAATGAGGCCTAGACCCGGCGGCGCTTCGGCGGGCGGCAGCCGTTGTGCGGGATCGGCGTCACGTCGCGGATCGACGTCACCGTGAAGCCCACGGCCTGCAGCGCGCGCAGCGCGCTCTCGCGGCCCGAGCCCGGCCCCGACACGTTCACCTCGACGGTGCGCATGCCGTGCTCCATGGCCTTGCGGCCCGCGTCTTCCGCCGCGACCTGCGCGGCGTACGGCGTGGACTTGCGCGAGCCCTTGAAGCCCATCGTGCCGGCCGACGACCACGAGATCGTGTTGCCCTGCGCGTCGGCGATGGTGATCATCGTGTTGTTGAACGACGCGTTCACGTGCGCAACGCCCGAGGCGATGTTCTTGCGCTCGCTTTTCTTGACGCGCTTTGCTTCCTTGGCCATGGGCGGACGTTCCTGTGGTGGTGCTGTGCTGCGGCGACCGGCGGGTCGGGTGGCTTACTTCTTGGTCGCCTGCTTCTTGCCGGCGATCGGCTTGGCGGGGCCCTTGCGGGTGCGGGCGTTGGTATGGGTGCGCTGGCCGCGCACCGGCAGGCCGCGACGGTGGCGCAGGCCGCGGTAGCAGCCGAGGTCCATAAGGCGCTTGATGTTGGTGGCGACTTCGCGGCGGAGGTCCCCTTCGACGGTGTAGTCGCGGTCGATGGCTTCGCGGATCTGCAGCACCTCGGCGTCGGTCAGCTGGTTGACCCGGCGCTCCGCGCTGATGCCGACCTTCGTGCAGATTTCCTGAGCATAGGCCTGGCCGATGCCGTGGATGTACTGGAGCGCAATGACCACGCGCTTCTGGGTCGGAATGTTCACGCCGGCGATACGGGCCACGGGTCAGCTCCTGGGACGTCTCAATACGGAAAATGGCTCACACAGCGCAGCCCATAAGGGCGCGCGGCGCGCGAGCGGCAGCTCAAACGAAGAGCGGGACTTATAGCGGCCGTTCAGGTCTCGTCAACCGCGAGAATCGCGCCGTTCAGGGCCGGGACCCAATGAATCGCCGCCCGGCGCCCAGGACGGCGAGCAGCACCGCCTCGATCACCATCGGTTGCGCCATGGCGGGGGTGAAGCCGTCCAGCGCCACGGTCACCGCGCGGCCCGTGAGCGCAAGCCCGATCAGGAGCAGCGGCGCGGTGAGCAGCCGGGCCTCCCCCCGGATGGCGGCGGCGAGCGCGAGCACGCCCACGCCGCCGAAAAAGCCCGCAAAATCAGCGCGCAGAGCGGCAATGCCCAACGCATTGGCGGCCTCAAGCCCGAATTGGCCCGCCGGCCTCTCAGGGTTCGCCCAGATGGCGAGCGCCACGAGGCAGCCCAGCAGGCCGATGACCCCGACCAGGGTCCGCAAAACGACGCGCATGAGAGAAAGCCCCGCAGTCCGGAATGAATTGGCACCCTACATGCCGGAACCCGGGATGCAATGCGCCCGAAACAGCAGGCGCGCCGCCCTCAGACCGCGTCGAGCGCGGCGGCGACAGCTGCGCCCACCACGTCCATGCTGGCCATGCCGTCGAGCGCCACCAGGTTTCCCTGGGCGTGGTAGTACGGAATGAGCGGGGCGGTCTGGTCAGCGTAGGCCTTGAGGCGGACCTTGAAGCTGTCGGGATTGTCGTCGGCCCGGCCCTGCTCCTCGAAGCGCTTCGTGACGCGGGCCAGCAGGGCCGCTTCGTCCACTTCCAGCCGGAGCACGAGGTCGATGCCGCCGCCGCGGCGGGCCAGCAGCGCATCCAGCGCCTCGGCCTGGGCCACCGTGCGGGGAAAGCCGTCGAAAATGAAGCCCGGCGCGCCGGCGTGGCGGTCCAGCGCGTCCTCGATCAGCTCGATCACGATGGCGTCGGAGACCAGCGAACCCGCATCCATGATGGCGGCCACGCGCTGCCCGAGCGGAGACCCGGAGGCGCGGGCGGCGCGGAGCATGTCCCCGGTGGAGAGCTGCACATAGCCGCGCTCCTCCATGAGGCGCTTGGCCTGCGTACCTTTGCCGGCCCCCGGCGGGCCGAACAGGATCAGGTTCACTTCTTGCCCCCGCGCAACTTGGTCTTCTTGATGAGACCCTCATACTGGTGCGCGAGCAAGTGGGACTGGATCTGGGTGACGGTGTCCATGGTCACCGAGACAACGATCAGCATGGACGTGCCGCCGAGATAGAACGGGACCTTGTAGTAGGAGATCAGGATCTCCGGCAGCAGGCAGACCGCGGTAATGTAGGCCGCGCCGATCACGGTGAGGCGGGTCAGCACGTAGTCGAGATAGAAGGCGGTCGGCTTGCCCGGACGGATGCCCGGCAGGAAACCGCCGTACTTGCGCAGGTTGTCGGCCGTCTCTTCCGGGTTGAAGACGATGGACGTGTAGAAGAAGCAGAAGAAGATGATTCCGAACGCGTAGAGCGACATGTGTAGCGGCGTACCGTAGCCCAGCAGCGCGGCGAACTCCGGCAGCCACGCCATGTAGGGCGGCAGGTTCTGCGCATTGCCTACGAAAGCCGCCAGTGTCGACGGCAGCAGCAGGAGCGAGGACGCGAAGATCGGCGGGATCACGCCGGCGGTGTTGATCTTGAGCGGCAGGAACGAGCTTTCGCCCATGAACATGCGGTTGCCCACCTGGCGCTTGGGATACTGGATCACCAGGCGCCGCTGCGACCGCTCGATGAACACCACGAACCACACCGACGCCAGCAGCACCGCCGAAATCAGCACGATGGCGAAGAACGACAGCGTGCCGTTCTTGCCCAGCTCCAGCATCTGCCAGATGGCCGTGGGCGCGCCGGCCACGATGCCGGCAAAGATGATCAGCGAAATGCCGTTGCCGACGCCCCGCGCGGTGATCTGCTCGCCCAGCCACATCAGGAACATGGTCCCGCCGGTGAGCGTGATGACGGTGGACACCGTGAAGAAGATGCCGGGATCGGTGACGATGCCCGCCGTGCCCTGCAGGCCGATGGAGATGCCGTAGGACTGCACCAGCGCCAACGCGAGCGTCAGGTAGCGGGTGTACTGGTTCAGTTGCTTACGCCCCGCCTCACCTTCCTTCTTCAGCCGCTCCAGCGACGGCGAGGCCGTGGCGAGCAACTGGATGATGATGGAGGCCGAGATGTACGGCATCACGTTCAGCGCGAAGATCGCCATGCGCTCCACGGCGCCGCCGGAGAACACGTTGAACATGCCGAGGATGCCCCCGGCCTGTGCCTTGAAGGCGTTGGCGAAGGCGGCCGGATCGAGGCCTGGGATGGGGATGTAGGTGCCGATGCGGTAGACGACGAGCGCGATCAGCGTGAACCAGATGCGCTTCTGGAGTTCGGTGGCCTTCGCAAAGGCGGCAAAGTTAACGTTAGCGGCAAGCTGCTCGGCGGCTGAGGCCATCTCTCGCGTTCCTCTTTCCTCCCCCGCACGCGGGAAAGGTGGCGAGCGCCGCGAGACCTGGGGCAAGTAAGGCGACCACCCCACCCCCAACCCTTCGCGCCGCCCGGGACCTCCCCCGCAACCGGGGGAGGAAACTACGCCGTCGCGTCTTCGGCGACGACGGGCTTCGTCACCGTCACGGAGCCGCCGGCCTTTTCCACGGCCGTAACCGCGGCCGCCGAAGCACCCGTGACCACGATGCTCACTTTGGACGTCAGGGCCCCTTGCGCAAGGAGGCGGACGCCGTCGCGCACACGCCGCACGAGGCCCGCGGCCACCAGCGCCGCTTCATCCACAGTCTTGGACGGGTCGAGGCGCTTAGCGTCGATGGCCTTCTGGAGCCGGTTGAGGTTCACCTCGGCATAGCGCGCGCGGTTCAGCTTGTTGAAGCCGCGCTTCGGCGCGCGCATGTGAACGGGCATCTGCCCGCCCTCGAAGCCGTTGATGGACACGCCGCGCCGGGACTTCTGCCCCTTCACGCCGCGACCGGCCGTCTTGCCCTTGCCGGAGCCCACGCCGCGGCCGACTCGCATCAGCTTCTTGGCGGCGCCGGCATTGTCGGCGATTTCATTCAGACGGGTCATGTCACCCGCGCTCCTCTACGATCTCGATCATGTGGGCGACGGTGCGGATCATGCCGCGCGTCATCGGGGTGTCCTCCACCTCGACGGTGTGGCCGACCCGGCGGAAGCCGAGGCCGCGCAGCGTGGCGGCCTGCTGCTCCACCCGGCGGATGGCGCTCTTGGTCTGCTTGAGGACGATCGTCTTCTTCGCGGCCATCGGATCAGCCCTCCACGCCTTCAGCCTGGCCCGCGCCATCCTTGCGGCGCGAGATGATGTCGGCGACCTTGAGGCCGCGACGGTTCGCGATGTGGCGGGGGCTGGTCTGGCCCTTGAACGCGTCAAAGGTGGCGCGGACCATGTTGTAGGGGTTCGACGAGCCCTTGGACTTGGCCACCACATCCTGAACGCCCAGCACCTCGAGCACCGCACGCATCGGGCCGCCGGCGATGATGCCCGTGCCCGGAGGCGCCGAGCGCAGCATCACCTTGCCCGCGCCGTGACGGCCTTCGCCGTCGTGGTGGAGCGTGCGGCCTTCGCGCAGCGCCACGCGGATGAGCGACTTCTTGGCTTCTTCCGTCGCCTTGCGGATGGCTTCCGGCCCTTCGCGCGCTTTGCCGTGGCCGAAGCCCACGCGGCCCTTCTTGTCGCCCACGACCACGAGAGCCGCGAACGCGAAGTTCTTGCCGCCCTTCACCACCTTGGCGACGCGGTTGATGGCGATGAGCTTGTCGGAGAATTCATTGTCGCCGTCGCGGTCGTTGCCGCCGCCGCGATTGTTGTCGCGCCGGCCGCGATCGCCGCCGCCGCCTTCGCGGTTGCCGCCGCCACGGCCGCGTCCGCGACGTTGCGGCTGCTCATCGCCGGGAGGCGTGGAGGTTTCCGTGATCGCCATCGTCAGAACTCCAGACCGCCCTCACGGGCGGCGTCGGCCAGGGCTTTCACCCGGCCATGATAGATGTAGGCGCCGCGATCGAACACGACCTGCTTGACGCCCTTCTCGCTCGCGCGGGTGGCGATCAGCTTGCCGATCTCGGCGGCTGCGGACTTGTCCGTGCCCTTCTTGCCGGCCTTGCGGAAGGTTTCTTCCAGCGTGGAGGCGGCGCAGAGCGTCCGGCCCTGCAGATCGTCGATGATCTGGGCGGAGATGTTCTTGCCGGAGCGGAACACCGTCAGCCGCAGGCGGCCGCCGGACGTCTTCCTGAGCTTGGTCCGCTGCCGCAGGGCGCGGCGCTGGTTCTTTTCGAGCGCGCTCTTCATGGCCTACTTCTTCTTGCCTTCCTTGCGGCGGATCTTCTCGCCAGCATAGCGCACGCCCTTGGCCTTGTACGGCTCGGGCGGGCGGAACCCGCGCAGCTCGGCGGCCACCTGGCCCACGGCCTGGGCGTCGATGCCCGAAACCTTGATCTCGGTAGGCTTGGTGGTCTCGATCTTCACGCCTTTCGGCGGGACGAAGATCACGTCATGACTGAAGCCCAGCTGCAGCGCGATGTTCTGGCCCTGCATGGCGGCGCGGTAGCCCACGCCGTGCAGCTCCAGTGTCTTCTCGAAGCCTTCCGACACGCCCTTGGCGTGGTTGGCGATGATCGCGCGCGACATGCCCCACATGGCGCGGGCGCGCGGGGTATCGTTGCGCGGCTTCACCACCACGTGGCCGTCGTCCAGCGTCACGGCGATCTCGTCGGGCACGCGGAAGCTGAGTTCGCCCCTCGGGCCCTTCACGGCCACGTCCTGGCCGTCGACCTTGAAGCTCACGCCCTTGGGCGCTTCCACCGGCAGTTTTCCGATCCGCGACATCTCAGTACACCCTGCACAGGACTTCGCCGCCGACGTTCTCGGTGCGGGCGGCCTGGTCCGACATGACGCCCTTCGGCGTGGACAGGATCGAGATGCCGAGCCCGTTGCGCACGAGGCCCAGATCCTTGATCGACGAATAGACGCGCCGGCCCGGCGTGGAGATGCGCTTGATCTCGGAGATCACGGGCGCGCCCTCGTAGTACTTCAGCTGGATCTCCAGCTGCGTGTGGCCGTCCTTCTCCACCTCGCCCCAGCTGCGGATGTAGCCTTCGGCCTGGAGCACATCGAGCACGTTGGCGCGCAGGCGCGACTTCGGCGTGGTCACGGTGGACTTGCCGCGCATCTGGGCGTTGCGGATACGGGTGAGCATGTCGCCCAGCGGATCGGTCAGGTTCATTGTTCCGCCTCCCCTACCAGCTCGACTTGACCATGCCCGGCACCTGGCCGCGCGAGGCCAGTTCCCGGAGCGCGATACGGCTCATCCGCAGCTTGCGGTAATAGGCGCGCGGACGGCCCGTCACCTCGCAGCGGTTGCGCACGCGGTTCAGCGCCGAATTGCGCGGCAGCGCGGCCAGCTTGATGCGCGCGGTGAAGCGCTCCTCAAGCGGCAGCGACTCATCGGTCGCGATCGCCTTGAGGCGCGTACGCTTGGACGCGAACTTCTTCGCGAGGCGCTTGCGCTTCTCGTTGCGCTCTACTGCACTCGTCTTAGCCATGCTTGTCTCCCGATGCCGTTCAGGGGTGGACCTTGGTTGGTGACAACCGCGATCAGTTCCGGAACGGGAAATCGAACTCCTTCAGAAGGGCCTGGGCCTCGGCGTCGTTCTTCGCCGTGGTGCAGACCACGATGTCCATGCCCCAGACCTGGTCGATCTGGTCGTAGTTGATCTCCGGGAACACGATGTGCTCCTTGAGGCCCATTGCGAAATTCCCGCGCCCGTCGAACGAACGGGCGTTCAGGCCGCGGAAGTCCTTCACGCGCGGCAGCGCAATGGTGACCAGGCGGTCGAGAAACTCGTACATCCGGTCGGCGCGCAGCGTGACCTTGCAGCCGATCGCCATGTTGTCGCGAATCTTGAACTGCGCGATCGACTTCTTGGACTTGGTCGCCACCGGCTTCTGGCCGGAAATGGCGGTGAGTGCGTCCATCGCCGACTTGAGCTTCTTGGAGTCGGCCACGGCCTCTCCCACGCCCATGTTGATGACGATCTTTTCGAGCCGCGGGATCTGCATCTCGTTGGTGTACTTGAACGCCTCGCGCATGTTCGCACGCACCGCCTCGCGGTAGCGCGTCTTCATGCGGGGTTCGTACTTCCCGGCGTTCGCCTGTGCCGCCTCAGACATCGATCTGCACTCCCGAGCCCTTGGCCACACGGACCTTGCGGCGTTGGGCGCCCTCGCCGACGAACTTGAACCCGACCCGCGTCGCCTTGCCGGTCGACGGGTCGCGCAGGGCTACCTTCGACACATGCATCGGCGCCTCGTTGCGCTTGATGCCGCCGTTGGGGTCCGCCATCGACGGCTTCACGTGCTTGGTGACCACGTTGGCGCCTTCCACGATCACGCGCTCGGCGGCCGGAAACACTTCCAGCACCTTGCCGACCGTGCCCTTGCTCTTGCCCGAGAGCACGACGACCACGTCGTCCTTCTTGATCTTCGCGGCCATGACTACAGGACCTCCGGCGCAAGCGAGATGATCTTCATCTGGTTCTTGGCGCGCAGTTCGCGCGGGACCGGCCCGAAGATGCGCGTGCCGATCGGCTCGCCCTGCTGGTTGATGAGAACGGCGGCATTGGAGTCGAAGCGGATGGTGGAGCCATCCTTGCGCTTGATGTCCTTGCGGACGCGCACGACGATGGCCTTGCGGACATCGCCCTTCTTCACCCGGCCGCGCGGGATCGCTTCCTTGATCGACACGACGATGATGTCGCCGATCGAGGCGTAGCGGCGCTTGGAGCCGCCGAGCACCTTGATGCACATCACGCGCTTTGCGCCGCTGTTGTCGGCGACGTCGAGATTGCTCTGCATCTGGATCATGGTTCGATCCTCACCAATCTATCAACGTCAGGCCTGGACGGCGCCAACGACTTCCCACCGCTTCAGCTTGCTGCGCGGGGGACATTCCTGGATTTCCACGACCTGACCGACCTTGAAGGCGTTGGTCTCGTCGTGGGCGTGAAACTTCTTGGACCGGCGGACGGTCTTCTTCAGGACCGGGTGCAGGAACGTGCGCTCCACGTTCACCACCACCGTCTTGTGGCCCTTGTCGCTGACGATCTCGCCCTTCAGTACGCGCCGAGGCATCTCAGTTACTCCTCAAACCGACGTCGTCGGGCGCTTCTCGCGCAGGACGGTCTTGATGCGCGCGACCATGTCGCGCACTTCGCCCACGCGGGCGGTGCTCTGGAGCTGGCCCGTCGCCTGCTGGAAGCGCAGGTTGAACTGCTCCTTCTTCAGCGCCGCCAGCTGGTCCGCCAGCGCGCCCGCGTCCATGCCGCGGTACTGGGCGACCTGCTTCTTGATCTCGCGGAGCTTCATCAGAGGCCCTCCATCCGGCTGACGATGCGCGTCTTGATGGGCAGCTTGGCGGCGCCGAGGCGCAGGCTTTCCAGCGCCACGTCGTTGGCCACGCCGTCGATCTCGAACATGATCCGGCCCGGGTGCACGCGCGCAGCCCAGAACTCGGGCGCGCCCTTGCCAGATCCCATGCGCACTTCGGCTGGCTTCTTCGACACCGGCACGTCCGGGAAGATGCGGATCCACACCTTGCCCTGGCGCTTCATGTGCCGGGTGATGGCGCGGCGCGCGGCTTCGATCTGGCGGGCGGTCACGCGCTCGGGCTCGATGGCCTTGAGGCCAAACGATCCGAAGTTGAGCGTGAAGCCCGCCTTCGCCGTTCCGTGGATGCGGCCCTTGAAGGCGCGACGGAACTTGGTTTTCTTCGGCTGCATCATGGCGGTTAGCTTCCTGCGCCTTCCGTCTCGGGAGCTTCGGCGGGGCGACGGCCGCGCGGGCGGCTCGGCCGGTCGTCACGGTCGCTGCGGGGGCCGCGCGGCTGGTCGCGGTCGCGGCGCTCGCGCTGCTCGCCCGTGTCCATGGCGCGACGGTCCTGCGCCATGGGATCGTGTTCCATGATCTCGCCTTTGAAGATCCAGACCTTCACGCCGATCTGGCCGTAGGCGGTCTTGGCTTCGCAGGTGCCGTAGTCGACATCCGCGCGCAGGGTGTGCAGCGGCACGCGGCCTTCGCGGTACCATTCCATGCGCGCGATCTCGGCGCCGCCGAGACGGCCGGACACGTTGATGCGGATGCCCTGCGCGCCGAGGCGCATGGCCGACTGCATCGCCCGCTTCATGGCCCGGCGGAACGCCACGCGGCGCTCCAGCTGCTGGGCGACGCCCTCGGCGACGAGCATCGCATCCGTCTCCGGCTTTCGCACTTCCACGAGGTTGAGGAACACTTCGTGGCCTTCGACCATCTTGGAGAGGTCCTTGCGGAGCTTCTCGATGTCGGCGCCCTTCTTGCCGATCACCACGCCCGGCTTGGCGGTGTAGATCGTCACGCGGCACTTGCGCAGGGGGCGTTCGATGATGATGCGCGAGATGCCGGCGGCCGCGAGCTTCTCGCGCAGCATCTTGCGGATCTTCAGATCCTGGTGGAGCAGCCGGCCGTACTCGCCCGTCTTGGCGTACCAGCGGCTGTCCCAGGTGCGGTTGACGCCGAGGCGCAGACCGATCGGATTGACCTTCTGACCCATCAGGCGGCTTCCTGTTCGAGCGCGGAGATGTCGCGCATGACGATGGTGAGCTGGGAGAACGGCTTCTCTATGCGCACGGCGCGGCCGCGGGCGCGGACGCTGGTGCGCTTCATCACGAGGTTCTTGCCCACGTGGGCTTCGGCGACGACGAGGCTGTCGATGTCGAGGCTGTGGTTGTTTTCCGCGTTGGCGATGGCCGATTGCAGGCACTTCAGCACATCGTGGGCGATGCGCTTGCGCGAGAACGTGAGCTCGTTGACCGCCTTCTCAGCCGTAAGGCCGCGGATGGACTGTGCCACGAGGTTCAGCTTGCGCGGCGAGATGCGCACCATCTTGAGGACGGCACGGCTCTCGTTGGCGGCCTGCTTGGGGGGCGATTTGGGTTTCGACATCGCCTACTTCCTCTTCGCCTTCTTGTCGGCGCCGTGGCCATAGTACGTGCGCGTCGGCGCGAACTCGCCGAACTTGTGCCCGACCATGTCTTCGCTGACCTGGACCGGGATGAAAGACTTGCCGTTGTGGACCTCGAACTTGAGGCCGATGAACTGCGGCATGATCGTGGACCGGCGCGACCAGGTCTTGATCCCCTGGCGTCCGCCCGTGCCGGCGGCTTTCTCGGCCTTCGTCAGCAGATAACCGTCGACGAACGGGCCTTTCCATACGGAGCGCGGCATCGCTCTCTCCTACTTCTTGGCGTGGCGACGCCGGACGATCAGGCGATCGGACGGCTGGGTCTTGCGGGTCTTGGGTCCGCGGGTCTTCTGGCCCCAGGGCGTGACGGGGTGGCGACCGCCGGAGGTCTTGCCTTCGCCGCCGCCGTGGGGGTGGTCCACCGGGTTCATGGCGACGCCGCGAACGGAAGGCTTGCGGCCCAGCCAGATCGAGCGGCCCGCCTTGCCCCAGACTTCGTTCATGTTGTCGGGGTTCGACACCGCGCCGATGGTGGCCATGCACACATCCGGCACCATGCGCACTTCGCCGGAGGTGAGGCGCAGCTGGGCGTAGCCGGAGTCACGGCCCACGATCTGGGCGTAAGTGCCCGCCGCGCGCGACATCTGACCGCCCTTCATGGGCTTCATCTCGATGTTGTGGACGATGGTGCCCACCGGGATCGAGCGCAGCGGCATCGCGTTGCCGGGCTTCACGTCGGCCTTCTCGGCGGCGATCACCGTGTCGCCGGCCTTCAGGCGCTGCGGCGCGAGGATGTAGGCGACTTCGCCGTCCGTGTACTTGATGAGCGCGATGAACGCGCTGCGGTTGGGATCGTACTCGAGGCGCTCGACGGTCGCGGGCATGTCCCACTTGCGGCGCTTGAAATCGATCATACGGTACGTGCGCTTGTGCCCGCCGCCGTGACGGAACGCGGTGACGCGGCCCATGTTGTTGCGGCCGCCGGACTTGGTGAGGCCCTCCGAGAGGTGCTTCACCGGCTTGCCCTTATAGAGCTCGCTGCGGTCGACGATCACCAGCTGGCGTCGGCCCGGCGAGGTGGGGCGGAATGTCTTGAGCGCCATCTTAGAGCCCCGTCGTCACGTCGATCGACTGGCCGGCGGCCAGCGTCACGATGGCTTTCTTCAAGTCGGAGCGCTTGCCCTCGACGCCGCGGAAACGCTTGGTCTTGCCCTTCACGCGGATGGTGTTGACCGAAACGACCTTCACCTTGAACAGCGCCTCGATGGCGGCCTTCACGTCGTCCTTCGTGGCGCTCAGCGGCACCTTGAAGACAATCTTGTTCTGGTCCGAGAGCAGCGTCGCCTTTTCGGTGATGATCGGCGCGATGATCGTGTCGTAGTGCTTGGTGTCGGCCATCACGCGGCTTCCTTCGCCTTGAAGCGTTCGTTGATCGCATCCACCGCATCGCGCGTGAGCACCAGGTGCTTGCGGCGCAGGATGTCATAGACGTTGAGGCCGGCGCTCGGGAGCACGTCCACGTCCGGGATGTTGCGGGCCGCCAGCGCCAGGTTCTGGTCCACGTCCGCGCCGGTGATCATCAGCACGTTGTCGAGGCCGAGCTTGGCGAGCTTCTGCTTCAGGTCCGCCGTCTTCGGAGCCGACAGGGCGGCCTGATCGATCACGATCAGCTCGCTGGCGCCGGCCTTGGCCGAGAGCGCGTGGCGCAGCGCCATGGCGCGCACCTTCTTGGTCAGCGAATGCGAATGGTCGCGCGGGAGGATGTTGTGGGCGTGGCCGCCGCCGCGGAAGATCGGGGCGTTCGCCGCGCCGTGGCGGGCCTTGCCGGTGCCCTTCTGCTTATAGAGCTTGGAGTGCGTGCGCGAGACTTCGCCGCGCGACTGCGTCTTGTGCGTGCCGGCCCGGCGCTTGGCGAGCTGGTAGTTCACCATGCGGGCCAGGATGTCCTTGCGGATTTCCGGGATGCCGAAAATGGCGTCGTCCAGATCGATCGATCCGGCGGAGCCGGCGTCCAGCGTACGAATATCGATTTTCATCCCAGCCTCACGCCACTGCCGGTTCTTTGAAGGCCGCCGGCGTCGGCGCCGCATCGGGGCGCTTCACCTTGGCCGCATCGCGGACCTCGACCCAGCCGTTCTTCGACCCGGGCACCGAGCCCTTCACGAAGATGAGGCCGCGGGCGGCGTCGATGCGCACCACTTCAAGGTTCTGCGTGGAGACCCGCTCGTCGCCGAGGTGGCCTGCCATCTTCTTGCCCTTGAACACCTTGCCCGGGTCCTGGCGCTGGCCGGTGGAGCCGTGCGAGCGGTGCGAGACCGAGACGCCGTGGGTGGCGCGCAGGCCGCCGAAGTTCCAGCGCTTCATCGCGCCGGCGAAGCCCTTGCCGATGGAGGTGCCGGCGATGTCGATCTTCTGGCCGACGACGAAGTGGTCGGCGGTGATCTCGGCGCCCACCGGCGGCAGCAGGTCGGCGCTGTCGACCCGGAATTCCACGACCTTGGATTTAGGTTCCACATTGACCTTGGCGAACTGGCCGCGCTCGGCCTTGTTCATGCGCTTTACCTTCGGTGCGCCGGCGCCGAGGACGACGGACGTATAGCCGTCCTTCTCCGCCGTGCGCTGGCCCACCACCGTGCAGCCGTCGAGGCTGAGCACGGTCACAGGCACGTGAGCGCCGTCCTCCGCGAAGAGGCGCATCATGCCCATTTTTCTGGCGATCACACCGGTGCGCATGGCGATTACCCCATGACCTGGATCTGGACGTCGACGCCGGCCGACAGGTCGAGCTTCATGAGCGCGTCCACGGTCTGCGGGGTCGGGTCGACGATGTCGAGCACGCGCTTGTGGGTGCGTATCTCGAACTGCTCGCGGCTCTTCTTGTCGATGTGCGGGGAGCGGTTGACGGTGAACTTCTCGATGCGGGTGGGCAGCGGGATCGGCCCGCGCACCTGGGCGCCCGTGCGCTTGGCGGTGGACACGATTTCCTTCGTCGACACGTCCAGCGTGCGATGGTCGAAGGCTTTCAGACGGATCCGGATATTCTGGTTCATGCTCGTCATCCCTGGCCGTGGACCGGCCTTCCCGCGTCACGCGAAACACGGCGTCCGAAAACGCCTGAAACGCGCCGCAGCGCCGGAACCTCCGGCGCAGCGCCTGTTTCGTCTTTCCGATGGTCCGGAACACCGTCCGCCAGAAACCGATACGCCCGAACGGCAATTGCGGGGCGCGCGCCCCGCAGGCTCAGGCCCGGCCGCGAAGGACCGGAAGCATCACGGTTTCAGTGCGAACTGCGTTTAGTCGCCTGCGCGCCTACGGCCAGTCCAAGGAGGCGTGCTTCTACTGTAAGGCGAAGCAGCCCGTCAAGCGCCGTGTACGGGCAATTTACCGCTCCCGCCGCCTCCCCAGCCGCGCGAAAGCGTGCCCTTCGCGTCACGGTTATCCACAATGCTGGGCGGCCCGGGGGACCCATGGTTGAGCCGGCGGGGGGCCGGGCCTATCTGGATGCCAGCCCGCGAGAACGCGGCGTGCAATATGGTGGATCTCCATGAAAGCTTTTGTTTTTGGCGCGGTGGGCGCACTCGCGCTCCTCGCCGCCGCCCCGGCCAATGCGGCCACCGGCTACGTCGGCGCCGCCTTCAGCCGCGCTGAAGTAGACACCGGCGCCGGCGACACGGACTCCGACGCTTTCGGCGTCGAGGGCGCCGTGGCGTTTGACGCCACCCAGAGCCTCGGCCTCGACATCGACGCCGCCTACTCCGACAGCGACGACACCGACAGCGCCTATGGCGCGACCGCCCACCTGTACGGCAAGGCCGCCGGCTACAAGTTCGGCGGCTTCGTCGGTCTGGCCGACGTTTCCGAAGAAACCGTCTATTCCGTCGGTGTGGAAGCCCAGCGCAACTTCGGCCAGTTCACCCTGGCCGGCGCCCTCGCCTACGCCAACGCCGATGACTCCGACGTGGACGCCTACGGCGTGGACGTGGAAGGCCGGTTCTTCGTGAGCGACAACTTCCGCCTCGACGGCAAGGTCGGCTACGCCAACCTCGACGGCGCCGGCGGCGACGACGATCTGACGTCCATCGGCGTCGGCGCTGAGTACCAGTTCGCGGCGGCCCCGGTCAGCCTGCGCGCCGGCTACAGCCACAGCGAACTCGACGAAGCCGACATCTCCAGCGACGCCTTCACCGTGGGCATCCGCTACAACTGGGGCGGCAGCCTGAAGGACCGGGACGAGAACGGCCCCTCCTTCGCCGGCCTGTCCAGCCTGACGGGCGCCCTCGGCCTCTGAGGCTGAAGCACCCCACCTGAACGAGAAAGCGCCCCGGGGCCTCCCGGGGCGCTTTTTTCGTGGCCTGCTTTCGAGGGGGCAGGAAACAAAAAGGCCGCCGGAGCGATCCGGCGGCCTTTGTGGTTTTGGAGAGGAGGACCGCCGGCGCCCTCGCCGGCAGCGATGGTCCCGTCTGCAGGACCGGGCCGGCGGGGCCGCCGGCGGTCCTGCCGATCCGCCCTATGCCTACTCGATGATCTTGGCCACGACGCC
>JAIYAO010000123.1 GCA_027488965.1 Alphaproteobacteria bacterium
CGTCCTGGATCGCAAGGTCGCCGACAAGCGCACGTTCCCGGCGATGGACATCCTGAAGTCCGGCACCCGCAAGGAAGAGCTGATCACGCCCAAGGAGCACCTGCAGAAGATGTACGTGCTCCGCCGGATCCTCGCGCCCATGGGTACGCAGGACGCGATCGAGTTTCTGCTCAACAAGCTGCGCGAAACGAAGACCAACGAGGACTTCTTCGCCAGCATGAACACCTGAGACTGGGACGCCTGGCGTGCGGACCTGCGGTCCGCAAACCGGCGGCCCATTTGCGCTCCACCGCCTCGGTCGCCATAACCCTCCCAAACACAAAGAGGGAAACGCCATGCTCCATATCCATCACGGCAAGCACACCCGCTCGCTGCGCGTCGTCTGGATCGCCGAGGAGCTGGGCGTGACGTACGAGAGCCACCACGTGCCGTTCGACCCCGCCACGCTGAAGAGCGACGCCTTCCTGTCCATCAGCCCGTTCGGCGCCCTGCCCGCCATCGAGGACGGCGGCGTGCGCATGGTGGAGTCCGGCGCAATCTGCCAGTACCTCACCGAGAGGTACGGCAAGCATCCCTTCGCGCGCGAACTGGGGGACCCCGACTACCCCACCTACCTGCAATGGCTCCACGCCGGCGAAGCCACCATGACGCCGCCGCTGGCCGCCATCGCGCAGCACACGTCGATCCGCCCCGAGGCCATGCGCATCCCGCAGGTGGCGCACGAGGCGGTGGAGACGTTCAAGGAACGCCTCCGGGTGCTCGACGCGCACCTCAACGGCAAACACTATCTGCTTGGCGCCGACATGAGCGCCGCTGACGTGATGGTGGGCTACGCGCTGCACCTGGCGTCGCTCTTCCGCCTCATGAACGACACGCCGGAGCACGTGGGCGCCTACTGGAAGCGCCTGCAGGCGCGGCCGGCGTATCAGCGCGCGGTGGCGAAGTAGCTCAGGGCACGAGCACCAGCGAACCCGTCGTCCGCCGCGCCTCAAGATCCTCGTGCGCCTTGCGCGCATCGGCCAGCGCATAGCGTGTGGGCGGCGCGATCTTCACGATGCCCGTGGCGATGGCGTCGAACAGGTCGTCGGCGGTTTCCTGCAGCAGCTCCGGCGTGCGCGTGTAGGTGAACAGCGTCGGCCGCGTGAAGAAGAGCGAGCCCTTCGCGGCCAGCACGCCCGGCTCGAACGCCGGCGCCGCGCCTGAGGCGTTGCCGTAGCTGACGAACATGCCGAGCGGCTTCAGGCTGTCCAGCGTGGACTGGAACGTGTCCTTGCCGACGCTGTCGTACACCACGTCGGCGCCAACGCCGCCCGTGAGCGCGCGCACGTCCTTGGCGATGTCGGCGCTGCTCATCACCACGTAATCGGCGCCGAGGTCCCGCGCGATCTTCGCCTTCGCTTCGGAGCCGACCACCGCGATGATCGTGGCGCCCAGGTGCTTGCCCCACTGCACCGCGATCTGGCCCACGCCGCCGGCGGCAGCGTGCACCACCGCCACATCGCCGGGCGCGAGCGGGAACGTGCGCTTCAGCAGGTAGCGCGCCGTCATGCCCTTCAGCATCGATGCCGCCGCGACGGCGGCGTCGATGCCGGCGGGAATCTTCACGGCGCGCGCTGCGGGCACCACGTGCGCTTCCGCGTAGGCGCCGATGGGCCCCGAACAGAACCCCGCCATGTCGCCGGCCTTGAAGCGCGTCACGCCCTCGCCGGTTTCCTCAACGATCCCCGCAGCTTCCAGGCCAAGCCCGGTGGATGTCGGCACGGGATAGAGGCCGCTCCGGTGATAGGTGTCGATGAAGTTCACGCCGATGGCGGCGGCGCGGATCACGATCTCGCCGGGCCCCGCTTTCGGCGACGCAACGTCCTCCACGCGGATCACATCGGGGCCGCCGGTGCTCGTTATGCGGACAGCTTTCATCGGGCGCTCCGCGCGGAAAGACAGGCGTTGGCGGGCGCGCCCGGGCCGTCGGCATCGTCGATCGCCCGCATGGCCTCAAGCGGCCTGTCGGTGGAGATGAGATGGAGGCCGGTGTCGGCGAACGCCGTGTAGCCCGCATCGCCCTCGCGGGCGAAGCGGCCGTCCCAGCTGGTCGCCGGATTGCCCAGCGTGCCGAAAGCCACCTCCACGCCCTTCTGCGACAGCGCTATGTTGAGCGCGGAGTCCGGCTCCTTCGTGCCCGTCCAGGCGGTCAGGCGCGTCATGTCCACCTTCGTGCCCGACATCGCCTCAAGCTCCGCCACCGATGCGGCAGGCACAGACAGCACGAGATCCGGCGCAAGGCGATGCACCGTCAGCGCATCCTCGGTGTTGTAGACGATGATCAGCGTGCGGTTCTCCGCCTTTGCGGCGCGCACGGCGGCGACCACGTCCGGAAACGGCGTGCCGCGCTTCACGTCGAGTTCGAGCACCGCCTTGTTGCGCGCCCAGTCCAGCGCCCGCTCAAGCGTGGGCGGCCGACCGGGCAACACGCGGCCGCCCTCGTCCTTCAGCTGGAGGCCGCGGAATGCCGCGAGATCGATGTTCGCCACGGGGCCTGCGCCTGTCGTGGTGCGGTCCAGCGTCTCGTCGTGCATCAGCACAAGGACGCCATCGCGCGTGCGGCGCACATCCACCTCCAGGAACACCGGGCCCGGCGCGCCGCCAACGGTGCGCTCGAACGTCTCGATGGCGTTCTCCGCCGGCTGGTCGCCGCCGCGGTGCGCGGCGATGACCGTCAGCGATCTTTCCCGCACGCAGTCGAAGAACGCGCCGAGGTCTGCGGGCGTGCGGTCCCGGAACTCCGGCAGCGCCGGCACGGTTTCACACGCGCCCAGCAACAGCGCCGCGCACGCCACAAGCGCCCGCCTCATCCGATGTGCTGCCGGAAGAACGCGACGGTGCGCGCATCGGCAAGCTCTGCGGCATGCGCATCGTAGTGCGCGCCGCCCACGCGGGTGAACGCGTGGTCCTGTTCGGCGTAGCTGTGCAACGTCACGTTCGGCTTGGCGCCGAGGCCGGCGATCACGGCGTCCTGCGCGGCCTTGGGCACGAACTGGTCCTTGCCCGCGATGTGCAGCATCAGCGGCGTCGAGAGGTCGGCGGCGTCGCCGAGCTTCTGGTCGATGGACACGCCGTAGTAGCCCACCGCCGCATCCACGCTGGTCTTGCACGCCGTAAGGTACGCGAGCAGCCCGCCGAGGCAGTAGCCCACGGCGCCGACCTTCGCCTGACCCTCGCCGGTGCGCGCATAGTCGATGGTGCGCTGGATGTCCGCGACGCCCAGATTCTGGTTGAACCCGTTCATGAGCGCGAAGGCGCGCTTCCACTCGCCTTCCGTCTTGTCGGTCAGCTCCACGCCCGGTTCCTGACGCCAGAACAGGTCCGGCGCGATGGCGAGGTAGCCTTCCTTCGCCAGCCACGCGCACTTGCCACGCACGCCCTCGTTCACGCCGAAGATCTCCTGGATCACCACCACGGCGCCCCGCGGCGGCCCCGCCGGCGCGGCCACGAAGGCCTTGAACGCGCCGGCCTCGGCGTCGATCTGAACCCAACGGTCTGCCATGGTGCGGAAACTCCCTGAAAGTTGCGGTGTCTTACGGGCTGGGCCGACGCGGGTCTATAATCGCCGACGCAAACTGCTTCGTTCCTCCAGAACCTCGTCGAGGGTCCCATGAAGATGACCGTGAATATGGAATGCACGCCGGAAGAAGCCCGCCGCTTCGTGGGCCTGCCGGACGTGTCGCCGCTCAATGAAATGCTCGTGGCGGAGATGACCAGCCGCGCCCAGGAGAACCTCCGGCTCATGGCGCCCGAGGCGATGATGAAGTCTTGGATGGCGTTCGGCGGCCAGGCGCAGGATGCGTTCCTGAAGATGATGTCCCCGTCCTCCGGCGGCCGGAGCGAATAGGCGGCCATGGCGCCGGCCGCGACGATCTTCGCCCTCGCCAGCGGCGCGGGGCGGGCCGGCGTCGCGGTCATCCGTCTTTCCGGGCCGAGCGCGGGCGCGGCGCTTTCGGCGCTTGCCGGCCGCCTGCCGCCGCCGCGCTGGGCGGCCCTGCGCCGGCTCCGTGACGCCGCGGGCGCGGCCCTCGACGATGCGCTCGTCCTCTGGTTCCCGGCCCCCGCCAGCTTCACCGGCGAAGACGTGGCGGAACTCCATCTCCACGGCGGCGCTGCGGTGGTGGCCGCGGTCGCCGCGGCACTCACCGCGCTGGGCCTGCGCCTCGCCGCCCCCGGCGAGTTCACCCGCCGCGCCTTCGACAACGGCAAGCTCGATCTCACCGCCGCCGAAGCCTTGGCCGATCTCGTGGACGCCGAGACCGAAGGCCAGCGCCTTCAGGCGCTGCGGCAGATGGAAGGCGGCCTCGCCCGCCTCTACGACGGGTGGCGCGCCGACCTCCTCCAGGCGCTGGCGCTGCTGGAAGCCGAGATCGACTTTCCCGACGAGGACCTGCCCGAGGGCGTGGCCTCACGCGCCGCCCCGATCGTGGCGCGTCTCATCGACGCCATGGCCGCGCACCTGGCCGACGGGCGCCGTGGCGAGCGGGTCCGGGACGGCTACCGCATCGCCATCGTCGGCGCGCCCAACGCCGGAAAGTCCAGCCTGCTCAACGCCCTGGCTGGGCGCGACGCCGCCATCGTTTCGGACGTCCCCGGCACCACGCGGGACGTGGTGGAGTTGCGGCTTGTGCTGGCGGGCTTCCCGGTTTGGGTCGCCGACACCGCCGGCCTGCGGGAAGCGCGCGACGCCATCGAGAGCGAAGGCGTGCGCCGGGCGCTGGAGCGCGCGGAGGCCGCCGACCTTCGCCTGGGGGTCGTCGAGACCGGCGCGCCGGCGGACGCGGCCCTCGTGGCCGCGCTCCGCGACGGCGACGTGCTGGTCCGCTCCAAGGCCGACCTCGGCGGCGATGGGGATCCGTTAGGGTTACCGGCCGGCCTCGCCACGCTGTCGCTGTCCGTGCGCACGGGCGAAGGACTGGCGTCGCTGGAGAGCCTTCTGGCGGCCCGCGTCGCCGCCGACCTCGCCGTCAGCGAGACCCCCGCGCTCACCCGCGCGCGCCACCGCGAAGCGGTGGGCGCCGCTTTGCTCGCCCTGCGCCAGGCCGCCACGGCGCCCGCCCCCGAGATGGCCGCCGAGGACATCCGCCTCGCCGCCCGCGCCCTCGGCCGGCTGACCGGGCGGATCGATGTGGAGGACGTGCTGGGCGAGATCTTCGCCCGCTTCTGCATCGGCAAATAGGCGCAGGAAACCCGAGCAAATTCAGCGGTGTTCCACGCGAAACAAGTTGAGGCGCGTTAAGCGGTTCACCGGCCCCGGCGGATCACCAGGCGCAACCCGCCATCGAAGGTCGGCTGCGTCCGCAGGTGGCCCCAGCGCCGGTCCCACGCGCCGCTGGCCAGATCGGCGGACAACGCCGCCACGGACCGCGCCTCCGCGCCCGGCGCCAGAAATCCCCAGCTGGACTGCGCCGCCCGCACGGCGGGGTCGATCATCCGCTCCGGCCGGCCATAGAACGCCTCGGCGAAACCATCCGTGCAGTCGAGCGGGACCGGAACCGTCTCCACATCGACCGGCCCATCCCAGCCCTCAGACAATCCGGCGACCAGCGCCGCGATCGGCGGCATGCGCCGGCGCTCCACGGCCACCCGTTCCGCCTGGTAGGCGGAGAACCACGCGCCGCCCACGGCGTCGGGGTCGGCGGTCAGGATCACGATGGGGCCGCGGGCGACTCGCCGCAGTTCCGCGAGCCCCTTCGGCAGGTCGGGCCATTGGTGGACGGTGACCGTCGCCATGGCGGCGTCCACGGACTGGTCGCCCAGCGGCAACGCCTCGGCCACGCCTGCCACGGTCGGCGCGGCGCCGGGGGGCCGCTGCGCCCGCATGGCGGCGGAAGGTTCGACGGCGATCACCCGCCGGTCGACGGGTTCATAGGACCCCGCGCCTGCGCCCACGTTCAGCACCGTGCGGGCGTCGCCCAACGCCGCGTGGATGCGGGCGGCGATGCGCGGGTCGGCCCGGCGGACAAGGCCATAGCCCTGGCCGCGGGCCTCGTAGTCGACGTCGCCGCCCATCTGCAAATCCTCCGTGCCTGAAGGCGGTTGTACCCGGAAATCTTTGGGCAACCTGTTTCGCGTGGAACACCGCGCACAGCGCCTTGCGCATTCAGCATGGCGCTGCCTTGGCGATCACGGAACGGCCCGCCTAGGTAAACACAGGGGAAGTTGTTTCGCGTGGAACATCCGCCGCCACCCAAACTCGACGGCGCGCGCGGTTTGACGTAAGACGCCCTCCCTTCAAGCACAGCTGACGCAAGCCCATGGCCGCCCCGGGCGACGGACCCGATTCCACCCACGACGTGATCGTGATCGGCGGCGGCCACGCCGGCTGCGAGGCTGCGGCCGCCGCAGCGCGGATGGGCGCGCGCACCCTGCTGCTGACCCATCGGCGCGACACCATCGGCGAGATGTCCTGCAACCCGGCCATCGGCGGGCTCGGCAAGGGTCACCTGGTCCGGGAGATCGATGCGCTCGACGGGGTCATGGGCCGGGTGGCGGACGCCGCCGGCATCCAGTTCCGGCTGCTGAACCGCTCCAAGGGCCCCGCCGTCCGCGGCCCGCGCGCCCAGTCCGACCGGGCGCTCTACAAGGCGGCGATGCAGGCGGCGCTGGCCGCCCAGCCGAACCTCGAGATCGCCGAGGATGCGGTTGAGGATCTGGTGGTCGAGGACGGCGCCATCGCGGGCGTCGTGGGCGCGTCGGGCCGCGCATACCGGGCGCCGCGGGTGGTGCTGACCACGGGCACCTTCCTGAAGGGCGTGATCCACCTCGGCGCCGAGCGCATCCCCGCGGGCCGCTGGGGCGACAAGCCGGCGGTCGGCCTGTCGGACCGGCTCTACGGCCAGGGCTTCCGGATGGGCCGGCTCAAGACCGGCACGCCGGCGCGGCTCGACGGGACCACCATCGACTGGGCCAGCCTCGAGATGCAGGCAGGCGATGACGTCCCCAGCCCGTTTTCCTTTCTGACGGACGCGATCACGAACCGCCAGATCGCCTGTGGCGTCACCTACACCAACCCCGAGACCCACCGGATCATCGAGGGGAACCTCGCGCAGTCGGCGGTCTATTCGGGGGCCATCGCCGGGCGCGGTCCGCGCTACTGCCCGTCCATCGAGGACAAGGTTGTCCGTTTCGCCGACAAGGCCCAGCACCAGATCTTCCTGGAGCCGGAGGGGCTGGACGACGACACCGTCTATCCGAACGGCATCTCCACCTCGCTGCCGGCCGACGTGCAGGAGCGGTTCATCCGGACGATTCCGGGGCTTGAGCGCGTGCGCGTGAAACGTTGGGCCTACGCCATCGAGTACGACTACGTCGATCCGCGCGAACTGCTGCCCACGCTGGAGGCCAAACGCCTGCCGGGGCTTTACTTGGCGGGGCAGATAAACGGCACCACCGGCTACGAGGAGGCCGCCGCCCAGGGGCTCATCGCCGGGCTCAACGCAGCCGTCGCTGCTGGGGGCGGGGCCGCAGTCATCTTCACGCGGGCGGAGGGGTACCTCGGCGTCCTCGTGGACGACCTCGTCACCCGGGGCGTCTCGGAACCGTACCGCATGTTCACCAGCCGGGCCGAGTACCGCCTGCAGCTCCGCGCCGACAACGCAGACCAGCGGCTGACCCCGCGCGGGCTCGCGCTGGGCTGCGTAGGGGCGGCGCGGACGGCCCGCTTCGCCGACAAGGTGGCCGAGCTTGACGAGGCGCGCGCCGCCGCGCGTTCGCTTTCGCTGACCCCCAAGGAGGCGGGCGACCGCGGGCTGAAGGTGAACCAGGACGGCCAGCGCCGGACCGCGCTCGACCTGCTGGGCTATCCGTCGGTGTCGTTCGACGACCTCGCCGCCATCTGGCCCCAGCTCGGCGCGCTGTCGGCGCCGGTGCGCGAGCAGCTGGAGATCGATGCGCTCTACGCGGGCTATCTCGAGCGGCAGGAGGCTGACGTGCTCGCCTTCCGCCGCGACGAGGCGCTGCAGTTGCCGGCCGATCTCGATTACGCCGCCGTGGGCGGCCTTTCCCACGAAGTTCGCGGCAAGCTCGCCGAAGCGCGCCCGGTCACGCTTGGCCAGGCCGGCCGCATCGAGGGCGTGACGCCCGGGGCGCTCACCGCGCTGCTGGCCCACGTGAAGAAGCGACGGTGAGCTACGGCCCCGCGGACCTGCAACGCGACCTCGGCGTTCCACGGGAAACCTGTGAACGCCTGGAAACCCATCGCGCGCTGCTGGAGGCCTGGTCGAAGCGGATAAACCTGATCGGCCCCCGGGAGCTGGAGGACTACTGGCGCCGGCACGCCCTCGATTGCGGACAGCTCGTGGAGCTGGCGCCCGGCGCCCTGCGCTGGATCGACATGGGCTCGGGGGCGGGGTTCCCTGGACTTGTGGTCGCCTGCATCCTGGCGGACGCGCCGGGGGCCCGCGTGACCCTGGTGGAAACCAACGCGAAGAAGGTTGCGTTCCTGCGCGAGGCCATCCGCGAGACGGGCGCGCCGGCGGAGGTCGTCGAGGCGTCCATCGACGACGTCGCACCGCTGCCTGTGGTGTACGACGTGGCGACCGCCCGGGCGTTCGCGCCCTTGCCGCGAATCGCCAAAGCTGCGAAGCCGATTCTCGACCGCGGCGCTGTGGGATTGTTCCTGAAAGGCGCGGAGTTTCGCGCCGAGATCGAAGCCGCCGCGGAGCTCGGATGGACCCTGAAGGTGGAGGCGCTCCCGAGCCGGAGCAACGCTTCCGGGCGCATCCTGCGGATCGAAGGAGCAACGCGTGCCGGCACAAGCGAGCCAGACCCGGGGCAGTGACGCGCTCAAGATCTTCGCCATCGCCAACCAGAAGGGCGGCGTGGGCAAGACGACGACTGCGATCAACCTCGGCACCGCGCTTGCCGCCACCGGCAAGAAGGTGGTGATCTTCGATATCGATCCGCAGGGCAACGCCGCGACCGGGCTCGACATCCGCCCCGAGGACCGCACGCGCTCCACCTACGATGTCCTCGTCGGCGCCTGCCGCTTCGAGGATGCGGTGATGCAGACGCTGGTGCCGAACCTATTCATCGTCGCCGGCTCCCGCGATCTCTCGGGCCTCGAGACCGAGCTGATGCAGTCGGACCGGCCGCAGTTCCGGATGCGCGATGCGCTCGCTGCGATCCGCGTCGTGGGCCAGTACGACTACCTGCTGGTGGACTGCCCGCCGTCGCTCAACGTGCTGACGGTGAATGCGCTGACGGCGTCCGATGCCGTGCTGGTGCCGCTGCAGTGCGAGTTCTTCGCGCTGGAAGGCCTCAAGCAGCTGCTCGACACCATCGAGCTCGTCCGCCGCAACCTGAACCCCACGCTCGAGATCCAGGGCATCGTGCTGACCATGCACGACAAGCGCACGAGCCTTTCAGACCAGGTCGCCGCCGACGTGCGCATGCACCTGGGCGACAAGGTCTACGACACCATCATCCCGCGCAACGTGCGGCTCAGCGAGGCGCCGTCGCACGGCATGCCCGCGATCATCTACGACATAAAGGCCCCCGGCAGTCAGGCTTACCTCGCGCTCGCGCGGGAGTTGCTGGCCCGCGAGGGGGTGGCCGCGGCGGCGTGAGGAGGAAGCTTAGATGAACGATCGGCCCAGAGGCTTGGGGAGGGGACTGTCGGCGCTGCTCGGCGAGCCCATGGGCACGGCGTTCGGACAGCCCCCGCGCGAAGCCCCGAAGGAGCCGCGCCCGCCCGAGCCTGCGTCCGCTGCGGTCAATCCCTATGCGCCCGCAACGCCGTTCACGCCTGTCGCCACCACGGGCTACACGCCGCCCGTTAACCATACGCCGCCCGCGCCGGCCGCAAGCACGGTGGTGACGCCGTTCCCCACGCCCGCCGCGCCGCAGCCCCAGGCGCCCGCCGCCGCGCTGCCGCCCGTGACGGTGACGCCCGACACCGCGGCGCTGCCGCCCACGGTGGTGGCGAGGATGATCCCCATCGATCTCATCCAGCGCAACCCGAACCAGCCGCGCAAGCGCTTCGACGAAGCCGACCTCGCCGAGCTTTCGGATTCCATCCGCGCCCGCGGCGTGCTGCAGCCGATCCTGCTGCGCCCCGCGCCCGGCGCGCCGGACCGCTACGAGATCGTCGCCGGCGAACGCCGCTGGCGCGCTTCGCAACGCGCCGGCCTGCACCAGATCCCCGCGGTCGTGCAGGACTTCGACGAAGTCGAGGTGCTGGAAATCGGCATCATCGAGAACGTCCAGCGTGCGGACCTCAACCCGCTCGAAGAGGCGCAGGGCTACCAGGCGCTGATCGAACGCTTCGGGCGCACGCAGCAGGAGATCGCCGAAGTGGTCGGCAAGAGCCGGCCGCACATCGCCAACATGCTGCGCCTGCTGGGTTTGCCGAACGAGATCCAGGACATGGTCCGCGACGGCCGGCTCACGGCCGGCCACGCGCGCGCGATCCTCGCCGCGCCGAACCCCGTCGAGCTTGCACGCATGGCGATCGCGCAGGCGCTCAACGTGCGCGAGGTGGAGCGGCTCGCGTCGCAGGCCAAGGAAGACAAGCACGGCCCCCGCGTGCGTACAGGCGGCGCCGAGAAGGACGCCGACACCCGCGCGCTGGAAGCGCAGATCGCCACGGCGCTCGGCCTTGCGGTGACGATCACGCACAAGGGCGAAGCGGGCGGCAAGCTGGAGATCAGCTACCGCACGCTGGAACAGCTCGACGATCTGTGCCGCAAGCTGAGCGGCTAGGGCTCTCGGAGCGCCGCTCTCCGGACCGGCGCTACGTTGCGCGCACGCGTCGCGGTCCGCGCGCGCGGTCAAGCGGGCAGGCGCTGCGGCCGTCCTCAACTTGAATTCCCGCGCTTCCGGCGCAGGCTCCAGGCGGCGTGTGCGTAGGCCGCGACCAATTCCTCCCAGAAAGCGCGCAGCCGCGGCGGTCGCTTCGGCGGCCGCCAGCGCAGCACGATGCGCGAGTCCGCAAGCCGCCGTACGAGGCGACGCACCAATGGTCCCGTGTGACGCAGTGCGTGGGTCAGCGCCTCGATGCGTCGGGCAAGCGTCGCAGCCCGCGGGCGCGGCGCCTGCGCAAGCTGCGCCGGTTGCGGTGCGCCGTGGGAGACGGTGCAGGGCGTCGTCAGTACAAACCGCGGCGCGCGCGTGTGCGTCGGCGGCGGCGTCGGCGATGTCCGCGTCGCGCTGCGCCGCGCACATACAGCCGGCGACTCAAGCGCGAGGATCAGCACCACATAACGCAGTAGTCGCCCCAGCCGCCGCACGATGGCGAAC
>JAIYAO010000052.1 GCA_027488965.1 Alphaproteobacteria bacterium
GAACCCAGGCGTTCAAGCGGCCTGCCGCGCCCAGTCCCCTGGGTTCCGGATCGCGCCTCCGGCGCGTCCGGAATGACGGTGTTCTAAAACTGAGAACCGGAGCGTCTGTTTTTCGCCGAAAGTAGCCAACCGCTGGTGGCCTCGCCTCGGGCGCTGTTGACTATTGCGAGATCTGGTCAAATTCTCACCGGAACACGGGGATGATCTTCACAGTGTCGGAGATCACGCTTGGGACAATCAGAAGTTGGCCGCCCAATGAAAACGAAATCGGATGCCTCCGTTCCTGCAAGTCGGGATCGAGACTTTCGCTGGGGGCTAGCCTTAGTTGGCTTCGTTCTGCTTGTCGCTTGGGTGGCAGCATGCGCAGTCGGTTTGCTCTACATATTGAACCAAGCGGGAATGACCAACGACGTCCTTCAGTGGACTACTTGGCCACTGACATTCGTCCTCTTGGGAATGCCCCTTATCGTAGTTTTGGTATTTGGAGGGGCGGGCTTAGTTAGACAGCTGCTAGAACTTAAGGAGTTTCTGCAAGATCTGCCCAAGACTGTGGGCCTCATTGAAAAACTTACGGTAACACTTCAGCAAGCGACAAAGGACGCCAAGGAGGCGGCCGATCAAGCGGCCTCAGCGGCGCAAGGTGCCGACGATGCGGCGAGCGAGGTCGCCGATACTGCGGCAGCGGCATCGAAGGCCAATCCCGAACTCGTTGCAGCCTTTAATGCCCACTACAGAAGAGCCCGAAGCGCCTTCGAAGACGCGCTTGGTCACCTACCGGAATCGAAACTGGCAGAGTTTCCGCGGTATCTGCAACGCGACATGAATCGCGCGGTAGAGGCAGTCTTGGAAGCGAGAGAATTCGACGCGAAGAAAGCGGAGTACCTCAAAGTTGCGGTGAAGCACGAGCGCGCCACGCGGCGCTCTGGGCGCGCCACGGTAGACCAGGCCATGGTGGATGAGCTGGACGAACTCGCAAAGAAAGCCGGCTTGGCTAAGAAAAGTTAGCGCACAACGGCTCAGTGCAGACCTGCGGCACCTCGGGATCGACCGGCTAGAATGGGCCAGAAGCTGACACTGACGCACGTCGCCGCCCTTTGGTCCGTAGGGTGCATGAGCGCGCAGCGCGTCATGCACCATGGTTCATGACAGGCGGTGAAGGTGGCGCCTTACGGCCTTCGGCCTCATGCACCCTACGCAGCAGCGCCTCACCCATCGCCCGCGCCCCCGATCGCCCGCGCCTTCTGTTCGGGTTACCGCTCGCTGTTGGCGCAGGCGATGCAGAGCGCGGCTTCCGGCCGCGCCGCGAGGCGCTTGGGCGCGATCCGATGGCCGCAGCGCACGCAGTCTCCGTAACTGCCGTTTTCGATGCGCAGCAGCGCCCGGTGCACGGAGGCGATCTCGCGGCCGATCAACGCGGCCTGTCCTTCCAGGGACTCGTCGTCCTCCAGTTCCACCGCCTGCTCGGACAGGTCGCGGTTGAGGGGTTCTGCGAGCTCCGCGGAGATCCGCTTCTGCCGCGCCTTGAGGTCCGCGAGTTGCTGTTCCAGGCCGGCCCTCGCTGCATCGGTGTTCGGCATCGTCGCACTCCTCTCGTGACGGCAGGCACGTCGTGGCCGCCGGGGCCGGCATGGCGCGCTGACGGCGTGCATGCTCCGGGGTCGCCGATGATGCCAGCGATCCGGTCTCGCCCAAAGCAGAAATCCGGCAGGCGGACATGGCCGGTGCTGAGCCGCATCGCGCGGCCGCACCATGGTTCATGGCAGGCGGTGAAGGTGGCGCCTTACGGCCTCCGGCCTGAGGCGCCCGACGGAGCGGCGCGCCCGGTCGCCAACCGGCGCAAATGCCCCTAGAGCCCGCCCATGCATCCGCTCATCTGGATTCCCATCGTCGTCGTGGGCGCGGCGTTCCAGACGGCGCGCAATGCGCTGCAACGGACGCTCGTCGGCGATGCGGGGCCGTGGGGGGCGACGCTGGTGCGCTTCCTGTTCGGGCTGCCGTTCGCGCTGGCGTGGCTGTGGGTGACGTTCCTCATCTGGGGCGGGGCGGCGGGCGGGATCGAGACCGGCCGCTTCGTGGCGTTCGCGGCCGTGGGCGCACTCGCGCAGATCCTCGCCACGGCGGCGCTGCTGCTGGCCATGCGCCAATCCAACTTCGCCGTCGGCGCCTTCTTCCAGCAGGTGGCGCTGCCGATCACCGCCACAGTGGGCTTCTTCTTCGGCGATGCGCTGGGGCCGCTCGCCATCGCGGGTGTGGCGGTGACCACGGCAGGGCTGCTGGTGATGTCGTGGCCCGCGGCCGGCGCCGATGGCCTGCGCGACTGGTCGGCGGCGCGCTACGGGCTGATGGCGGGGGCGGCGTTCGGGCTCTCGGGCAACGCCTTCCGCGAGGCGTCCCACACCATCGCCGGCGCGCATCCGGTGTTCGCCGCGGCGGCGACGCTGGTGTTCGTGCAGGCGCTGCAGTCGGCGGCGCTCGGCGGTTTTCTCGCGATCACGGACCGGCGCGCGCTGCGGGCGGCGGTGGGCGCTTGGCGGGTGTCGCTCGGCGCGGGGTTTTGCGGGTGGGCGGCGTCGGCGTGCGCGTTCACCGCGCTGTCGCTGGCGCCTGCGGCGCTGGTGCGCGTGGTGGCGGTGGTGGACATGCCGTTCGCGGCCATCGCCAGCCGCGGCCTCTTCCGCGAACGCCTCACGGCCCGCCAGATCGCCGGCGCCCTGCTGATCGCGGCGGGCGTGATCGCCTGCGCGCTGGGCGCATTGTCATTTTCGCCGCCGACGCGCTAAGCACGCCGCCCATGCCCTCCCTCTCCGATACCCGCCTCGCCCAGGTGCTCGACCGCTTCGACGCGATCGAGGCGCGCCTCGGCGCGACCATGGACTCCACCGAGATCATCAAGCTCTCGAAGGAGCGGTCGGAGCTGGAGCCCGTGGCGGCGGCGATCCGCACGCTGTCGGATGCGCGCCGCGAGGCCGCCGACCTGGAGGCGCTCGCCGCCGATCCCGAGATGGGCGCGATGGCGAAGGAAGAACTGGTCGCGCTAAAGACGCGTCTGCCCGAGCTGGAGCGCGCCGCGCAATTGATGCTCCTGCCGAAGGACGAGGCGGAGAAGGCCTCGGCCATTCTCGAAATCCGCGCCGGCACGGGCGGGGAGGAGGCCGCGCTGTTCGCGGGCGACCTGTTCAAGATGTATGCGCGCTACGCGCAGCTGAAGGGCTGGAAGGTCGAGGTCGAGGACCTGAGCGAGAGCGATCACGGCGGCTACCGCGAGATCGTGGCGACCATCACCGGCGAAGGCGTGTTCGGGCGGCTGCGCTTCGAGAGCGGCGTCCACCGCGTGCAGCGCGTGCCCGAGACCGAAGCGCAGGGGCGCATCCACACGAGTGCGGCCACCGTCGCCGTGCTGCCGGAGGTGGAGACCGTCGACATCGAGATCCGCGACCAGGACCTGCGCATCGACACCTACCGCTCCTCCGGCGCCGGCGGCCAGCACGTCAACAAGACCGACAGCGCCGTGCGCATCACGCACCTGCCCACCGGCATCGTCGTGACGTCGAGCGAGAAGTCCCAGCACCAGAACCGCGCACGCGCCATGAAGGTGCTCGCCGTGCGCCTGCACGACATGCAGCGCGAGAAACTCGACAAGGAACGCGCCGCCGACCGCGCCGAGCAGGTGGGCTCCGGCGATCGCAGCGAACGCATCCGCACCTACAACTTCCCGCAAGGCCGCGTCACCGACCACCGCATCAACCTGACGCTCTACAACCTGCCGGAAGTGATCGCCGGCAATGCGCTTGAAGACGTGATCGAGGCGTTGCTGGCGGAGGACCAGGCGCGGAAGCTCGCGGCGCTGGAGGGGTGAGGGCGACGGTCTTGCGGGTGACACACACGTTTCGTGTGTGTCACCTTCGATCTACCGCTGGGTCAGGCAGGGAGGCTGTGGTGGGCCAACGTGATCCGGACCGTGAGGATGCGCGCGAAAGCGCGGCACGCACGCTGCTGTCGCCCGGCATGTCCGCGCAGGTGGAGATCATCACCGGACGGCGCCGCGTGATCGACTATGTGCTGTCACCGATTGCGCGCGCGACGCGAGAAGCGGGGAGGGAGCGGTGAGCGGCCCGTTCAGATTAGGAATTTCGTTCTTAGCCAGCGTGCTTGCCATCATTTCGTGCGGGTCGAAGGTTGCTACTTTGGCAGGCTCACGTGCTTTGGAATCAGACCCACTTATTGTTGCTCCCGAAGGACGACGCTGGAGTATGCAATCTCGAAAAATAATGCTCCACGAGCTACCGCAATCTGTGAAGTCTTTGTGCGTTTATTTGGAACGTGGCGACGCTACAGGTATCAGTGTTCTATACTCTAAAGAGCGCCGAAACGTGTTGCTCCGACATCACTTCCAAGACTGTGACGGGTTCCCGATATACATATTTGAGTTTGGCGCAGGAACGGCTCTCGACGCGATTGCGGGATGTGAAATATCGGGATGCCTGCCTGACGAAGTCGAGGTTGATCTCTTTCCTTACTTTCCTACTGGTGCGGTAGAGCGCGCCGCGATGCAAATTCAGCCCCTCGATAGGGGTGTCTATTTTGTTCGTAGCTTCGGCCGCCCGGCAGTAGCAGGGATGGGTGTGTCAGGAGAAGTATTCTACGACGAAACTGGTAATCCGGTAGCGGCTCAATGCCTAATTTTCCAAAAGTCACCGAAGGACGTCTGGCTGCGGCAGTTTGCAGACTGCCTGGATAATGTTGAACGTTTGTAGAGTTTTGGCGGCGCGCTTTTGAGTTGGGGGATGGGGTGGGGAAACGGGGACAGTCACCATTAGGATCACCAACTATGAACGGGTGACACACACTTGAGTGTGGGTGCTTCAGAGGCGTGTGTGTGAATGACGCTCTCGCACTCATCATGTTGCGACGTGAGGCGAAGACTCCTCCCCCTGCAAGGGGGAGGTCGGGTGGGGGTGCGCCGCGCAGCGCTTGATGGTGCAGGACAGATCGCGCGTTCAGCGCAAGCACGCCGCGCTGCGCCGCCTACCCCCTCCCGACCTCCCCCTTGCAGGGGGAGGAGAGAGCCGGACGATGGCCGCGTTTGTCCACGCTGTACAAATCTGCACACCGTCTGCGTGCGGTTTGACCATCGTCTGCATGCTGTTTGTACACTGTTCTGCATCCCCTCGCCCCCGCGAGGGGGAGAGGGACAGCGTGCGGGAGCACGCAGGGTGAGGGGGGCGTGGTGCAGGATGGGGCGCGGTGGCGGTGGCGGCGCTTCATCCTGCAGGACGCCCCCTCATCCGGCCTTCGGCCACCTTCTCCCCCTCGCGAGGGAGAAGGAAAAACAACCGCGTGCTCGCGGCGCCCGCGCGCGGCCTCAGCCTCCCAGCATCTCCAGCCCGCGCGCGCCGGCGTGGAGGATCAGGCCCACAAGCCCGCCGATGATGGTGCCGTTCAGGCGGATGAACTGCAGATCGCGGCCCACGTTCTGCTCGAGCTTCTGCACCACGGTGGCGGAATCCCAGCTGCGGATGGTTTCCGACACCAGCCGCGACACATCGGAGCCGTGACGGGCGGCGAGATCCACGATCAGGCTGCGCAGGCGCTCGTTCAGCGCATCGCGCACCACGGCGTCCTCCGTCAGCCCCTCGCCGAAGCGCTGCAGGCCGCTCGCCACCCACGCCCGCAGGTGCGAGTCGGGGGACTGGATGTCGGCCCGCAGGCTGTCCTTGATCTGCGCCCACGCCGCATCGATCGCCTGCGAGACGGCGGGGTGGGTGAGCACTTCGCCCATCCACGTCTCCACGCGGCCATGCAGCACGGGATCGTTTTTCAGGTCATCGGCGAAGCGCGCCACGATCTCGTTCACGCGGGTGCGCAGCGGATGGTTGGGATCGCGGGCGGCCTCGGTGAGCAGGTCCTCGATGGCGCCGATCATCGCATCGGACGCCTGCGCATCGACGGTGAGGAAGCGCCACAGCCAGTTGGTGCGCCCGCGCACCTTGGCGCGGATCTGCTCGTGGTTCTGCTCCAACCACTTCCAGCCTTCCTCCAGCGCCGCGTCCAGCAGCGCCTGGTGGCGGCCCTGGGCTGCGAGCGCCTCGATCATGTTGCCGAGTGCGGGCGCCAGTTGCGCGGTGATGAAGTGCGTCGACGTCTGGCGGCGCAGGAACTCCGCCACCGTGGCGTCGTCGAGGGTGTCGAGCACGGCGGGGATGGCGGAGACCACGCCGTCGGCGAGGCGGGTGGACTGGTCCTTGCTCGCCAGCCACTGGCCGAGGCCCATGGCCATGTCCTGCGTCTTCACCCGGCTCTCCACGAGGTCGGGCGCGAGGAAGTTTTCCGCGATGAAGGAGCCCAGCGCATCGGCGATGCGGGCCTGGTTGCGCGGGATGACGGCGGTGTGCGGGATCGGCAGGCCGAGCGGGCGGCGGAAGATGGCGGTCACCGCGAACCAGTCGGCCAGCGCGCCCACCATGGCGGCCTCCGCGAAGGCGCGCACATAGCCCCAGCCGGGGTGCTCGCCGCCGAAGGCGTGCGCGGCGATGTAGAGCAGGGTCATGGCCAGCAGCAGCCCGTTGGCGAGGCGGCGCATGCGCGTGAGGCTGGAGGGCTCCCCGGAGGCCGGGGCCGCCACCGGCGCGGCGGTGGCCGGGATCATGCTACCGTCATCCATGGGCCGCTCCCGAAAACGCCGGCAAGGCTGGGGGCGACTCACAGACCGGCCCAGCCCCTATATAGGCGCCATGCCCGACGCCCCGCCGCCTGCCGACGCCGATACGCTTGTCACCGCCTGGACCCGCACCCGCAATGCGCTGAAGGCCGCGGGGGTTCCCTCGCCGGTGCTCGATGCGCGGATGCTGCTGGAGGCCGCCGCCGGCGTGGCCCGGCTGGACATCGTCACCGATCCCTACCGCCCGCTGGCGGAAGAGGCGCGCGCACGCCTCGATGCGCTGACCGCGCGCCGCGCCGCGCGGGAGCCGCTGGCCTACATCCTCGGCGCCAAGGACTTCTGGACCCTGAGCCTCACAGTCACCCCCGCCGTGCTTTCGCCCCGCCCGGAGACGGAAGGCGTCGTGGAGGCGGCGCTGGCGGCGCTGCGCGAGGACCAGCCCGCGCGGGTGCTGGATCTGGGGACCGGGTCGGGCGCGATCCTGCTGGCCATCCTGAAGGAGCGCCCGCTGGCGGAGGGGCTGGGCGTGGACGCCAGCCCCGAGGCGCTGGCGGTGGCCCGGGCGAACGCCGAGGCGCTGGGGCTTTCCGGCCGCGCCGGCTTCCAGCCGGGGGACTGGGGCGCAGGGCTCGAAGGGCCGTTCGACGTGATCGTCTCCAACCCGCCCTACATCGCCGCCGGCGACATCGCGGGCCTTGCGCCGGAGGTCGCCCGGCATGAGCCGCGGCTGGCCCTGGACGGCGGCCCCGACGGTCTCGACGCCTACCGGCGTCTCATCCCCGATGTGGCCCGCCTGCTGCGCCCGCAGGGCCGCTTCGCGCTGGAGATCGGGCAGGGGCAGGACGCGGACGTCATCGCCATCGCCCGGGCGGCCGGGCTTGACCCCGAAGCCGTGCGCCCCGACCTGGCGGGCATCGGGCGGGTGGTGATCGGCCGGCGGCCCTGAGCGGGCCGGAAGGGTCCCCAAAAGCGCCCGCGGGAGGCCGCCGCAGAAAAACCGTTTGGCGGGTGGCCTATCCCGCGCTAGGTTCCAGTCGTGGATTCCCGCCGCCAAGCGCCCTGAGTTGGGCCGCCAGGATGGACGGACGGGAGGAACCCCAGGCCCCTCGCAGTGTTCGTCAGTCGCGGGGCCAGGAAGCCAGGGCCAAGGCAACAAGGTCTGGGCGCTGGATCGGAACGAGAGCGGGCGCGCCGCGGTACATTGCGCCGGCCTTCGTCCTGGACCGGCCACACCGCGTCACCGCAACGGCGTCACCAAACCCACGCCAACAGGAAGTTCACGCACCAGGGAAGTCAGGCGACTTCAAGAGACGCCCCGATCCTAAAAACATCAGGGGGCGTCGCCACCGCACCGGATACAGCGCCTGCAAAGGCCCGTCCGCCCGCCCGCAGGGGTCGGCGCCGGGACGGGCGCACACCAAAATCACACCAGAACCAACAGGATCCATCCATGGGACCGAACATGAAGCACCAGCACCACCAGCAGCGCCAACGCGGCCGCGGCCGCAAGCCGGGCGGCGGTGGGGGCGGCGGCGGCGGCGGGGGAGGTGGCGGCGGCCACATGAACAACAACCGCTCGTTCGAGAGCACCGGCCCGGACATGAAGGTCCGCGGCAGCGCGTCCCATATCTACGAGAAGTATCTGCAGCTGGCGCGGGACGCGAACTCGTCGGGCGACCGCGTCATGGCCGAGAGCTATCTCCAGCACGCCGAGCACTACTTCCGCATCGTGCGCGCCATGCAGCCCGCCCAGCCGCCGCCGCAGTTCGAGCAGCGCTATGACCAGCGCTTCGGCCAGGAGCCGGACGACGATTACGGCGACGACAGCGGCGAGGAGGCCGAGGCCGGCGGCGACCGCCAGGCCGGTGAAGGTCAGGACGGAGATCAGCCGCCCGTGCAGGCCTACCAGCGCGATCGCGGCCCGAGGCCGGACCACGTGCGCCATGAAGGCCCCCGCGAGCCCCGTGAACCCCGCGAGCCGCGCGAGCCGCGCGCCGAGGGCGAAGGCTCCCGCGAAGAGGGCGACGAGTTCCGCCGCAACCGCCGCAACCGGCGCAACCGCTTCCGCTCGGAAGGCGATGTCGGCCCCCGCGCCGAAGGCGAGGCCGGCGATTTCCGCGAAGAGCGCCGTCCGCCCCGCGAGCCGCGCGAAGACGCGCCCCCGCCGGCGGAGGATCGCGTGGAACGTCCCGTTCGTGAGGCCCGCGAGCCGCGTGAACCGCGCGAGCCGCGCCCGCCCCGTGAGCCCCGCCGCGAGGCGGTGGAGCCGGTGGAAGGCTTCGCCGACAGTCCCAAGCCCGCTTTTCTCGCAGGAGAATGACGTGGGGGCGTGTCCGCCCCTTGTGTGACATTCTGATCACACCACCTCTTGCGACATGTCATTGGCCGCAAGGCCGCGCCTGACACGCAGGAGGCATCATGGACCTTGAGAAATTCACCGATCGCGCCAAGGGCTTCGTGCAGGCGGCGCAGACCATCGCCCTGCGCGAGACCCACCAGCAGCTGGAGCCGCAGCACCTGCTGAAGGCGCTGCTCGATGACCGCGAAGGCCTCGCGGCCGGGCTCATCCGCGCCGGCGGCGGCGATCCCGTGCGCGCACTCGCGGAGGCCAACGCCGCCGTTACGGCGCTGCCGAAGGTGCAGGGCGGCGGCGACAAGCTCTACATGGGCTCGGGCCTTGCCCGCGCACTCGATGCCGCAGAGCAGGCCGCCACGAAGGCGGGCGACAGCGTGGTCACCGCCGAACGCCTGCTGTTTGCGCTCTCGCTCGGCAAGGATGCGGCGGGCGATGCGCTGAAGAAGGCCGGCGTCACGCCGCAGAAAGTCGAGGCCGCCATCGCGGAGTTGCGCAAGGGCCGGCCCGCGCACTCCGCCGGCGCCGAGGACCAGTACGACGCGCTGAAGAAGTACGCCCGCGATCTCACCGAAGTGGCCCGTGCGGGCAAGCTCGATCCCGTCATCGGGCGCGATGAAGAAATCCGGCGCACGATCCAAGTGCTCAGCCGTCGGACGAAAAACAATCCCGTGCTGATC
>JAIYAO010000013.1 GCA_027488965.1 Alphaproteobacteria bacterium
CCCGCCGCCGACGCAGGCGCAGCCGACCTTGTGTGGCGCTCCGTGGGCGGCACGCTCGCCCTCGTCATCGGCGCGGGCGCGGCAGCGACCGTCCTTGGCGCGGCGGCGGCGTGGCTTGTGACGCTGTGCAGGTTTCCCGGACGCGGCGTGTTCGAGTGGCTGCTCGTCCTGCCGCTGGCGGCTCCCGTGTACGTGCTCGCTTACGCCTACGGCGCCATCACCGGGCCCGGCGGGCCTGTGCCGATCCGGCTTTCCGGCCTCCTCGGCGCAGGCGTCGTCTATGCGCTTGGCTTCTATCCCTACATCTATCTCGCAGCGCGGGCGGCGTTCGTGAGCCAGTCGGTGTGTGCGCTGGAGGCGGCGCGGGCGCTGGGCGCGCGGCCGTGGCGCGCATTTTTCGCCGTCGCGATGCCGATGGCGTGGCCCGGGATCGCCGCGGGCGCGGCGCTTGCGTGCATGGAGATCGCGGCGGAGTACGGGGCCGCCGCCTACTTCGGCGCCAGCACCGTCACCACCGGCGTGTTCCGCGCGTGGTTCGCGCGCGGCGAACCGTTGCTGGCGCTGCAGCTTTCGGCGCTGCTGCTCACCGGCGCGCTGACGCTGCTGTGGGCCGAGCGCGCCTTGCGCGGACGGCGCGGCTTTGCCGGCGAGAGCGCACGCTGGCGGCCGTTGCCGCGCTATGCCCTGCCCCCCGTCGCCGCCGGGGCCGCGACCCTCTTCTGCGCAGGCCTCGCTTTCTTCGGTGCGCTCTTGCCGCTGGGCTGGCTGCTGCGGCTGGCGAGCCTGCGCCCGCCGGGGGACTGGGACGCGCTGGGCGCGCCGCTGGTGCGCACGCTGGCGCTAGCCGGCGTCGGCGCGGCGCTCACGCTTCTCCTGTCGGCGTTGATCGCCGCGCATGCACGCACGCCGGCTGGGCGGATCGGTGCAGGCGCGGCCGCCATCGGGTACGCTGCGCCCGGCGCCGTGACCGCGCTCGGCGCGTTGGCGCTGTTCGGCGCGGCGCGCGAGGCAGGGCTGGTGGGCGGTCTCGGCGGCGCGCTGTCCATCGCCGCACTGCTGTGGGTGTACGCGTCGCGGTTTGCAGCGGCGGGCGCGCAGCCCATCGAGGCCGGGCTCACCCGCGTTTCGCGGCACATGGGCGAGGCAGGGCGCACGCTGGGCGCATCGCCTGCGCGGCGCCTGTTGCAGATCGAACTGCCCATCGCCGCCCCCGGCATGATCGCCGGCGCGCTGGTGGTGTTCGTGGACATCCTGAAGGAGCTGCCCGCCACGCTGGTGCTGCGCCCGTTCGACTTCGAGACGCTGGCAGTGCGGGCCAATGCGTATGCTTCCGACGACCGTCTCACGCAGGCGGCGGCGCCTGCGCTGCTCATCACGCTCGCGGGCCTTGGGCCGGTTATCCTGCTGTCGTGGCGGCTGTCGCGGGCGCGTGCGGGCGATGCACCATGAGCGGATGCGAGGTGCGGCTCGACGATGTGCGGCGCATGTTCGGCGCGGCGACGGCCGTGGACGGCGTGAGCCTTGTGGCGCCGGCGGGGCGTGTGACGGTGCTGCTCGGCGCCTCGGGCTCCGGCAAGAGCACGCTGCTGCGCATGATCGCGGGGCTGGAGCCGGTGGACGGCGGCCGTGTGCTGCTCGGCGGCGAAGTGGTTTCCGCGCCGGGCGCGGCGATGCCCACGGAGCAGCGGCGCGTGGGCCTTGTGTTCCAGGACTACGCGCTGTTCCCGCATCTGACGGCGGAAGCCAACGTATCGTTCGGTCTGGTCCAGCCCGACAAGATTGCGCGGCGCGCGGAGGCGCGGCGCTGGCTTGAACGGGTTGGCCTCGGCGCACGCGCGGGCGCCTACCCGCATGAATTGTCGGGTGGCGAGCAGCAGCGCGTGGCGCTGGCCCGGGCGCTGGCGCCGCAGCCGCGCGCAGTGCTTCTCGACGAGCCCTTCTCCGGTCTCGATCCAGGCCTGCGCGCCGATTTGCGCGACGTGACGCTGGCCGCCATCGCCGAGATCGGGGCCACCGCGATCTTCGTGACGCACGACGCCGATGAGGCGCTGACCATCGCCGACCAGATCGTGATCCTGCGCGCGGGGGCCGTGGTGCAGGCGGGGCCGCCGCGCACGGTGTACGATCATCCGGCTTCGCCGGAGGCGGCGGCGGCGCTGGGACCGGTGAACCGCTTCGCCGGCGTCGCCGCCGGCGGCGCTGTGGAGACGCCGTTCGGCGCGGTGGCGACATCGCGGGCCGACGGCGCGGCGCTCGTCGTTGTGCGCGCGGAGGCGGTGCGGCTTGGCGCGGGCGATACGGTGCGGGTGCTCGACCGCCGGCCGCAGGGCGCGCTCGACCTCGTGCGGATTGCGGCGGGCGACCATGAATGGCGGGTGCTGACCGCGCCGCGAACGGGCCCGCAGGCGGGCGATCTTTGCGGCTGCGATATCGCGCCGTGGGGCGCGTTCGTGTTCGATCCGCACTGACTGGCCGCTAGCGCTTCGTCACCGTGAACCGGCGCCGCTCGATGCGGCGGGCCTGGAGGAGCTTCACGCGCACGCGCCACGCCTCCACCTCCCACGCCAGCTCGCGCGCAGCCACGGGGGTCAGCGCGCCCTCGCCGCGCAAGGCGTCGCCGAGCGTGCGGAACGCTTCGCGGGCGAGCGCCACGTGCGCTTCCGCCACGTCTTCATCGGCGTCCACACGCAGGCCCGCCTCCTCCAGCACCGCGGCGAGTGCGGCGCGGGGGCGCAGTTGCGGTTCGCGGAACGCGGAGGCGAAGGCGGCGGCGATGTCGGGCCCGGGTGCTGCGCAGTAGGTTTCGATCAGCGCGGCGCCCTTGGCCTTGAGGCCGCGCGCGATCTGCAGCGCCACGCGCTGGATGTTGTCGGCGAAGACGAAATCGTCGAACGAGACCGCGCCGTCGAATGCCTCGGCGGGGGCGGTGAAGGTTTCCAGATCAACGCCGGCGACCGTCACGCGCTTGTCGAGCGCGGCGAGGCCGTGGCGCAGCAACGGCAGCGTCTCCTCGCGCCACTCGAACACGCGGATCTCGCCCAGGTGCGTCTGCGCCATCGCCAGCACGGGCGCGGCGAGGCCCGGGCCGAACACGCCGAGCGTGGCGGTGGCCGACAGGTTGAGCGCGGCGGGCAGAGCGCCCTCGCCCGCAGCGTCGCCGGGGCCGACGCGGCCCTTGCCCCAGATCCGCTGCAGGGCGTCGAGACGGGGATCCTCCGGCGGCGGCGGCGCGGCGAAGAGTTCGGCATCGACGCCGCCTGCATCGTTGGCGGCGGCCTCGATCACGGCAAGCGCTGCGGCCTCGTCGAAGGCCGCGCCGTCCCACCAGGCGCGGAAGCGCGCCTGCGCGAGCGCCATCTTGCGCTTGTCGAGGGTGGGGAGGGCGAGCTTCAGGGCCATGGACCCGAAAAGCGTTAGCGCCCCCCGGTTAAAGTTTCGCGAGCGGCCACCTGCGGCGCCGGCAAAGGCTGGGCGCCGGACGGAAACGGCGCCGCAGGATCGCGGATGAAGGCCGCGATGTCGGCCCACACCACCTGCGCCTGCCGGTCCCTGAGAAGCATATGGTAACCATCCGGGTAGATCGCGGTGCGCGCCGTGGGCGGCAGTTTGCGCGCGGCCCTGAGCGCGGAGGCGCGGGGGATGATCTGGTCTTTGGCGCCGTAGAGGAACGCCGTGGGCGCGGCCAGGCGCCCTGCCCCGTCCGACGCACGCTCCATCAGCCGCACGAGACCGTACACCGCATCGATGCGGGTGCTGAAGATCATGTTCCGGTCGCGCCCGATCTTGCGCAGCATCTCGGTGTTGTCGGAGGCCACGATGCGCCGCTGCACGCCCTTGGGCGGCGTCACGGCGCGATAGGGAAACGTGTGCGCGCCGAACCACAGCGTCGCGGCATAGGGCTTCGGC
>JAIYAO010000009.1 GCA_027488965.1 Alphaproteobacteria bacterium
GCTGCGGCGGACCGGCCCGCCATCGACCTGATGGAGCGCCTGTTCGACTGCGCGAACCTGTCAGGCGCCGTCCTCGACCGCGACCTGCGGTTCGTCTGGGTCAGCGAGAGCTGGACCAGCAATTTCATGCTCGATCCGCGCGCGCTGCTGGGCCGGCCCATCCATGAGGCCATCCCGCTGCTGCCGGCGCACTGGCGCGAAGCCTACCGGAAGGCGCTTGCGGGCGAGAAGACGCACACGGCGAAGGACTTCTACATCCGCCCTGCGGACGGCAAGCGTGCGTGGGTGCGCTGGGATGTCGGCCCGTGGCGCGATCGCGATGGCGCCGTCGCCGGAGTCATCATCGTCGGCGAGGATGCGAGCGCGCTGGTGGACGCCCAGCACGCCAGCGAACGCAACGCGGAACGGGCCACGCTCGCCCTCGCCATGGCCAACGCCGCGGTGTGGGAGGCCGACGTCGCCCGCGATACCGTCTGGGTCTCCCCCGGCATGCGCGACATCCTGGGCCGCGACTTGCCCGACACCCCGTCGGAGTACGATTTCGGCTGGGTCCACCCCGAAGAGCGCGACGCCGTGCGCGCGCGCCTCGGCGCGATGCTTGAACGGCCGGAGCGTCAGGATTTCGAGACCCGCATCGTGCGCCCCGACGGGGAGGTGCGCTGGGTGCGCAACGTCGTCGAGGCGCGCACCGGCCGCTCGGGGAGGCTGGAGCGCCTGCTCTGCCTCACGGTGGACATCACCGCGCGCAAGCGGGCCGATGAGAATCTCCTGCGCGCCATGGCGCGCGTGGAAGCCGCCGCCGCGAACCGCCAGGCGCTCCTGCATCGGCTGGGCCACGAGACAGGCGTACCCAACGGACCGCGCGCCAGCGACTTCGCAAGCCTCGAAGAGCGGTTCGATGGACTGTTGACCGAAATCGGCGCACGCGACGAAGCGCTCGCCGCGCTGTTCGACGATCTCACCCGCGCCAGGGCGGCTGCGGAGGAGGCCAATGTCGCCAAGTCTCAGTTCCTCGCCAACATGAGCCACGAGCTGCGGACGCCGCTCAACGCCGTCATCGGCTATGCGGAGCTGCTGGAAGAAGAACTCGCCGTCATCGCCCACGAAAGCGGGCAGGACGATCTCCGTCGCATCCAGACCGCCGCGCGTCAGCTGCTGTCCCTCATTAACGAGATTCTCGACCTGTCGAAGATCGAGGCGGGCCGCGTGGAGATCGACGAGGCCGAAACCGATTTCGCGGCGCTGGCGCACGAGACTGCCGAACTGGTCGCCCCGGCGGCCCAAAAGAACGGGAACACGCTGAGCATCAACGTGATGCCGGATCTGCCGCCTGGTCTGGCCGACGCCGGCAAGCTGCGCCAGTGCCTCGCCAATCTCCTCGCCAACGCCGCGAAGTTCACGCTTGACGGCTCAGTGATGCTGGACGTGCGCGTGCGCGCGGATGGTGTGGCAGGCCCGGTGATCGCGTTCGAAGTGTCGGACACGGGCATCGGCATGTCCGACGAGCAGATGGCGCGCCTGTTCGAGCCGTTCATGCAGGCCGACGCCACCACCACGCGCCGGTTCGGCGGCACGGGACTTGGTCTTGCGATCACGCGCCGCCTTGCGCGCGCCATGGGCGGCGACGTCACTGCGCAAAGCGCGCCGGGCGAGGGCTCGCGCTTCACCCTGGAACTTCCCCTGAAGTCCGCATCCGGCGCGCCGAAGGAGACGTCGGCCGTCTCGCCCGCGCGCTTCGACGAAGGCGGCGTGCTGCTGGTGATCGAGGACGAGCCGAGCGCGCGCGACCTGCTGCGTCGCCAGGCCCCGGGCCGCTTCCAGCTGTGCGAGGCGCGCACGGGCGTCGAGGCGCTGGCCGCCGCACGCGCGCTGGGGCCGGACGCCATCGTGCTCGACATCGGCCTGCCGGACATGTCCGGTTGGGATGTGCTGGAGGCGCTCAAGGCCGATCCGGGCACGTCCGAGATTCCCGTCATCGTACTGACCGGAATCGGAGACCGGCGCGAGGCTCTGGCGCGCGGCGCAGTCGCGCACTTCACCAAGCCCGCAGACCGCAGCGTGCTGTTCGATGCACTCAACGCCGCCATCGCGCAGTCCGCGGCGTCCTCAACCAAGCTTGAAATCTAGGAGACCGACATGCGTGTGCTCATCGCCGAAGACAATCCGGAAAACCTCGACATGCTGCGCAGGCGCCTGGAGCGGCGCGGCTTTGCGGTGTTCGCCGCGCAGGACGGACAGGCGGCCATCGCCATGACCAACGAGGTGCGGCCCGACATCGTCTTGATGGACGTGAGCATGCCGGTGCTGTCGGGCCTTGAGGCCACGCGCGCAATCCGCGGCCAGGCGGCGGTGGCGAAAACACCGATCATCGCGCTCACCGCACACGCCATGGACGGCGACCGCGCCCGCTGCCTCGAAGCCGGCTGCGACGCCTACGCCACCAAGCCGGTGGACCTGCCCAGCCTGATCGCCACGATGGAACGGCTGGTTCCCGCAGCCTGATCCAGAGGGCGCCGATTGCCGCCGGGGCGCTCCGGCTTGCAATCCCTTGCCCGGCGCTTCTAGGGTCTTCCCCAACGGGCCACGCGTCGGCCGAACGGGAGGAACCCTCATGCTTTCAATGAAGAAGGCGCGCTGGCTTGCCGCCGCCGCCGTTGTGGCCCTCGCCGCCTGCGCCACCCAAGGCGCCGCCCGGAGCGACGCGGCGCCCGTTTCGGCCTCCGCTGCGGCGGCCGCGCCGTCGAAGCCGTCGGCCCCGGCCTTTGTCGCCGCCGCAGAAGCCGAACTTGAAGCGCTGGCCGAAGAGGCCGGCCGCGCCGACTGGATGCGCCAGACGAACATCACCTACGACACGAACTGGATCGCGGCGCGCGCGAACGCGCGCATCACGGAGCGCGCCTCCGCGCTGGCCAAGGAAGCCGCCGCCTACGACACAGCCGGGCTCGACCCCGTGGTGGCCCGCAAGCTGGAGCTCATGAAACGGGGTCTCACGCTGCCGGCGCCGGCGCGCGCGGGCGCCGCCCAGCAGATGGCCGACATCGCCACCAAGATGGAGGAAACCTACGCGACGGGCAGTTTCGACCTCGCGGGCAATAAGATCGATCTTGAGGAGGCCAGCAAGCAGATGGCCACGTCGCGCGATCCCGCGCGTCTCGCGCAGCTGTGGCAGGGCTGGCACTCGATCTCGCCGCCCATGCGCGCGGATTACGCGCAACTCGTCTCCCTCGCCAACGAAGGCGCGAAGGAGCTTGGGTATGCCGATACGGGGGCGCTGTGGCGTTCGAAGTACGACATGCCGGCCGATGCCTTCGCGGCGGAGACCGATCGTCTGTGGAGCCAGGTGGAGCCGCTCTACAAGCAAGTCCATTGCTACACGCGCCAGCGGCTCAACGCACGCTACGGCGATGCGGTGCAGGCCAAGACCGGCCCGATCCGCGCCGACCTGCTGGGCAACATGTGGGCCCAGCAATGGGGCAACATCTACGACATCGTCGCCCCCCGCGGCGCCACGCAGGGCGTCGATCTCACGCAGCGCCTCGTGGCCAACCGCTACGACGCCACGAAGATGGTCAGGACGGGGGAGGGCTTCTTCAGCTCCCTCGGATTCGCCCCACTGCCGGAGACGTTCTGGCAGCGGTCGATGATCACGCGTCCGCAGGGCCGCGACGTGGTGTGCCATGCCTCCGCCTGGAACATCGACAACCGCGAAGACATCCGCATCAAGATGTGCACGCAGGTGAACGGGGAGGATTTCCAGACCGTCCACCACGAGCTTGGCCACAACTACTATCAGCGCGCCTACAAGGATCAGTCCTTCATCTTCAAGGACGGCGCCAACGACGGCTTCCACGAAGCCATCGGCGACATGGTCGCGCTGTCGATCACGCCGGAATACCTGCGCCAGATCGGCCTCGTGCGCACCGTGCCGGATGCGTCGGCCGATACGGCCCTGCTGCTGCGCATGGCGCTCGACAAGGTGGCGTTCATGCCGTTCGGCCTGCTGGTCGATAAGTGGCGCTGGCAGGTGTATTCCGGCCAGGCGACGCCGGAGACGTACAATGCCGCGTGGTGGAAACTGCGCACGCAGTATCAGGGCATCGCACCGCCCGGGGGCGCGCGTCCCGCCGATGCGTTCGATCCGGGCGCCAAGTATCACGTGCCGGCCAACGTGCCCTACATGCGCTACTTCCTCAGCCACATCCTGCAGTTCCAGTTCTACCGCGCCGCTTGCCAGCAGGCCGGCTGGACCGGGCCGCTGCACCGCTGCTCGATCTACGGCGACAAGGCCGTGGGCGCGAAGTTCGATGCGATGCTGAAGATGGGCCAGTCGCGCCCGTGGCCGGAGGCGCTGGAAGCCTTCACCGGCCAGCGCGAGATCGACGCCAGCGCCGTCGCCGACTACTTCAAGCCGCTGCAAGGCTGGCTTGAGGAACAGAACCGCGGGCAGACCTGCGGCTGGTGAGGCCACCTGCATACCCCTCTCCCGCGGACGGGAGAGGGTTGTGGCCGGCGGCCAGGCGCGCCACAGTCCCGAAAACGACGGGGAGAGGCGCCATGAAGCTGATCGCTGCGACGGTTGTCGCCATGGCGTTGTGCGCCACTGCGGGCGCGCAGGAGTGGTATCCGTCGCCCTACGGGGCGGACGACACGATCGGCGCCGCCAACAACCTGTCTCCCGCCACCACCAGGTCCGCCGCCGACCTCGTCCGGCAAGGGAAGGTTTATGCGCTGGGCGTGGTCACGGGGCCGAACACGCCGGCCTATCCGCCGCGCTGGTCGCGGATGACGATCACACAATCCAACGACGGCACGGGCCCGGTGATCGGCGCCAATCAGGTCACGGCCAACGACGATCTGCTCACCACCTATCTCGGGATCGGCACGCAGCTCGACGGGCTTGGGCACATCGGCGTCAACCACCGCTACTACAACGGCGCCCGCGCGCAGGACTTCGTCACGCCGGGCGGCCTGAAGAAGTACGGCACGCACGACATCCCGCCCATCGCCACGCGCGGCGTGCTGCTGGACATGACGAAGCACTATCGCGCGAACCCGGTGGCGCCCGGCACGGCGTTCAATCGCGCCGAGATCGAAGCGGCTGCAGCGGCCGCGCGCGTGCGCATCGGCAGGGGGGACGTGGTGATCTTCCACACAGGCTATCTCGCCATCGCCGCCAGCGATCCGGCCGGCTACATCGCCCGCCAGCCCGGCCTCGGCAAGGAGGGCGCAAACCACCTCGCGGACCTCGGCGTGGTGGCCATCGGCGCCGATACGGCGGCGCTCGAGGCGATCCCGTTCGAAAAGGCGGAGGAGCCGTACATCGTCCACCAGACGCTGCTGGCGCGGCGCGGCGTTTACATTCTCGAGGGCCTCAATACGGCCCAGCTCGCCGCAGACGGCGCCACGACGTTCTTCTTCGTCCTCGGCCAGCCGCGGTTCGAGGGCGCCGTTCAGATGGTGGTCAATCCCATCGCCATCCGGTGATGCGGGCTACGTGACGTCCATGCCGTCCAGCGCGCCTGCGGCGCGCCACGCCTCCAGCACCTTCACGAAGGCGATGGGCCCTGCGCCGTAGGGCCCGTCCTGCTCGCTGCGCTCGGCGGGCTTGCCCTCGTTGTTGTAGTACCCCGGCGTGCATTCCTCGAGGAACTTGCGGCGCAGCACGGCGAGGGACTTGATCGTCTCCACCCATTGCGCCTCGCCCGCCGCGGACGGCTCCACGGTGCGGGCCTGCCTGTCCACGCAATGGCGCACGATCCAGGCCACGTGGCGGGCCTGCTCGTTCAGCATGTGGGGGAAGTTCACCGCAAAGCCCGACTGCGCATTCTGGAAAATGAAACAGTTGGGGAATCCGCGCGTGGTCAGACCGTGCAGCGTGCGCATGCCGCCTTTCCATTTTTCGGTTAGCGACTGGCCGTCGCGGCCGTAAAGCTCATAGCCAGAGCGCCGCGTGTACTCGGTGCCCACTTCGAAGCCCGTGGCGTAGATCAGGCAGTCCAGCGCGTACTCCTTGCCGTCCACCACCACGCCCCGCGGCGTGATCGCGTCGACGCCGCGCCCGCCGGTGTCCACCAGCGACACGTTCGCCCGGTTGAACGTGGCGAGATACTCGTCATGGAAGCAGGGGCGCTTGCAGAATTGCCGGTAGTACGGCTTGAGCGCCTCGGCCGTCCGCGGATCGGCCACGACGGCGTCCACGCGAGCGCGGATTTGCTCCATCTTCCGGAAGTCCGCCAGTTCGGCCATCTCGGCCATCTGCTCGGGCGTCATGGCGCGCCGGTCGGCGTTGGCCATGATCAGCAGATTGCGGATGATGTCGGTCCACCCGTCGGCGACGAGGTCCTCCTTCTGGAAGCCGCCGGAGACGAGCACGTTGAAATTGTCCATGCGCGCCTGCTGCCAGCCAGGCTGCAGCGACTGCGCCCACGCGGGGTCGGTGGGCCGGTTGTTGCGCACGTCGATGGAGGAGGGCGTGCGCTGGAAGACGTAGAGGCGCCTGGCGCTTGCGCCGAGATGGGGCACGCACTGCACGGCCGTGGCGCCGGTGCCGATGATGCCCACGACCTTGTCGGCCAGCCCGTCGAGGCCGCCGTCCGATGAGCCGCCGGTGTAGTCGTAGTCCCAGCGGCTGGTGTGGAAGGAGTGGCCCGCAAAGCTCTCCACGCCCGGGATGCCCGGCAGCTTGGGCCGGTGCAGCGGGCCATTGGCCATGCAGACGAAGCGCGCGCGCATGGCGTCGCCGCGGTTGGTGAACACCGTCCAGCGCGCGGCGGCTTCGTCCCAGCGCAACTCGGTGACTTCGGTCTGGAAGCAGGCGTTGTCGTAGAGGCCGAAGTATTCGCCGATGGCGCGGCTGTGGGCGAGAATTTCCGGCGCGCGGGAGTACTTCTCCTTCGGGACGTACCCGATCTCTTCCAGTAGCGGCAGGTAGATGTAGCTCTCCACATCGCATGCGGCGCCCGGATAGCGGTTCCAGTACCAGGTCCCGCCGAAGTCCCCGCCCTTCTCGATGACGCGCACATCCGTGACGCCCGCCTCCTTGAGCCGCGCCGCGGCCAGCAGGCCGCCGAAACCGCCGCCGATCACCACCCCCTCGACGTCGTCGGTCAGCGGCGCGCGGGCGAAGCCCGGGGGCACGTAGGGGTCCTCAAGATAGCGGGCGAAATCGCCGGCGAGATTGCGGTACTGGGCGTTGCCGTCGGCGCGCAGGCGCCGGTCGCGCTCGGCGCGGTACTTCTCGCGCAGGGTTTCTGGGTCGAAGTCGAGGTCGGTCGTCATGTGTCCTGCCCTTCACGCCGTAACCCGCGTGTTGGGTGTGGAGTATATACACGCCGGCCTGCGGCGCACCGGCGCCGTGGCGGAAACCGGACGTCTCCGGCTGTCGTATGGGAAGTCATGAAACGGATTATCGCGCTCCTCGCCCTCCTGGTCGCCGCCTGCGGCGCCCAGCCCGCCCAGTCCCAGCCCGCCGCCAAGGCCGCTCAGCCCGTGGGCGCAGTGCAGGAAGCTGTGTTCGCCGGCGGCTGCTTCTGGTGCGTGGAGCACGATTTCAAGGCCGTGCCCGGCGTCATCGACGTGCTCTCCGGCTACACGGGCGGTCACCTCGCCAATCCCACCTACCAGGACGTGATCACCGAAACGACGGGCCACTTCGAGGCCGTGCGTGTGCGGTTCGATTCGGGACGCATCAGCTATCGCCAGCTGGTGGATCGCTACTGGCGGCTGATCGATCCCACCGACGACGGCGGCCAGTTCTGCGATCGCGGTCCGAGTTACCGTTCCGCCATTTTCGTAACCCCCGCCCAGCGCGCCGATGCGGAGGCCAGCAAGGCGGCGCTCGCGGCGTCCAATCGCCTGACGGCGCCGGTGGTCACCGAGGTCCTGCCCCTCGCCACGTTTTACCCGGCGGAGGAATACCACCGCGACTACGCGAAGAAGAACGCGCTCCGCTACAACACGTACCGCGCGGGCTGCGGCCGCGATGCGCGCCTGCGGGCGGTGTGGAAGAGCTGACGGCGCCTGCAGCCGCCATTTCCGTCGGCGGCGTCAAACCCTTACAACGCCGGGTCCGTTTCCGGTGTCTGAGGTTTGTCCATGATCGTTCGCTGCGTCGCCGCCGCCGCCTTGTTCGCTTTCGTGACCGCCTGCGCCTCCACATCGACGAAACCGCCGGTCAGCGCGCCGCCCGTCACGCGCCCTGCGCTGGAGGAGCCGGCGTTCACGCTGCGCCCCGCCAGCTTCTCGGCGCTGCCTGGGTGGGCAGGGAGCGATCCCCGCCCCGCGCTGGAGGCGTTCCGCCGGTCCTGCGCCGCGCGGGCGCGCCGGGAGGATGCCGTCCCGCTGGGCCGCGGCGCGCCCTATGGCGGCACGGTCGCGGACTGGCGCGCGCCTTGCGCCGCTGCGCAGTCCGCCACGGACGCACGGACCTTTTTCGAACAGGCCTTCACACCTCATGAGGTGGTGGCCCGGGCCGATCAGATGCGCCGCATCACGGGCTACTACGAACCGGTGGTCGAGGCGCGGCGTTCGCCGCAGCCGGGCTTCGAGGAGCCGTTCCTCTCCCGCCCCACCGACGTGGTCGGGATCGATCTCTCGGCGTTCGACGATGCGGCCGACATCTCCGAGACCATCACGGAAGACGTGATGAAGGCGCTTGCGCCCGTACTGCCCGACGCCACGGAGGCGCAGGCGTCGACGACGCTCGACGAGCGTCTCGAGCGCCGGTTTCGCACGCCGATCTGGGGCCGACTAACGGCGGATCGCAAGGTCGTGCCGCTGCCGGCGCGGGCCGGTATCGACAGGACGGCCGGCGTGCTCGGCTACGCCCGCGCCTGCGATGTCTATGACGTGCAGGTGCAAGGTTCGGCGCGCGTGCGCTTCGAGGACGGCGAGTCCATGCGCATGGCGTACGCGGCGCAGAACGGCTGGAAGTGGGCCTCCATCTATCCGCAACTGCGCGACCGGGGTGCGGCCAGCGCCACCAAGGACGGCGTGTGCCAGTATCTCGCAGCACAGCCGCCCGAAGGCGTGCGCGCGGCGATGAACCTCGATCCCAGTTACGTGTACTTCTCGCTGGAGCCCATCGGCGATCCGGCCGCCGGCCCGCGCGGCGCGCAGGGCGTGTCGCTGACCCCTCTGGGCTCCATCGCCGTCGATCCCGCCGCGCACCCGTACGGCGCCGTGCTGTTCGTGGCGGCGGAGAACGGCCTCAACCGGCTGCTTGTGGCGCAGGACACCGGCGGCGCCATCCGCCGCGGCCCGCTGCGGGGCGATGTGTTCTTCGGCACAGGGCCGGATGCGGGAGCGGCGGCCAGCGCACAAAACGCGCCGGCGCAGTTCTGGACGCTGCTGCCGAACGGGCTGGGCGCGCAGCGGATCTCGATGAACGAGTAGCTGTCATTTCGGCATGGCCGCACGCCGAGCCCGAAATCAAGAAATCACCCCAGCCACGCAAACAGCATCTGCATGTTGAACGGCCGGCCCAGCATGGCCGCAAGGCCGAACACGAATCCGCCGGCGGCCGGCAGCATGGCGAACCAGTAGAGCCAGTGCACGCCCGAGAGAGTCGCCACCGCCAACAGCGTGATGGCGATGGCCATCAGCGCGTCGGAGAGATCGTAGTGGTCGCCCAGCAGGTTGAGGCGGTCGTAATCGGTCTCCGCGCCTTCCGCGCGCGCGCGTGTGTCCTTCAGGCGGGCGCGGATGCGGTCGATCTCGGCCTTCTGGGCTGTGATCTCCGGGGCGATGCGGGCGGCTTCCTCCGGCGCCGCTGTGCGGGAGAGGCGCTCCAAGTGCGCCAGCTCATAGGTTGCCATGTCCTCGCGCACGCGCACCGCCTGGTACCACGCCCAGCCGTTGTTGCGCTCCGCCTGGGCCTGCTGCATCGCCTCGGCCACATTGCCGCTCTTGATCGCCGCAAAGGCGATGAAGCTGGCGAGGATGGCGATGGTCAGCGCCACCCGGTTGGCGAAGGGGTCGCTTGCCCGCTCGGGCGCGTCGATGTCGGCCATGGTGTCCTCCCGCGGCACGCCCGATAGCAGGTTCGCGCCCGGGCGGGGAGGGCCCGTGGAGCCGGCGCGCCGGCTTGCCGATTTCCCGCGAAACCCCTAGCTGAACCCCATGTCCATCCTCACCGAAGACCAGCGCCTGATCCAGGACACCGCCCGCCAGTTCGCGTTCGATCGCCTGCGTCCCAACGCGGCGAAATGGGACCGCGGGCACATCTTCCCGCGCGAGACGATCCGCGAGGCTGCGGCCCTTGGGTTCGCGGGAATCTACGTGCAGGAGGACGTGGGCGGGTCCGCACTCGGGCGGCTTGATGCCGCACTGGTGTTCGAACAACTCGCCCGCGGCTGCGTGGCGACGTCCGCCTTCATCTCGATCCACAACATGGCGTCGTGGATGGTCGACAGGTTCGGCAACGAAGAGCAGCGCCAGCGCTGGCTACCGAAGCTCACGGCGATGGACCTGATGGCGAGCTACTGCCTCACGGAGCCGGGCTCCGGCTCCGATGCGGCGGCGTTGCGCACCACCGCGCGCAAGGACGGCAACAGCCACTACGTGCTGAACGGCACGAAGGCCTTCATCTCCGGCGCGCCGGAGAACGACATCTACGTCTGCATGGTGCGCACGGGCGAGGCGGGTGCGAAGGGCATCTCCACCTTCGTGGTGGAAAAGGGCACGCCCGGCCTCTCGTTCGGCAAGCTGGAAGACAAGATGGGCTGGAACGCCCAACCCACCGCGCAGGTGATCTTCGAGGACTGCCGCGTGCCGGCGGAGAACCGCCTGAACGACGAAGGCTACGGCTTCAAGATCGCGATGATGGGGCTCGACGGGGGGCGGTTGAACATTGCGGCGTCCTCTCTCGGCGGGGCGCAGGATGCGTTCGAACGCGCGCTGGCCTACGCGCAGGAGCGTAAGGCCTTCGGCAAGGCCATCGCCGATTTCCAGGCCACGCAGTTCAAGCTCGCGGACATGGCCACCGATCTCGAAGCCGCGCGGGTGTTCCTCTATGAAGCCGCCGCGCGCCTCGACGCCGGCGATCCCGAAGCCACCAAGTTCTGCGCCATGGCCAAGCGCTTCGTCACCGATGCGGGCTTCCGCGTCGCCAACGAGGCGCTGCAGATCCACGGCGGCTACGGCTATCTTGCGGACTACGAAGTGGAGCGCATCGTCCGCGACGTGCGCGTGAATCAAATCCTCGAAGGCACCAACGAGATCATGCGCGTGATCATCGCGCGGGAGTTGATGCGGGGGTAGGGGCGGTCCCTTAGTCAGCGCTTCGCGCTGGTAGCTCCCCCGTTGGGGGAGCACGCGCGACCCAGCCGACGGTTCTGAAGCGACTAGGGATCGCGAAAAGCCATCGCCTCTTCGCCGGTGTTGAGGTCGTGGCAATAACCAAAGGGCCGAAAATCAATCGCTAGAGCCGTAAAGTGGACCCTGTACGCAAGCGATCCGAATAGGCGGACTTGTATCACGGCGTGCGGTTTGTTGCCTTCAAATGCGATCCCGTGAAAGGGTTCATACGTCCGGTCCTGTGTAATCATTGCCTCGACATTGAAGCACGGAGAGGAGGCATCGCCCTCCAAAAGTGTCCTCCGGATGTCGTTCAGCGGCGGCTTGTCTTCCAGCATCGCCGCCCCAAAGCTCAGTACAGAGAACTCGTAGGCAGTCTTCAAGGCGACTAGAGGCGTAAGCGTTTCGCCGCTAGTAAAGTCGGGGCCGATCTCGAAGGTGGGCTGACTGATGGCGACAACTGCACCGCCCATGTCAACGGGCTCGCCTTCAGGCGAACTCAAATAGTGTCTCCAAGAGTTCTCAATCTCACTTGAGGAAACTCCAGCCTTATTGAGCATGCCGCGAACGATCCGCTCGGCGTCATGATTTGCCGCCCAAAGAGAATCATTTAGGCGCAACGTTTGCGCGCGCACCTCACCGCTTCGGAACACTCCGGGCAGCCTTACTCCACTAGCGCTTAGCACGTACTTCTGACCCTCCTCAATTCGCGCAAACAGATCTGGAAGGGCTGACTTCAACGCATGAATTGCAAGCCTAATCGCGGGGTCGAACTTTGCCTTTGTCTCAAAGGTGTGCCCAAATTGGTCGTTGCACGACTTACACAATGAGGACGTTGTCAGAACGCCGCCGAGTGCTTTAGGGATTACGTGCTCAGAGCAGAAGAAGCCAACATTTGAGCCTGGTGGGCTTTTTAGGCAGACAATGCAGCGATCCACGATACGTGGCAAATCCATTGCTACTCACCCCACCTTCCCTTGCAGCGCCATCGCGGCCGCGGGGTTCTTCTCCTTCGCGCCGGCGATCATGTAGACGAACACGTCGCGCGGCTTGCCGTCGCTTAGGGGCGCGTCCGCATACTGCAGGTCTGCCGGGGCCTCGCCCTTCGCCCAGGCCTTCGCCACGCGCGCCCATTTCTCCAGGGCCTTCGGCGCATAGCCGTTCGTGTACTTCGCCGCCGTATCCTGCAGCCGTGCGTAGACAAAATCCGCTGTCAGGTCGGCGAAGGCGGGGAACTTGTCGTCGTCGGCGTAGACGATCGCCACCTTGTGCTTCTTCGCCAGCGCCACGAAAGCGGGCGTGCGGAAGCTTTCGTGGCGCGCCTCCAGTGCGTGGCGCAGCCTCAGCTTGCCGAGTTTCGCCGGCAGCAGCGCAAGAAATGAGTCGATGTCTTCGGCATCGAATTTCTTCGTACCCGCCAGCTGCCACAGGATGGGGCCGAGCTTGGGGCCAAGCTCCTCCACGCCGCTTGCCAGAAACCTTTCGATGGACTCGCCCGCGCTCCCCAGCACCTTGCGGTTCACCGCGAACCGGTTGGCCTTCAGCGCGAACACGAAGTCATCGGGCGTCTCGTCGGCCCATTTGCGGAAGGTGGGCGGCTTGAACGTGGAGTAGAAGGTGCCGTTGACCTCGATGGTGCGCAGCGCGCGGCTGGCGAAGCCGAGCTCCTTCGCCGCCGACAGGCCGGGCGGATAGAAGTTGTTCTTCCACGGCTCGTAGGTCCAGCCGCCGACGCCCACCCGGATCATCCCGCCTCGCATTGCCGCTGTCACAAACCGACTGTACGCCAGCGCCCATGCCGGGCAAGACAGACGCACTCTCGATCACACGCCGCACGGCGCTGGCCGGCGCTGTGGCGGCCTGCGCGACCATGCCGGAGACGTCGGTGAAGCCAGCCGGGAAGCCCATCGTCATCGCCCATCGCGGCGCCAGCGGCGAACGGCCCGAGCACACCGGCAGCGCCTATAGCCGCGCGATCCTGCAGGGCGCAGACTACATCGAACCCGACCTCGTGCTCACCAGGGACGGCGTTCTCGTGTGCCGCCACGAGAACGAGATTTCCGGCACGACGGACGTGGCCCAGCGCACGGAATTCGCCGCGCGCCGCACCACCAAGGTGATCGACGGCGAAAGCATCACCGGCTGGTTCACCGAGGATTTCACGCTTGCGGAGATGAAGATCCTGCGTTGCCGGGAGCGCCTGCCCCAGCTGCGCCCCGCCAACACCGCCTTCGACGGCAGCGAGGCCATCCCGACGTTCGACGAGGTGCTCGACATCGCCGCCGCCGCGGGCCGTCCTGTGGGCGTCTATCCCGAAACCAAGCACCCGGCCTACTTCGACAGCCTGGGCCTTTCCCATGATGGGCCATTGCTGGCGGCGCTCGCCCGGCGGGGGTTCACGACCGCGGACGCGCCCGTGTTCATCCAGTCCTTCGAGGTGGGCAACCTGGAGCGCCTGGCCGGCGGCACCGGCGTGCGCCTCGTGCAACTGGCGTCCGGCGCGGGCGGCCCCGCCGACCGGCCCGGCCTCCGCTATGCAGACATGCTGGGCGACGCGGGCCTCGCGGCCATCGGGCGGTATGCACACGGCATCGGCGTGGAGAAGGCCCTCGTCGTCCCGCGCACCGCCGAGGGCGCCTCCGGGCCGCCCACCGATCTCATCGCCCGCGCCCACGCCGCCGGGCTGCTGGTCCATGCGTGGACCTACCGGGCCGAGAACCACTTCCTCCCGGCCGAACTGCGCCGCGGCGGCACGCCGGTCGACCACGGCGACCTCGCCGCCGAGATTCGCCAGCACCTCGCGCTCGGCCTCGACGGCCTCTTCTGCGACTTCCCCGCCATCGCCGTGGCGGCTAGAGACGGCGCATGACCGATGACATCATCGCCCGCGTGAAGGGCCGCCTCGGCTGCATCACGCTCAACCGGCCCGCCGCGCTGCACGCACTCAACTCGCCCATGTGCCTGGCGATGACGGAGGCGCTGCTGGCCTGGCGCGACGACCCCGCGATCACCACGGTTCTGGTGGATCACGCGGAGGGCACACGCGGGTTCTGCGCCGGCGGCGACATCCGCATGCTGGCGGAAAGCGGTGCGAAGGATGGCGTCGAGGCGCGCGCGTTCTTCCACGCAGAGTACAGGCTCAACCATCTGATCCACGTGTACCCCAAACCCTATGTGGCGCTGATCGACGGCGTGACCATGGGCGGCGGTGTCGGCATTTCCGTGCACGGGCAGTTTCGCGTGGCGACGGAGCGCACGACGTTCGCAATGCCGGAGACCGGCATCGGCCTGTTTCCCGACGTGGGCGGCGGGTGGTTCCTGCCGCGCCTCCCGGAGCGGGAGCTTGGCACGTGGCTCGCGCTCACCGGTGCGCGGCTGAAGGGGCAGGAATGCGTCACGGCCGGGATCGCCACGCACTTTGTCCCATCCGAGCTGCTGGGCGCCGTGCGCGCCCAGGTCGCCGGCGCTGCGGACACACACGATCCGCGCAGCGCGATCGGGTCGGGTCTTGATGCGCTCTGCGAAGCCACGCGCAAACCCATCGTGCCGGCGCCGGGCGCGCTTGTCCCGTTGTTCGGCTTCGACACCGTCGAGGAGATTTTCGCCGCCCTGGCCGGCGCCGCTGGCACTGACGGCGACGGCTGGCCGCAGCAGCAGCTGGCGACACTGCGCAGCAAGTCGCCCCAGACGCTGAAGGTGGCGCTCCGCCAGATCCGCGCCGGCGCGCGATGCGCCACCTTCGCGGAAAACATGGCCATGGAGTACCGCATCGGCGCCCGCGTCGTGCAACGCCATGATTTTCTGGAAGGCGTGCGCGCCGTCATCATCGACAAGGACAACGCGCCGCACTGGTCGCCGGACACCCTGGAGGGGGTTACGGAGGCGATGCTGGACGCCATTTTCGCGCCGCTGCCGGCAAATGAAGAGTGGACGCCGCTCCCGGGCGCGTGAGGCTTCCTTAAGGAGGGGCCTGCTAGCCTGCAGACCACTTCATCAAGTCCGGTCCATGACGTTCCTTACCGAAATGCGAACAGAACCGGCAGGCGCGACCTCGTCCGCCGGCGTGGATGCGCTCGCGATCCATGCCCAGTCCGAGCGCGAGGACGCGGGGCGGGCGCTGATGCGACTGCCGGTCACGGTGGTCGTCTCCGGTTTCCTGTTTGCGTTGGTCGGGACGCTGGAGGGCGTCGTCTGGCTGGCCGTGGTGCTGACGCTGGAGGGCGTCAGCTTCTGGACTCGTGGCCAGACAGTGCTCGCTCCCGCCACGGCCCGCGCGGTGCAGCTTGCGGCCACGGGCGGGGTGTCGGTGTGCTGGGTGGCGCATGCTTTGCTGCTGTGGCGCACGGGCAACGAGATCGCGCACATCGCGGCGATCATGGATCTCTTCTCCGTTGCGCTCTACGGGGCCATCGGCGCCCAGAAGGATCGACAGCTCCTGCCGATCCTGCTCGGCCCGCCGCTGCTTACGCTGTCGGTGCTGCTGATCGGGTTTTCGTGGCAGCATGCGCCCTGGCCGACGGCGACGATCGCCACGCTGGGGGCCATCGGGGCGTGCGTCACCATCGTGCTCAACGCGCTGGCCCTGCATCGGTCCGATCGCGCGCTTGTCACGGCGAATGCCGCGCTCGACGCCGAACGCCGCGCCCTCGACGCCCGCGTGCGCGCCCGCACCGCGGAGCTGTCGCAGGCGACAGAGGCGGCGCAGGCCGCCAGCCGCGCCAAGTCCGCATTCGTCGCCACCATGAGCCACGAACTGCGCACGCCGCTGAACGCCGTGATCGGCTACGCTGAGCTGCTGGAAGAAGACCTCCGCTCAAACACCGCAAACGCGCGCCCCGACGATGCCGCACGCATCGCCCGCGCCGCGCGTGAACAGCTGGCGATGATCAACGATGTCCTGGATCTGTCGAAGATCGACGCCGGGCAGATCTCGATCCATCCGGCCGACACAGACCTGCGCGCACTGCTCGACAGCGTCGTCGCTGCGATCGCGCCGCTGGCCCAGGCCAACGGCAACACAGTGACGCTCGACGTCGACGACGAGGTAAGCCGGCTGGTGACCGACGCTGCGCGGCTGCGCCAGTGCCTTGTCCATATCGCCGGAAATGCCGCCAAGTTCACCGCGGCCGGCGAGGTCCGCATCATTGCGCGCCTGTCCGGCGCCAAACGGGAACGCCGGCTCGAGATACGCGTGTCGGACACCGGTTGCGGGATATCGCCCGCGCAGCAGTCAAGCCTCTTTGAACCCTTCGTGCAGGGCGATTCCAGCGCCGGGCGGGCGTTCGGCGGGGCAGGGCTGGGTCTTGCCATCACACGCCGTCTTGTCACGCTGCTGGGCGGGGGCGTGGCGCTGGAGAGCAGCAGTGCGTCGGGATCGACGTTCCTGCTGCAGTTGCCGTTGATCTATCCCGCGGCGCGATAGTCCGCCCCGAAGGCGCGGAACGGCTGGGGCACGTTGAGGGCGGCCGCGCCCGGCACAGCCGGAGGCGGTGTCGCCCTGGCCTGCTGGCGCGACAGGATTGGGGTGTGGGACTTGTAGATGTCCTGCTCGATCTCCGCCCGGCGGCGCGGATCTGGGATCGCCATCAGGTGGATCTCGGCGGCGCCAAGCGCCTGTGCTGCGCCCCACACGTCATGGCGGGCAAGGCTTTCCGCAAAGCTTGCCGTCTGGGCGATGTACAGGCTGATGGGCCCTCCGGCCTCCATCGTCGGATAGTCGCCCGGCTTCACGAACATGTAGACGCCGCCCACCGGCTCCCATGCCCGCTTCGAGCGCGCCACGTCGAACTCGTACCAGCGGCCGCTTGCGCCTTGCCAGGAAAAGATCACGCGCCCGTCTCCGAATTGCCCCGGCCGCCAAGGGCCGCTCCACCGGTCAAAAGTACGGTGAGTCGTGGGAGAGACCAGAGGCGTGGGTTTCGGTCCGGTGAACAGCGCGTGGAACGCGATGACCAATCTGTCAGAATGCTGTGGACAGGGGCGGCCCGCGCCAACGCAAGGCTGGTGCAGGCCGCAGGCCCGGGCTCACTGCTCGTACTTGAAACTCACGCGCAGCTTGGTGCGGTAGGATTCAATCTCGCCCTTGTCGGACAGCGTGATGTCCTGCGCGACCACCTCTGCGACGCGCAGGTCCCGCAGCGAGGTGGCGGCGGCGGCCAGCGCCGCGCGGGCGGCGTCTTCCCAGCTCTTGGTGCTTGTGCCGATGATGTCGGTGACGCGATAGACGCTCATGGGGCTCCTCCATGTTGTGGTGTTTTGCCCGCGTCGATTGGCGACCCGAATGGTCGCAACGTCAAAGGAAATCGCGCGCGTCAGCGATCCCAGGCGATGCGCGCGGCGCCCGTTTCATCGAAGTAGGGCCCCCAGAACGATTGTCTTGCCGCCTCCTGCACTGCACCGCGGTCGCGGCGCTCCAGCACGACGACGCGGACGTCAACGTCAGACAGATCGGGCGCGGTGCGCAGCGCGCCGGCCGCGGTCCGGTAAGAGTCCCACGACTGTCCGGGCGCGTAGAGCGTAAAGCGCCCGGGCGTGTGCTGGAGGAGATCGCTCACGACGACGAGGCGTCGCCCCGCGCCCGTGAACGCGGGATCGGCGGCAGCGGCGGCCAGGCCCTCCACGATGGGGGAGCCGTCAGCGCCGCGCGCGCCCTTCGCCGCCGACAACGCCGCCTCCAGCGGTTCGTCGAAGCGGTCCGCCTTGAGCCTCTCAAGCTTCGCCACGTTCTCCCAGAGCGGGTTGGCGGACAGGCGGTCGCCTGCGGTGCATGCAGAGAACAGTTCTCGGGGCGCCTGGTCGGCGTCGGGCCGCAGGGTCAGCACCGTCAGCCGGCCCCAGCGCGGCAGGCGCGCCGCTTCATCCAGGGCAACGGCCTTCAGGCGCCGCTGGTGGCGCACGTCGAGCCGGTCGGTGGCGTCCACGAGAAGAAGCGTGTGGGCCGGCGCAGCGCGGTCCCTCAGGCACAGGGTTTCGGCGTCGAATGCGGGCGTGCCGAGCATCGCGGCGGCGGCCCCCACGCCGCCAAGGACCAGCACTGTGGCGAAGATCAGCGCAAGGCCGAGGAGGTCCTGCCGCCGCCGTCGCGCCGCACGCCGCCCCTTCACGGGCGCCCGCCTTCCAGCCGTTCGGCGGCGTCCTGCAACGCGCGGATCAGCTCCCCGATCTCGCGGTTCGCAGCGGCCTGCGCCGCAGAAAAGGCGGCCTTCGCCTCCTCCAGCAGTGCGCCTGCGGGCGCAAGCACATCGGGCGGCGGTGCGGGCGGTGAGGGCGGCGTGAGGAAGGCGCGGGGCGGCGCGCCCGCGCGATGGGCGGCGTTCTCCTGGCGGTAGAGGGCGACAAGCGCGAGATGCGTGGCCGCCAGCGCCCGAAGCTTCGCATCAATATCGACGATGCGGGCGGCGGCCGTGTCGTAGTCGGCCAGCATGCGCGCCACCGCGGCCTGACGATCGTCCACGCGCGCGTTGATCTTCTCGATGACGGGATCGACCACGGCATGCATCTCGTCGGCGACCTCGTCCATCGCGTCGCGGAACTCGGCCTCGGCGTCCTGTGCGTGCCGCTCGAACTTGCCGTAGCCGGGATAAGCCTCGCCGAACTTGGTGGCCCCCTCATAGAGCGCCATCAGGAACACGATTCCGCCCAGCATGATGAGCGTGATCGATGGCCCGGTGGCGAGCAGGCCTGCCCACGAGGTGGCGTCCGCGGAGTCCGGGGCGATCTCGGACTCGGCGCGCCACCACGCCATGAACAGGTTGAACCCGGCGGCGACGGCGATGGCGAGCGCGGTGGCGCCATAGCCCATGGCCTTCGCCACCGGGCGCGCGTGGGTGGTGTAGCGGACGCCGAAGAAGCCGCCGAGAAAGCCCAGAACGGCATTGAGCGCGCTCATGACGATGGCCGTCACGTACCCGTTGACCAGCCCTGTTTCGTTCACCGATGCAAAGATCGGCGCGCTGGCGATGGCCTCCACCGCCATGAGCGCCACCAGCAGGCCCGTGGAGAGGATGGAGGACTCCGGCAGCTTTGCGCCGAACACGCGCTCTTCGATGCGCCGGAACGTTTCCACGTCCGCGCGCTCGGCGGCGGCGCGGGCGCGCAGCGCCGCAAGCTCGCTGCGCCGGCGCGTCTCGATCTGCGCCAGCGGCAGGCGCGACTGACCGGTCAGCAACGCGAAGTCCGCCGCGGGCGGCGCATACCGGCGCAGCAGGGTTTCCAGCCGCTGCGCAACACCAATGCGCTCGGCGAGCAGCGGCGCGCACTCGGCATCGACGGCGGCCTGGATTTCGGCTTCGGCGTCGGCAGCGAGATCGTCGTCGCCCGGCCGTCCGGCGGCGGCGTCTGCGCGCGCCCGGCGCTTCACGCCAAGGCGGCGCTCCAGCGATGCAGCGAGCGCAGTCGTGCTTGCGGTTGGCGCCAGCGCCGCCATGTCCGTCTCCCACCCAGGACCAGCGCACTCAAGCAAACCTGCGGCGTTGCGCCAAGCGTTTGGCGTCGCCTTTTTTGCGCGCGATGGGCTAAGAGGGCGCGATGACGTCCCCCGATCTTTCCGCCCTGCTCGATCTCGCCCAGCGGGCCGCCGCGCGCGCCGGCGCCGCCCTCGTCGCCGAACGCGCGGCGTGGCGCTCGGTGGAGGCGGAGGAGGGGCGCGAGGTCAAGCTGCGGGCGGACCGATACGCCGAACGGCTCATCATCGACATGCTTCAGGCGGAGACGCCGTTTCCGATCCTGTCGGAAGAAGTGGGCTGGGTGGCAGGCGCCGACGGCGGCGATATCTGGGCCGTCGATCCGCTCGACGGCAGCGTGAATTACGCCCAAGGCTTTCCGCACTGGGGCGTCTCCGTGGCGCTGGTGCGGGCCGGGCGGCCTGTGCTGGGCGTGATCGACTGTCCGATGCTGGGTGAGGTGTATGCGGGCGTGGTGGGCGAAGGCGCCACGCTGAACGGCGTCCCGATCATCGTGTCCGTCACGCACGAGCCCGCACGCGGCATCCTGATGACGGGCATCCCCGCGCGCGCCGCGACGGATGGGGAAGCGATGGCGGCGCTCCAGGCGCGTCTGTTGCGATGGCGCAAGGTGCGGATGATCGGCTCGGCCGCCTGTGCGCTCGCCTATGTGGCGGCGGGGAAGGCCGATGCGTATCACGAGACGGGCGGCATGCTCTGGGACGTGGCCGGCGGCTGCGCCATCGTGGAGGCCGCGGGCGGGCGGGTGGACATCTCCGCCGATGCGCTGGACCGCCCGCTGGACGTACGCGCGGGCAACGGGCTGATCGAACTCTAAGCTGCGGAGCGTCCCGGAGTTTCCTCCGGGACGTCCAAGCCCTTCATCGCGATGTCAGTTGCCGAGCGCGAGGCCGAGGATCACACCGGTGGCGACGCCGACCAGCAGGTATTCGCCGCGGTCGTCACGGACCCAGTGTGCGCCGCGGGGCGGAGGCGCCAGGCGGTGGTAGCGATAGTCCACCGGGCGGTAGGCCTCGCGGTAGTAGCCCGGCAGGCGGTCGCCCCGGCGCCACTGGCGATAGTCGGCGCGGAAATCGCGGCGGCTGTGGTAGGCCTGCGGCGGCGGGCCGTAGTACCAGGTCCTGCCGAGGTAGTACCCGTTGTGGACGCGGCGATCATAGCGATGGCCGTCGCGATAGCCCTCGCGGTAGGCGCGCCGTTCGTCCCGGCGGTCGTCCCGGTCGTCGTAGTCGCGGTCGTAGCGATCGTAACGGTCATAGTGATCGTTGGGGCGGGCCGAGGCTTCGGTCGCCGCCAGCGGCGCGCCGAGCGCGAGCGCTGTCATCGATGCGATCAGAAAGCGTTTCATGTCAGTACTCCTTCAGGTCCGTCGCTCTCGGCGAAGTTACGCGTGAGAGCAGGTCAATGTTTCCCCTGCTTGACCGCGATGATCGGTGAAGGCGCCTGAATGCAGACTGAATGTGCGGCGGCGTTGCTTGAACGATTGTTCAGGTTGCTGCGGCGGGCGCGTTACTTCAGTTGCGCGATCTGTTCCAGCCACAGTTTCGCCGCGGCGTCCGAGGGCGCGCGCCAGTCGCCGCGGGGGGACAGCGCGCCGCCGGCCAGGATCTTCGGCCCGTTGGGCATGGCGGAGCGCTTGAACTGGCTCGTCTCGAAGAAGCGGCGCGCAAACACCGTAAGCCACCGGATGATCTCGGCGCGGGTGAAGGCGCGGCGCTCGGCGTCGGGCAGGCCCTCTGGCCAGGCGCCGGCGGCGACGTCCGCCCACGCGTGCTCGGCGAGATAGGCGATCTTGTCGGGCCGGAAGCCCCAGCGCAGCGTGTAGTAGAGAAAGAAGTCGTGCAGCGCGTACGGGCCGATGGCGGCCTCCGTGCTCTGCAGAGCGCCGTCTGCGCCGGCGGGGACCAGTTCCGGTGAGATCTCCGTATCGAGGATCGCCAGCAGCAGCCGGGATGCCTCGGCGCCGAACGCGCCGCGCCGCGCGTTCCATCGGATCAGATGCTGGATCAGCGTCTTGGGCGCGCCGGCGTTCACGTTGTAGTGGGACATGTGATCGCCCACGCCGTACGTGCACCAGCCCAGCGCAAGCTCCGACAGATCCCCTGTGCCCAGCACAAGCGCGCCGCGCTGGTTGGCCAGCCGGAAGAGGTAGTCGGTCCGCAGGCCCGCCTGCACATTCTCGAAGGTCACGTCGTACACCGGCTCGCCCTTCGCGGCAGGGTGGCCGATGTCGGCCAGCAGTTGCCGGGCGGCGGGGCGGATGTCGATTTCCTCGAACGCGGCGCCGAAGACGTGGGCAAGGGCTACGGCGTTCGCCTTGGTGGCGGCGGTGGTGGCGAAGCCCGGCATCGTGAACGCGAGGATCTGGCTGCGCGGCAGGCCCAGCGTGTCCATGGCGTTGGCCGCCACGATCAGCGCCTGCGTGGAGTCGAGACCGCCGGAGACGCCCAGCACAAGCGCCCCGGTCTTCGTCGCCTCCAGCCGTTGCGTGAGGCCGCGCACCTGAATGTTGTAGGCTTCGTAACAATCGCTATCGAGGCGGGCGGGGTCGTCCGGCACGAAGGGGAAGCGCGCGATGGTCCGACGCAGCGCGAGTTTCTGTTTCGGCGCCGTGAAGGCGAACGGGACGGTGCGGAAGCGCGCCGTCGCCAGCGCCTGCGTGTCGCGCCAGGTGGACAGCCGCATGCGCTCCTGGCGCAGCATGTCGAGGTCGATGTCGGCGGCGCAGAACTGCGCGGCGCGAGGAAAGCGGTCGGACGCGGCGAGGCGTTCGCCCAGCTCGTGGACGGTGGCCTGCCCGTCCCATGCGAGATCGGTGGTGGACTCGCCCGGGCCGGCCGCGGAGAACACGTAGGCGGCGGCCAGACGGCTGGATTGCACCGCGCAGAGCATGTCGCGGTGCGCCGCCTTGCCGATCACGGCGTCGGACGCCGAAAGGTTCAGCAGGACTTTGGCGCCTGCCAGCGCGCCGTCGATGCTCGGCGGATGGGGGGCCCAGAGATCCTCGCAGATCTCGATGTGGACGGTGAAATCCGGCGCCGTATCGGCCTGGAACAGCAGGTCGACGCCGAACGGCGCGAATGCGCCGGCCACCGTGATGGTCTGCCCCACGATGCCCGCGCCGCTGGCGAAATGGCGCTTCTCGTAGAACTCGCGATAGTTCGGCAGGTAGGTTTTGGGTACGACGCCCAGCACCGCGCCGTCCTTGATCGCCACCGCGCAGTTGAACAGCCGGTCCCCGAAGCGCAGCGGCGCACCGACCACCAGGAGGCAGTTGAGGCCGGCGCTGTCGGCGGCCAGCGTTGCCAGCGCCGCATTCGCTTCGTCGAGAAGCGCGTCCTGAAACAGCAGGTCGTCGATGGCGTAACCCGTCAGTCCCAGTTCGGGAAAAACCGCCACGGCGGCGCCGTCCGCCGCGCACGCGCGTGCGAGCGCCAGTGTGGCGGCGGCATTGGCCGCAGGATCGGCCGGCCGGACCACGGGGGTCGCGGCGGCGACCCGCACGAAGTTGTGGGCGTAGGGGGAGGCGGCCTTCATCGCCTCTATGTAAGCGGCATTCGCCGGGGCGCGCGACTGCCAGGGTAAAGTTTAGGCCACGGCCGCGGGAATCTGGCAGGATTGAGGGGCAAATGCCCGGACTGTTTCCCCACCTGCCGCTCTTTCTCGACCTCGCGGGCCGGGCCGCCGTGCTGCTCTCGGGCGATGCCGGGCTCGCCCCCGTGGCGCGGCGCCTGCTCGATTCCGGGGCGGGGGTCAAGGTGGTGCATCCGGAGATGTCGGGGGAGATGGCGGCGCTGGCGCCCTCGGCCCGCCTTGTCCGGCGTCGCTGGCGGACCGCCGACCTGTCGGACGCGGCGCTGGTGGCGGCAGGTCTGCGGGAGCCTCGTCTCGTCCAGGCGCGGGCGGCGGCGCGCGCCGCGGGCGCGATGTTCACCACCGGCGCCGAGGGCGATCCCTCCGGCATTAGTTTCGGCGCGGCGGTTAGCTGGGGGCCGGTGGCGATCGGGGTCTCGGCGTCCGGCCTGGCTGCGGGTCTCGGCGAAGCGGTGGCGCGGCGCCTGGAGGCGGCGGCGCCGGCGGGATACGGCGGGTTTCTCGCGGCGGCGGCGCGCGCGCAGGAGCTTGTGACACGCGCGCTGCCGTTTCCCGCGACGCGCGAATCTTTCTGGCGCGAGGCGGCGGCGGCGGCCTTCGATGCGGCCTCGAACGACTGGGACGCCTGGATCGCGCAGCGACTGCCGCCCGCCTGATGCGGATCGCCGCGCGCGGTGTGGCGAGGCGGACACGCGGCGCCTGCGCGCACGGTCATGTTCAAGCTGTCACTCGACCCTTTCTTTCGACGCAGATAGAAGCGGGGTGTGTGCGTGGTCCGGGGAGGATTCGCACGCCGGCGGGGTGGACGCGGCGGTTAACCGGATGCGAACGCGGCGAACCCCACCAGCCAACGGAATTGTGTACCGGCGCATGGCGCCGACAGGAGGGATTGCATGTCGCGCAACAGGTTCTGGCTCTTCACCGCCGCTGCAGCGGCCGCAATCGCCGCCAACGGTCAGGCGCAGGCGCAGGAGACCGGCGATGAAATCATCGTGACCGCCACGAAACGCGAAACTGCGCTCCAGGACGTGCCGATCGCTGTCACGCCCGTCACCGCCGAGCTGATCCAGAATTCCGGCATCCGCGACCTGCAGGACCTCACGTCCGTCGCGCCGTCGCTCCAGTTCAACGTGTCGGAAAACGAGACCTCGGCCACCGCCCGCCTGCGCGGCATCGGCACGCAGGGGTCGAACCCCGGCCTTGAATCCGCGGTGGGCATTTTCGTCGACGGCGTCTATCGCGCGCGCAACGGCGTGGCGCTGACGGATCTGGGCGAAATCGCCCAGATCGAAGTGCTGCGTGGACCGCAGGGCACGCTGTTCGGCCGCAATACATCGGCCGGCCTGATCACCGTCACCACCGCAGCGCCGGATCTCGACGAGTTCGGCGCGGACCTCGAAGTCACCTACGGCGACTACAACGAGCAGCGGATCGCGGGCAGCGTCTCGGCGCCCATCGTGGAAGGCAAGCTGGCGGCCCGACTCTTCGGCGCCGTGGCCAAGCGCGACGGTTTCATCGACGTCATCGGCCCCACGGGCGCGCGCAGCGACCAGAACACCCGTGACGTATGGACCGTGCGCGGCCAGGTGGCTTGGGAGATCACCCAGGACATCGACCTGCGCCTGATCGCCGACTATTCGGAGCGCGACGAAACCTGCTGTGCGGCCAAGATCTACAACCCGCGCCTCCTGAACGGCGCGACGAACGCCACCTTCCCGCCGGCGACGGCGCCGGCCATCGCGTCGCTGGGCGGCTACGGCCCGGGCGGCGTCGGCGCGCTCGGCAGCGGCGACATCGGCGACCGCTTCGGCTTCCAGAACCGGCCCATCCCGCAGCGCGTGGAGGACATGGGCGTCTCCGCGGAGCTGAACTGGGACATCGGCAACATCACGGTCACCTCGGTGTCGGCCTATCGCGACTGGTCCTACGATCAGGGTCAGGACAGCGACTTCTCCGGCGTGGACATCTGGTATCGGCCGGGCAACGACGTGAACGGCTTCTCCTTTGAGACGCTGACCCAGGAGTTCCGCGTGGCGGGGCAGCTCGGACCCGTGGACTGGCTGGTGGGCGCCTACTACGCCGACGAACTGCTGAAGCGGAAGGACACGCTTGTCCTTGGTACGCAGTATCAGGACTACTTCAATGCGCTGACGATCGGTTCGCTCACGGGCGCGCCTTTCAACCTCTCGCTGGGCACTGCAGCCACCACGGCCGCCGGCATCACGGCCGGCCTCGTCGCTGCGGAGGGCGCGGGCCAGCGCGACATGCACAAGCAGAACGGTCAGTCGATCGCGCTGTTCACGCACAACATCTGGTCCGTGGACGAGAAGACCGACCTGACCATCGGCCTCCGCTACACGGAGGAGGAAAAGCGGATCAACTCGTCCTTCTTCACGCCGTACAGCGGCGCGGCTTCGGCTGCGGCGCTCACGGGCGTGGGGGCGAACTTCGCGGCCTTTTACCGCTTCCCCTGGCTGCGCAGCGATCTCGACGGCGTCGGGTTCAACCGCAAGCGCACCGAAGAGGAATTCTCCGGCGTGGTCTCGGTGCGGCGTGAGTTCGCCGACGACTTCAGCGCCTACGCCTCGTACTCGCGCGGCTACAAGGGCGGCGGCTTCAACCTCGACAGGGACTTCGACACCGACTCCTCCTTCGCGGGCGAGTTCGTCGATGCCTTCGAGATCGGCGCAAAGACGCGCTGGCTGGATGGCAACCTGATCGTCAACGTCGCGTCGTTCTGGAACAAGTACCAAGACTACCAGCTCAACCGCTTCGACGGCATTTCCTTCGTGGTCACCTCGATCCCGGAAGTGACCAGCCAGGGCGTCGAGACCGACATCATCTGGAACCTGCCCATCGACGGCCTGTCCCTGCAGGGGGGCGCCGCCTACACCGAGGCCGAGTACGGCGACAACACCGGCTGGGCCACGCCCGCCAACGGCCTCTCCCGTCTGCCGGGGTCGCGTCTCACCAACGCGCCGCTGTGGACGGCCACGAACGCGGTGACGTACGAGACCCCGCTGTTCGGCGGCGCCGCTCTGGGCCTCATCCACGTGGATGCCCGGTACGTGTCGTCCCAGGCCACTGCGTCGGACCTGAACCCCACCAAGATCCAGCCGGAGTACACGCTGGTGAACGCCCGCGTGGGCCTGTCCTCGGCCAACGAGCGGATCTCGCTCGAACTCTGGTCGCGCAACGTGCTCGACGAGGAGTTCATCCAGATCGGCTTCGACCAGCCGCTGCAGGCGCCCGGCAACCCCGTCGCCTTCGGAGCCTTCCTGGGCGACCCGCGGACCTACGGCGCCACGCTCCGCCTCCAGTACTGATCCGCGCCCCGCAAGGGCTGGAATGAAGACGCCCCGGTCGCAAGGCCGGGGCGTCGTTCGTATTTGCTGGCGCTTGGCGCTACCGGCGTGGTGGCCGACCGCCTGGGGGCGGGCCGTCGCCGGCTTCCCGCGCGCCGGGCCGACGCACGGGCTCTGGCAGGCGTTCGCTCATGTCGGGGCGGCGCAGGGCGCCGTCCTTGTCCGCGTCGAACTGGTCGAATTTCGTGAGGATCGCGGCGGCGAACTCCGCTGCGGTGATTTCGTTGTTCACGTTCGTGTCGAAGGCCAGCCGGTAGGGGCCCAGGTTGGGCCCGCCGAGGGCGCGGGCGGACCACGTGGCGAACTGGATCGGCGTCAACACAGCGGCGCCTTCCGCAGCGCGCTTCCATTCCGCCTCGGCGCCGGCCTGCGCTTCGGCCCTGGTGGTGATGTAGTCCCTGTCGGCGTCGAACTGCACGAAGAGCAGGGATGCGCCCGTGAGAAACACAGACTGCCGGTAGGCCGCGCCGAGCGGCGCCTGCTCCCCAGCCGGCGGCCCGCCGCGCCCTGGCCCGCCGGCGCAGGCGGCAAGGGCGGCTGCGGCAGCAAAGAGGGCTATGGATCGCTGCATGCGTGGTCTCCGGACTGTGGCCGCCGCCTGTCTGGCCCGGCGATGTTGCACGTTAATGTCGCGGCGGCGGGGTCGCCACGGGGCCGCATGGACAAGCGTCGCGGCCACCCGCATACCCCCGCCCCATAAACGTCCCCCTGAGTGCGTGGCCGAAAAGGCAAAGAGATGGCAGCGGACGATCTGATCGTCGTGTTCGGCGGCTCCGGCTTCATCGGCCGCCATGTGATCAAGGCGCTGGCGCGGCGCGGCTTCCGGGTGCGAGCGCCCATGCGCCGTCCCCACCTCGGCCAAGAGCTGCGGGTGCTGGGCGATGTGGGCCAGATTCACCTCATGCAGGCCAACGCGCGGTTCCCGGAGTCCATCGCCCGGGCGATGGAGGACGCCACCGGCGTGGTCAACCTGCTGGGCGTCCTGCATGAACAGGGCAAACAGACGTTCCAGGCCATCCACGTGGACGCCACCGTCGCCATCGCCGAGGCGGCCAAGGCCTCGGGCGTCACGCGGTTCGTGCAGGTGTCGGCCATCGGCGCCGACCCCGCCAGCAAATCCGCCTACGGCCGTACGAAGGGCGAGGCCGAAGCTGCGCTTCGCCAGCGCATCCCCACCGCCACCATCCTGCGCCCGTCCATCGTGTTCGGCGCCGAGGACAGCTTCTTCAACCGCTTTGCGGAGATGGCGAAGTTCGCACCCGCCCTGCCGCTCATCGGCGGCGGCAAATCGAAGTTTCAACCAGTGCATGTGCAGGACGTGGCCGATGCGGTGGTCGCTGCGCTGACGCGGCCGGAGGCAGCGGGGCGCACCTACGAACTGGGCGGGCCGCGGACGTACACCTTCCGCGAGCTTCTGGACTTCATCCTGCTGACCATCGACCGCAAGCGCCCCTACGCGCCGCTGCCGTTCTTCCTCGCCGAGGCGATGGGCGGCGCCATGGCGTCGACGCTGAACGCCATCCCTGTGATGGCGCCGCCGCTGACGGGCGATCAGGTGCGGATGCTGAAGCAGGACAACGTCGTCGGCATCTCCGGCGAGAAGGGCGTGGGGACCATCGCCGATCTCGGCGTTGCCCCGCTGGAGAGCATCGAATCGATCGTGCCGACCTATCTGTGGCGCTTCCGTCCGTACGGCCAGTTCCAGACGCGCCAGACGCCGTAGGTCCCCAGAGCAGGCGCGCCTAATGCGCGTGGGGTCGCGGTCGCAGGGCGCTTTCCATCCGCGCCCAGCCATCGCGCACCAGTTTCTCCATCGGCTCCTCCAGCATGCGCGACGCCGCAACGCCGACGATGGCTACGCCCACGTAAGTGGCCGCCAGTAAAGGCACGATCACCGCAGGGCTGGTGATATCGAGCGCAAGCACGATCTTGTTGGCGGCCTGCGTGAGGAAGTAGTGCGTCAGATAGATGGTGAAACTGGCGTTCGCCAGCGTGTCGCGCAGGCGGCTGCGGTGTACGGCGCCGGCGCGCTCCAGCAGGATGGCCGCCACCACGACGCAGCCGGCCAGCACCGGACCGATGAAGCGCGGATTGACCCCCGGCAGAAGCACATCGCGGAGCGTGACAGTGACCAACGCCGCGACGCCCATGGCCAACAGCGCGGGCTTGAACCATGCCGGCAACGGTTGTGGGACGATGGTGTGGCGGACATGCAGCCACCACGTGCAGAGCAGAATGCCCGCGACGAAGGAGAACAGGCGCGGCTGCGTGAAGAACGCAAGGACGACGTCCTTCGGCTGGAACAGAAGGCCTGCGAGGGCAAGCGCCGTCAGGATGCCAGCTGTCGCCAGCCATGCCCGGGCGCCGGCGAACTTCAGCGAAAGCGCATGGATCGCCATGTAGAAGACGAAAAGGTTCATGGTCCATCCCACGAACACGATCGGATAGACGCGGTCGGGGGACTTTTCATACGGGATGAAGAACATCGACTTCAGGAACGTCTCGGGCGTCACCACAGTCGTCATGAAGAGCGCGGGCACAGCGAGCGCCAGCAGCGAAACCACGATCGTCATGAACCAGTAGAACGGCACCAGGCGCGACATGCGCCGCCCGATGAATCCGAGCGGCGAGCGCGGCCGCAGGGCGTGCGTGTAGGCGATCAGGAACGCGCTGACGAGGATGAAGCCGTCGATGCTTATGTAGGTCAGCGGAGAAACGAACTGCCACACGCCGAGGACGAGAAAAATCGGCTCCAGGTGGGCGGTCACCACCATGAAGGTAAACAGCACGCGCAAAGTCTGGATATTGAACAGCACGTCCATGTCTCCGGTGAGCCCGTAGGGTGATGGATCGCGACCTGTCTGTCGTGCGCGCACGTCTCTTGCGCGAACGACGGGGGCGTTAATGTTAAGGCTGTGTCAGGTCTCGACGGCCAGATGCATGGCGCGGAAGCCGTGGGCGTCCGCCAGCCTCTCGCAAATCTTCGCGCGATGGCAGATGCGCCAGTCATGCTCCAGACACAGCAGGCAGGTGCGTCCGCCCTGCGCGACGAGCGACGCGTGCGCAAGCGCGAGATGCGCCTCCGGGCGATCGAGCGCGTCATCGACGATCGTCCAGAAGGTTTCCATGTCGCCGGCGCGGTGCGCCGCACGCCCCGCTTTCGGCGTGCCCAGCGCCTTCATGTGCTGGTAGCCGATGCCGGCGACGGCGAGGTTTGCCTTCAACATGGTCTTGGAGAAGCCCGCGCGGCGCGAAGCCGGCAGCTCGCGCACGTCGATCACCGTGTCTACGCCTGCGTCCTGCAGCGCGGCCAGCAGCGCCGCAAAGCCTGCGCGTTCGTAGCCGATGGTGAAGATCTCCGGCGTCACGCCAGCCCGAGCCCGATCAGCACCAGCAGAAATGCGCCCATGCCGATGCGGTACCACGCAAAGGGCCCGAAGCCCGCGCGCGAGACGAACTCGAGGAACGGTTTCACCACCACCAGCGCTGCGAAGAACGCCGCCACGAAGCCCACCGCGATCACCACCAGCCGTTCCGCGGTCACGGTCTGGGTTTGGAGTTGCATCAGGTCGTGCACGAAGGCCGCCGCCATCGTCGGCATCGCAAGGAAGAAGGAGAACTCCGCCGCCGCGCGCCGGTCTAGGCCCAGGGCCAGCGCGCCGATGATCGTGCCTCCGGAGCGCGATACGCCGGGAATGAGCGCCAGCGTCTGGAAGATGCCGATACCGATGGCGCGTACGAAGGGCGTCTTCTCCGCCTCCATCACCGTCGGCGCCGGGCGGAAGCGTTCGATGAGCAGCATCACGATGCCGCCCAGGATGAACGCCCACGCAATGACGGCGAGCGATTCCTGCAGCACCGTTTTCACGTAGTCCGCCAGGAACAGTCCGGCCACCAGCGCCGGCAGGAACGCCGCCACGATCAGCAACGCAAACCGGCGCGCCTCGGGCTTCGTGGGCAGGCCCACCACCGTGTCGATGATCTTCGCGCGATAGAGCCACATCACCGCGAGGATGGATCCGAACTGGATCATCACGGTGAACACCTTGCCCTCGTCCTCGAAGCCCAGCAGCCGCTCGCCCAGCAGGAGGTGGGCGGTGGACGAGATCGGCAGGAACTCCGTCAGGCCCTGGACGATGCCCAGAACGAGGGCCTTGAGCAGAACGAGGGGGTCCATCGGCAGGTCCTTGGCGGCGGTCTTGGGGCGCAGGCAGGCGTGTGTGCCATAGGCCCTGAGTCTGTGCGAGACCGGGCCGCCGGCGCCCAAACAGGATGCAAGAAGCCTGCATGTGGCAGTATAGCTGCCTTATAGACGAAAAATTACCTTGCGATTGGCGACATTTATCCGTATCGGCGCGTTCTTGTGGCCGATATGGGCCCGACGGGGATGATCGTGGCCGAACGCATGCTCAAATTCGTCTCCGTCGATCGGGGACCGCCGGAGAAGCGGGCGTCCAAGGCGCGCAAGACCGATTTCGAAGAAATCTACGCCGAGATCGCCCACCGCAAGGCCGAGGAGCAGGCCTCCCGCTGCTCCCAGTGCGGCGTGCCTTTCTGTCAGTCTCACTGCCCTTTGCAGAACAATATCCCGGACTGGCTTCGGCTCACCGCCGAGGGCCGCCTGCAGGAGGCCTATGAAGTTTCGGCCGCCACCAACCTCATGCCCGAGATCTGCGGGCGCATCTGCCCGCAGGACCGCCTGTGCGAGGGCAACTGCGTCATTGAACAGTCCGGCCACGGCACGGTGACCATCGGCGCCATCGAGAAGTACCTGACCGAGACCGCCTGGAGCGAGGGCTGGGTCGCCCCGCTCGAACCGTTGCGGGAGCGGGAGGGGCATGTGGGCATCGTCGGCGCGGGCCCGGCGGGTCTCGCCGCCGCGGAGGTGCTCCGCCGCAAGGGCTACGCCGTGACTGTCTATGACCGCTATGACCGCGCCGGCGGCCTGCTGATCTACGGCATCCCCAACTTCAAGCTGGAGAAGGATGTGGTGGCGCGCCGCGTGGCGCGGCTGGAGGCGGGCGGCGTCCGGTTCGTGCTGAACTGCGAAGTCGGCCGCGACGTGACGTTCGAGGCGCTGCGCCGCAAGCACGACGCGGTGCTGATCGCCACCGGCGTCTACAAGGCCAAGGATCTGGGCGTGCCCGTGGGCGCCGCCAAGGGCGTGCTCGCGGCGATGGATTTCCTCACCGCCGCCAACCGCGTCGGCCTCGGCGACACTGTCGAGGCCTTTGCGTCGGGCGCGCTGGACGCTAAGGGCAAGCGCGTGGTCGTGATCGGCGGCGGCGATACGGCCATGGACTGCGTGCGCACGGCCGTGCGCCAGGGCGCCAAGTCCGTCACCTGTCTCTACCGGCGCGACCGCGCGAACATGCCGGGCTCCGCCACCGAGGTGAAGAACGCCGAGGAGGAGGGCGTCCACTACGAATGGCTGGCGGCGCCCAAGGCGATCCTCGGCGATGCGAAGAAACTGAAGGGCGTGCGCGCCGTGCGCATGCGTCTGGGCGCGCCGGATCTCAGCGGTCGCCAGGCGCCGGAAGAAGCGCCCGACAGCGAATTCGACGTGCCCGCCGACCTCGTCATCAAGGCGCTGGGATTCGATGCCGAGGACCTGCCGAAGCTGTGGGACGAACCGTACCTGAAGCTCACCCGCTGGGGCACGGTGAAGATCGACGAACGCACCTTCGCCACCGCGCTGCCGGGCGTGTACGCCGCCGGGGACATCGTGCGCGGCGCGTCGCTCGTTGTCTGGGCCATCCGCGAAGGCCGGGACGCCGCCGAGGGTATCCACGCGATGCTCAAGGAACGCGCCGGCGCGCGCATCGCCGCGGAATAGGAGAGGCGCCATGAAGACCGGAGGGTGCCTGTGCGGCGCAGTCCGCTTCGTCGGGAAAGGCGAGGCGTCGGGCGTGCATGTCTGCCATTGTGCGCAATGCGCGCGCTGGTCCGGCGGGCCTGCGTTGTGCGTCGAGTTCGATGGCGGCGTCGACATTGCCGGCCAGGTCACGTGGTTTGCGAGTTCGGACTGGGCCGAGCGCGGATTTTGCGGCGCGTGCGGCAGCACCCTGTTCTATCGGCTGAAGGACGGCAGCTACATCAACGTCGGCACGGGCTTCCTCGATGACCGCAGCGATCTGGCGCCCATCGACCAGCACATATTCATCGACCACAAGCCGCCATTCTACGAATTCGCCGATGCTGCCCCCCGGCTGACGGGCGAGGAATTCCTCAGGCAGCTCGAGGCGGGACAGGAACAAGATGTCTGAAGAGATCGCCCGCTACGAGCGCGAACGCGCGAAGCTCATGGCTGCGCACGCCTATGATCCGCGCGACGAGCGCGACGCCTGCGGCGTGGGCCTTGTGTGCGCCATCGATGGCAAGGCGCGCCGCGAGGTCGTCACCATGGCGATCGGGGCGCTCAAGTCCCTCTGGCATCGCGGCGCGGTGGACGCCGACGGCAAGACCGGTGACGGCGCCGGCATCCTTGTGGAGGCGCCGCAGGACTTCTTCCGCGAGGTGGTGATCCGCACGGGCCACACACCGAAGCCCGGCCCCATCTTCGTCGGTCAGATCTTTCTGCCACGCAACGATTTCGCGGCGCAGGAGCGCGCGCGCACGATCATCGAAAGCGAGATCCTGCGGGGCGGGTTTGAGTTCTATGCCTGGCGGCAGGTGCCCGTCGATATTTCGATGATTGGCGAGAAGGCCAACGCCACGCGGCCCGAGATCGAACAGGTGCTGTTCTACGACCCGCTCGCGCGCGACGGCGAAGCGGTGGACAAGGACCTGTTTCTCATCCGCCGGCGCATCGAGAAGCTCGCGCTCGCCGCCAACATCACCGAACTCTACATCTGCTCACTGTCGGCCAAGCGGCTGATCTACAAGGGCATGTTTCTCGCCGAGCAGATCGACGGTTTCTATCCGGATCTCACCGATGAGCGATTCGTCTCGTCGGTGGCGATCTATCACCAGCGATATTCCACCAACACGTTTCCGCAGTGGCGCCTGGCACAGCCTTTCCGCATGCTTGCCCACAACGGCGAGATCAACACGCTGAAGGGCAACATCAACTGGATGAAGAGCCACGAGATCCGCATGGCGTCCGAAGCGTTCGGCGCCGCGGAAGCGGACGTGAAGCCGATCATCCAGCCAGGCGGATCGGACTCCGCCGCACTCGACAACGTGTTCGAAATCCTCGTGCGCGCGGGCCGCATGGCGCCGATGGCGAAGGCGCTTCTGGTGCCGGCGGCGTGGGCGCGGTCCACCACCATGCCGTCGGCGCACCGTGCGCTCTACGCCTACTGCAACGCGGTGATGGAGCCGTGGGACGGGCCGGCTGCACTGGCGATGTTCGACGGCCGCTGGGCGGTGGCGGGAATGGACCGCAACGGCCTGCGGCCCATGCGCTATGCGCTCACCACCGACGGCCTGCTCGTGACGGGCTCCGAAACCGGCATGTGTGCGCTCGACGACGCGCGCGTGGCGCGCCGTGGGCGCGTGGGTGCGGGCCAGATGATCGCGGTCGACACCGAGGAGGGCCGCTTCTACGGCGAGACCGAGATCATCGACCGGCTGGCCGCCAAGCATCCCTACGAGACGTGGCTGAAGAACGTCATCGATCTTGACGCGCGCCTCGCCGGCGAAGAGCCGCGCCTGTTCAGCTCGCGCGCGGAACTGCTGCGCCGCCAGACTGCGGCGGGGCTCACGCTGGAGGACCTTGAGCTCATACTCCAGCCGATGCTGGAGGAGGCCAAGGAAGCCATCGGCTCCATGGGCGACGATGCGCCGCTCGCCGTCCTGTCGGACCGCTACCGACCGCTCTCGCACTATTTCCGGCAGAACTTCAGCCAGGTGACGAACCCACCCATCGACCCGCTGCGCGAAGAGCGGGTGATGAGCCTCGCCACGCGGTTCAAGAATCTCGGCAACATCCTCGCCCAGGACGAGGCGCAGACGAACGTGTTCGTGCTGTCGAGCCCCGTGCTCACCAACGGCATGTACGCGCGGATGGTGGAGGAACTTGGCGACGCAGTGGCCGTGATCGACTGCACCTTCGACACGCCGTCGCGCCCGGAGGATGCGGGGCCGGCGCTGCGCGCCGCGCTGGACCGCATCCGCATGGAGGCGGAAGAGGCCGTGCTGTCCGGCCGCAGCCACGTGGTGCTGACGGACGAGAAGCAGGGGCCGGGCCGGGTTGCCGCACCCATGATCCTCGCCACCGGCGGCGTGCAGACGCACCTCGTGGGCAAGGGCCTGCGGTCGTTCTGCTCCATCACCGTGCGCAGCGCCGAATGCATGGACACGCATTACTTCGCGGTCCTCATCGGCTGCGGGGCCACCACCGTGAACGCCTATCTCGCGCTCGACACCATCGCGGACCGGGTCGCGCGGGGCCTCGGCGGCGGTCTCACCGCCGAACAGGCGGCGGCGAACTACAAGAAGGCGGTGGACGCAGGCCTGCTCAAGATCATCTCCAAGATGGGCATCTCGGTGATCTCCTCCTACCGCGGCGGCATGAACTTTGAAGCCATCGGCCTGTCGCGCGCGCTCGCCGCGGAGTTCTTCCCGGGGTTGACCAGCCGCATCTCGGGCATCGGTCTCGCAGGGCTTGCGCAGGAGGCGGCCGATCTCAACACGCGCGCGTTCGACGAGGACGTGATCGCGCTGCCGGTGGGCGGGCTCTACCGCTGGCGCGCCAGCGGCGAACGCCACGCCTTCGAGGCGGCCAGCATCCACCAGCTCCAGCACGCGGTGACGTACAACTCCACCGAGCACTACCAGCGCTACTCCAATGCGTTGCGGGAGCGCCGCCACAAGGAGCCGATCCAGCTCCGTGACCTTCTGGAGGTGCGTGAGAACAACGCGAAGTCGATCCCGCTCGATCGCGTGGAGAGCGTCAACGAGATCCGCAAGCGGTTCGTCACGCCCGGCATGTCGCTGGGCGCGTTGTCGCCGGAAGCGCACGGCGTGCTCAACATCGCCATGAACAGGATCGGCGCGAAGTCCGTCTCCGGGGAGGGCGGGGAGGATTCCGCGCGCTATGTGCCGCTGCCCAACGGCGACAGCATGAACTCGGCCGTGAAGCAGATCGCGTCGGGGCGCTTCGGCGTGACGGCGGAGTATCTCAACCAGTGCCGCGAGATCGAGATCAAGGTGGCGCAGGGCGCCAAGCCCGGCGAGGGCGGCCAGCTGCCGGGCTTCAAGGTGACGAACCTCATCGCGCGTCTGCGCCACGCCACGCCCGGCGTGATGCTGATCTCGCCGCCGCCGCATCACGACATCTACTCCATCGAGGACCTCGCGCAGCTCATCTATGACCTGAAGCAGGTGAGTCCGTTCGCCAAGGTGTGCGTGAAGCTGGTCAGCCAGGCGGGTGTCGGCACCGTGGCTGCGGGCGTGGCGAAGGCGAAGGCGGATGTGATCCTCATCGCCGGCCACGTGGGCGGCACCGGCGCCTCGCCGCAGACATCGATCAAGTATGCCGGCGCGCCCTGGGAGATGGGGCTTTCCGAGGCCCACCAGGTGTTGACGCTCAACAACCTGCGTCACCGCGTTACGCTGCGCACGGACGGCGGCCTCCGCAACGGACGCGACATCGTCATCGCCGCGATCCTCGGCGCGGAGGAGTTCGGCATCGGTACGGCGAGCCTCGTGGCGATGGGCTGCATAATGGTGCGGCAATGCCACTCCAATACCTGCCCGGTGGGCGTGTGCTCCCAGGACGAGGCGCTGCGCGCGAAGTTCGACGGCACGCCGGAGAAGGTCATCAACCTGATGACGTTCATCGCCGAGGAGGTGCGCCAGCTGCTGGCGCTCACCGGCTTCGCGTCCCTCAACGAGATCATCGGACGCACCGATCTCCTCGAGCAGATCAGCCGCGGCGCAAGCCACCTCGACGATCTGGATCTCAATCCGTTGCTGGTGCGCGTCGACAGCCCCTATCCCCCTTACCGCACGCAGGAGGGGCGCACCGAAGTCTCCGACACGCTCGACGCGGAAATCCTGCGCGATGCGCCGGGTTTCTTCGAGCGCGGCGACAAGCTTGAGCTGAACTATGCGGTGCGCAACACCCAGCGCGCCATTGGCGCGCGCATCTCCTCCGTCATCACCCGCCGCCATGGCATGCACGGGTTGCCGGAGGGCCGCCTCACCGTGCGGCTGAGGGGCTCCGCCGGCCAGTCGCTGGGCGCTTTCCTGGTCCAGGGCGTGCTGCTGGACGTGACGGGAGACGCCAACGACTACGTGGGCAAGGGCCTGTCCGGCGGCCTCGTGGTGCTGCGTCCCGATGCACGCTTCCACAACAGCGCCGCCGACAACGCCATCATCGGCAACACGGTGCTCTACGGCGCCACCAGCGGGAAGCTGTTCGCCGCCGGTCAGGCGGGAGAGCGGTTCGCCGTGCGCAACTCCGGCGCCACCGCCGTGGTGGAGGGCTGCGGCGCCAACGGGTGCGAGTATATGACCGGCGGCACAGTGGTGATGCTGGGGCCCGTGCGCGAGAACTTCGGCGCGGGCATGACGGGCGGCATGGCGTTCGTGCACGATCCCGCCGGCGCATTTCCGGCAATGGCCAACGGCGACACCATCGTCTGGCGCCATATCCGTTCGGCGCATTGGGAGGCGGTGCTCAAGGCGCTGGTGGAGGAGCACGTGGCGCGTACAGGTTCGGCCCGCGGCGCCCAGATCCTGTCCGGCTGGAGCGAGGCGCGCCGCCACTTCTGGCAGGTGGCGCCGAAGGAGATGCTCACCCGCCTCGCACACCCGCTCGACGATGCGGATACCGCAAGCGTGGCTGCCGAGTAGGCCTGCGCCGCCCGGTCAGGGGCGGCGCAGTTTCCTCAGTTGGTGGCGGACAGCGCGGCGGCCAGTTCGCCGCCGTTGGCTGCGCGCGCGGCTGCGCACCGTGCGATGCGCTCCTCCGTCTGGGCCAATGCGCGTTCGTAGCCAGGGGCCTTGGCGGCATTCGCCTCAAACAGCGCCTTCAGCGCCTTGCGCGCGTCCTCGCTGCACAGCCCGCGCCCGAAGTTCGGCGCGGTCTGTCCCGCCAGTCCGCCGGGCAGGCGGGCAATCATGGCGTCGAAGCGGGTGGACATCAGCGTGAAGGCCGTCTGCGTGGCCGTTTCGGCGTCCTGCGCAGCGCTCAGGGCGCGCCGCATCTGCGAACCCGTGAATGGCGCAGCCAGCACGGCGTCCGTGAACGCGGCCTGGTCTTCAGCCCGGGGCGCGCGCGCCAGCGCCGCCAGCGCCTCCGACTGGAACTGCGAATCGGTCGTCGATTTCGCGGCATCCAGCAGCTTGGCGAAGAACGCCGGTCCGCCGTCCTCCACACCCACGATGAACGCCACGCCGCGCACGTCCGCGCCCACGGGCGCGCCGCGCGTCAGTCCAAGCGTGGCGGACGCGCCCGCAAGCAGGCGCTTGCGCAGGGCAGGGTCGCGGCCGCCCAGCGCCAGCAGGCGGGTGATGGCGGCCGCTGTCGCGCGCTCGGATGGCGAGGCGCGGCCGGTGAGTGCGGTCTCCACGCCCGGGCGGCCGAACGCAGCGCGCACCCAGGCCGCGTAGGAGTCCTTCGCGGCGTCGGTCTCGACGACGGGCGCCAGACGCGCGGCGACGGTCGCCGCCTGACGGCGGACCGCCAGATCGGCGGCGCCGGCGCCGGCCTCCACCATGCGCAGCAGCAGGGATGCCGACGCACGGTCCGCCATGAAGCTTGCGTGTAGGCTGTCGAGAGCGGCGATCTGCTCGCCCGGCGCCATGCGGCGGAAGTTGGCGACGAGCGCCGTCCACCCGCGTTCGTCGAGGCTGTAGCGGTAATAGCCCGCGCCGTCGGCGTTGGGCGAGACAAACGCGGGGCATGCGCCCGTGAGCATGGTCTCGCTCTCCACCTCCTTGAGCACCGCGCAGGTTTTCGCAGGACCGCCCGTGAGGCCATAGGTCGAGGCGCAGAACGGCGCCGTCCACTGGCGCCGCTCCAGCGAGGCGCCGAGCGGCTGGTAGACGCCCTGCGTCACCCGCGCGCGCGGGAGGCCGCCATCGGCGGGGCAGTCGATGCGCACCTCGAGCAGCGGCACGTGGCTGCGATCGGTGAAGGAGGCGAGAGCGGTGACGATCTCGGGGTTCTTCGCGCCCTGTCCCAGCGATTCGAAGAAGTCCTGCGATGTGGCCACGCCCAGCGGGAAGCGCCGCATGTGCGTGCGCACGCCTTCCCGGAAGGCCTCTTCGCCGAGGTAGCTTTCCGCCATCGCCAGCACGCCGCCGCCCTTGTCGTAGGTGATGCGGTCGAAGGCGTCCTCGATGTCGCTTTCGCGCACGATCGGTTCGCGGATGCGCCGCGCGGCGGCGAGGCTGTCATCTTCCATGGCTGACAGCGCACGCAGTTGCGTCTCGCGATCGAACCCGCCGTCCGGGAACACCGCCTTGGCGGCCTTGTAGCTCATCCACGTGGCGAACGCTTCGTTCAGCCAGATGTCGTCCCACCAGGCGGGGGTCACGTAGTCGCCGAACCATTGGTGCGCGAGTTCGTGGGCGTGGGTGGTGATGACGTTGCGCTGCTGCGATACCGGCGCGCTTGCCGTCATCAGGATCGCCTGTTCGGCGTAGATGATCGCTCCGGCGTTCTCCATCGCGCCCGCTGCGAATTCGGGCGCGGCGATGAAGTCGAGCTTGTCGTAAGGGTACGGCGTGTCGAAGTACTCTTCGAAGTAGGTGACGATCTCGGCGGTGATCCCGAGGGCGTAGCGGGTCTGTTCGCCCTTGCCCTTCACGGCGACGCCGCGCATCGGCACGGCGTTCTTGCGGATGGCGTTGGGCGCCAGAACCGGGCCTTCCACCACATCGTACGGGCCGACGGCGAAGGCGATGAGGTAAGTTGGCAGCGGCAGGGTGGTGGCGAAGGTGTGGCGCACGAGGCCCTCGCCCGCGGGCTCCGCTTTCGTCTCGGACGTGTTGGCGATGACGGTGTCGCCGGCCCGCGCGGTGACCGAGACGTCGTAGGTCGTCTTGTAGCCGGGCTGGTCGAAGCCGGGGAACGCGCGGCGTGCGTCGATCGCCTGGAACTGGGTGACGGCGTATTTCTCGCCGCCGCTTTCGCTGTGATAGAGGCCCGCGGCGTCGTCGCCGAAGGGGGCGTCGTAGGCGAAGGCGAGCGTGGCCTCTCCGGCAGGTGCCTCGCGCGCGAGGACGATCTCGGCGAAGCCCTCGCCGTTCTCGGTGTACGTGGCCGCGATCGCCGCGCCCGTCGAGGGCGTCAGCGTGGCTGCGGACACCGCCAGGTTCTTGCCGTGGATCCAGAATGTCTTGGTCGGCTTGTCGAGGGCGAGCTTGATCTTCGCGTCGCCCTGGAAGCGCTCCTGGCGGGGGTCGATGGTCAGGTCGAGCGTGTAGTGCAGCGGGGCCACGCCCGGGAGCAGCTTTCCATCCGCGCCCGGCTTTGCCGCCGGCGCCGCACACGACGCCAGACACGCGAGCGCCACGAGCGCCGCCGTCATCCCACCCGTCTTCCGACCACGACTCATGCATCTCTCCCCTGGCGCGCCCACAGTTGGCCACTTGGGTGGCGCGCCCGGCGGGGCTATCGCATCCTGCAGGCGGCGGCGGCAAGCGTGCAACCCACGGGGAGACTGGCGGCTTGGACGGTTCGCGGCACAAGGTCACCAAGGTCGGGCTTGCCGCGCACGCCCGCGCGCTGGGCTTCGACGCCGTCGGCGTGGCCGACGCCACGGCGGGCTGGGCCGGCGGGGCGCAGCTGGAGGCGTTCATTGCGCTGGGGCGCCATGGCGACATGGCCTGGCTCGCCGCGGAGGCGCACCGGCGCGCACACCCCACGCACCTCTGGCCGGACGCGAAGAGCGCCGTGATGGTGGGGCTGTCCTATGCGCCGCCTTTCGATCCGCTGACGCTGCTGCACAACCGCACGCACGCGGCAGTCTCCGTCTATGCCGCGCGGCGGGACTACCACGACGTGATCAAGGGCAGGCTGAAGGAGCTGGGCCAGTGGATCGCCCGTGAGACCGGTGCGGGGGTGAAGGTGTTCGTCGACACCGCGCCGCTGATGGAAAAGCCGCTGGCGCAGCGGGCCGGCGTCGGCTGGCAGGGCAAGCACACCAACCTCGTCTCGCGCACGCACGGCTCGTGGCTCCTGCTGGGCGCCATCCTCACCGAGGCCGTGCTTCCTGCGGATGTGGCGGAAGAGGACCACTGCGGCTCCTGTCGCGCCTGTCTCGATGTGTGTCCCACCGATGCGTTCCCGGGGCCGTACCAGCTCGATGCCCGCCGTTGCATCGCCTACCTCACCATCGAGCATGCCGGGCCCATACCCACGGAGTTCCGCGGCGCCATCGGCAACCGTGTGTTCGGGTGTGACGATTGCCTCGCGGTGTGTCCGTGGAACAAGTTTGCGGCCGCGGCGGCGGACCACAAGCTGGCCTTGCAGGAGGAGCTTGTGGCCCCGCCGCTCGCCGAGTTGGCCGCGCTTGATGACGCTGCTTTCCGGGCGCGGTTCGCCGGCACGCCGGTCAAGCGTACGGGCCGCGCGCGCGTGCTGCGCAATGTGATGATCGCGATCGGCAATTCGGGGGATGCGGCTCTGGCCGCGGCGGCGCAGGCGCGGCTTGGGGACGAAAGCCCGCTGGTGCGCGGTGCGGCGGTGTGGGCGTTGCGGCAACTGCTTGACCCCAGCCGATTCGCGCGGCTCAAGCAGGACCACGCGGACGCCGAATGCGACCCGCAGGTCCAGGGGGAGTGGACGTGAGCACCGAAGAGCCGCCGCCGGAAGCCCCCCGCAAACCCAGCACCGGCTATCTGGCCGAGGGCTTCCACGATCTGCGCGCGCGGGCGAAGCGGGCCACGCAGGGGTCCTGGCTGCTGCGTGCGCTGGCGGCGGTGCTGGTGGTCACGGTGATCATTCCCGTGCTGTGGGTGCTCATCTACGGCTTCATCGAGGCGCCGGGCACGCTGCTGATGGCGCAGCGCACCCGTGAGGGGGAGGAGATCCGGCGCGACGCGGTGCCCATGTCGCGGATTTCGCCGCATCTGGTGCGCGCCGTGATCGCCGCGGAAGACGCCCGATTCTGCCAGCACAGCGGCTTCGACGTGGAGGCCATCGAGAAGGCCGTGAAGTACAATGAGCGCGCCAAGAAGCGCGGCTCGCAGAAGCGGCGCGGCGCCTCCACCATCAGCCAGCAGACCGCCAAGAACCTGTTTCTCTGGCCCGCGCGCTCCTGGGTGCGCAAAGGGCTGGAGGTCTACTTCACGTTTCTGATCGAGGCGGTCTGGCCGAAGCGGCGGATCATGGAGGCCTACCTGAATGCCGCCGAGTGGGGCGATGGCGTGTTCGGCGCCGAGGCCGCCGCCCAGGCCCGGTTCGGCAAGTCCGCCGCCGATCTCACCGCGCAGGAAGCTGCGCGCCTCGCCGCCGTGCTGCCCAGCCCCAACAAGTGGAACCCGGTATCGCCCGGCCCGTACGTGCGCGGACGGGCTCGCGCCATCGTGGCGCGGGCTTCGGTGGTGCGTTCGGAAGGGCTGGCTGCCTGTGTGCTGGGCAAGGAACGCGCGCCGCCGCGGCCCGGCAAGCGCAAGAGCGAGACCCCGCAGGAACTCCCGCCGTTGCCCGAAGCCCCGCCGGAGCTTGCGCCACCGGAAGAGGGGGCTCCGGTCGAGGCCGCAGCACCCGCGCCGGAAGGGGAGGCCCCCGCCCCCGAAGCCCTGCCGCTCGACACACCCGTGCTCACGGAACAGCCGCCGTTGGAAGCGCCGGCGGATGCGCCCCCGGACGCGCCGCCGCAGTAGCTTCAGGTGGCTTACGGCGCGCGTCCCAGACGCTGCGCGTCGCGGGCCTGGCCGAGGGAGACGAGGGCGTCGATGTTGCGCGGCTCCAGCCGGGCGGCCTCCTCGGCGTCCTTCACCGCCAGATCGAACGCGCTGCGCTTCATCCGTGCGGTGGCGCGCAGCATCAGCGCGAGAACGTCGGCGGGGCGCTTGTCCAGCGCGGCGGACAGATCCTCTTCGGCGCGGGCGTAGTCATTGAGCATGGCGTAGGCGCGGGCGCGGTCGATCAGGGCGTCGGGGTGTTGGTCGGACATGCGCACGGCGTGGTTGAAGGCTTCACGCGCACGCTCTCCGTTGCCCACCAGAAGCCAGGCGTTGCCGGCCTGGGAGTAGGCGTCGAGGCGGTTGTCCTCGGGCCAGCCCTGATCCCCCGCCAGCGTCTCGAACCGGCGCGCCGCCTCATCCAGCCGCCCCAGCTTCACCATGGCCTGCGCGGCGCACCAGCGGGCCTCGCGGGCCTTCTCCTCGTGCGCCCAAGCCATGGCCTCTTCGTAGCCTGCGGCAGGGTCGGTCTCGACGCGGGCGATGCAGGCGTCGAGGCGCGCCTGGTCGGCGGGGGCGGCGGCGATGGCGGGTGTGGCGGCGGCCAGAACTTGCGCAATGGCGAAGGCTATGGACATGGGGAACAGGCTCCGGACGCGGCGCAGCGATTGGCCGAGGGACAAGGCAAGACCATGGCGCAACGGCTACTCTGTCTTGGCTACGGTTATGTGGCGGCGACGCTGGCCAAGGGGCTGGCGGCGCAGGGGTGGGAGATCGTGGGAACCTATCAGCGCACCGCGCCGGCGGGTATCCATGCGCTGCCATTCAGGGATGGCGTGGCGTCCGCGGATCTCCTCGCCGAAGCCAGGCGCGCGGACGCCGTACTGGCCTCGATCCCGCCGGGGGAGGCAGGCGATCCCGGCCTGCGGGGCCTGGCCGACGATCTCGCGCGGCCTGGCGTCTGGCTCGGCTACCTCTCCACGACGGGGGTGTACGGGGACCGGGATGGCGCCTGGGTGACGGAGGAGGACGCCCCCAACCCCAGCCACGAAACGCCGGCCCGCCGGGTGGCTGCGGAGGCGGGATGGCGTGCGCTGGGCGCACAGGTGTTTCGGCTGCCGGGCATCTACGGTCCCGGCCGCAGCGCCTTCGATCGCCTGCGCGCCGGCGATGCCCGGCGCGTGGTGAAACCCGGGCTCGTCCTGTCGCGCGCGCACGTGGAGGACATCGCCGCGGCGCTCGCCGCCTCGATCGCGCGGCCCGATCCAGGCCGCATCTACAACGTCTGCGACGATGAACCCGCACCCCCTCAGGATGTGATCACACACGCAGCGCGACTGCTGGGCATCGATCCGCCGCCGGAAATCCCTTTCGCCAGCGCCCAGCTGCCGCCCGCGGCGGCGCGCTTCTACACCGACAACCGCCGCGTCTCGAACGCCCGCGCGAAGGCGGAGCTCGGCTGGTCGCCGCGCTATCCCACTTACCGGGAAGGGCTGGCGGCCATCCTCGCCGCAGGAGGCTAGGCGCCCAGCTCCCGGCACAGCGTCGCCACCGTCTCGATGAGCAGGGCGATGTTTTCGGGTGTGGAGAGGCGGTGGTCGCCGTTCTTGATGAAGGTGGTGCGCACGTCCTCGCTCTCCAGCTGCTCGGACAGCTCAAGCGAGTGTCCCCAAGGCACGTCGGGATCGAGCTGGCCGTGCAGGATGCGGACGGGGCCGGCGAACGGGATGGGGCCGTCGAGCAGGAGATGCGCGCGGCCGTCCTCGATCAGCGCGCGCGTGATCGGCACGGGGCCGCCATAGGCGGAAGGGCGCAGCCACTGGCCCTTCTTCATGATGGCCGTCCGCGCCGCCTCCGTCAGTTCGGGCCACATCAGGCGTTCCGTGAAGTCCGGCGCCGGCGCGATCAGCACCATGCCCTTCACGCGGTCCGGCCGCGCGCGCGCCGCCAGCAGCGCACTCCAGCCGCCCATGGAGGACCCCACGAGCACGAGCGGGCCCTCGGTCAGCCCGTCGATCACCGCCAGCGCGTCCTCGAGCCACCGCCCGATCGTCCCGTCCACGAACGCGCCCTTGGAGCGACCCGTGCCCGCATAGTCGAACCGCAGGAACGCCTGTCCCGCGCCCTCGGCCCACGCGTGCAGCGCCTCTGCTTTGGTCCCGCTCATGTCGGACGCGTAGCCGGACAACCACACAAGCGTCGGGTCCCTGCCTGCGCTGCGCTGGAAGGCCAGCGCCACGCCTCGCGGGCCGTCATGCGCTTCAACGAGGCCAAGGGGCATGGACGTGGTCCTCCGGCCCGGCGGGCGATGCTGGACTTGGTCCCCGAAATGCGCCAAGCGCCTTGCGCGTGCAACAGCAGGGACAGTTCGCGGTGCTCCAGGTGACGCCGGCGCTCGATGCGGGCGGCGTGGAGCGCACCACCATCGAGATCGCCGAAGCGGTGACCCGCGCCGGCGGCCGCGCTCTGGTGGCCAGCCGCGGCGGGCGTCTCGAGGGCGAGCTCGCGGACGTCGGCGGCGAACTCGTCGCCATGCCGCTGGACACCAAGAACCCGCTCGCCATCCTCGCCAATATCGGCCGGCTGGCGACCCTTGGCCGAGAGGCGCGCGTGTCGTTGATCCATGCGCGCTCCCGCGCGCCGGCGTGGAGCGCGTTGTTCGCGGCGCGGCGCCTCGGCGTGCCGTTCGTCACCACCTATCACGGCATCTACAACGGCAACGGCGGCCTCAAGCGCTTCTACAACAGCGTAATGGCCCGCGGGGACTTGGTCATCGCCAACTCGGACTACACCCGGGCGCATGTGATGAAGGTGCATGGCGTGGCGGCCGACCGCGTGGTCTCCATACCCCGCGGCGTGGATCTCGCGCGGTTCGATCCTGCGCAGGTGACGCCGGAGCGTGTCGCGGCCATGCGCCACCTTTGGGGCGTGGCCGCCAACGATGGCCGGCCCATCGTGCTGCTGCCGGGACGGCTCACCCGCTGGAAGGGCCAGGCCGTGTTGATCGAGGCCGCGGCACTGATGGAGAAGGCGCAGCCAGGGGCGGCGCTCTACGTGCTGGCCGGCGATTCGCAGGGTCGCGCGGAATATGTGGCGGACCTGCACGAACTCGCGCGCAAGTCGGGCGTTCAGTCCTGCGTGCGGATTGTGGGCCATCTTGTGGACATGCCGGCGGCGCTGGCGGCGGCGACGGTGGCGGTGTTCCCGTCCACCGACGCCGAAGCGTTTGGTCGGGCCGCCGTGGAGGCGCAGGCCATGGGCGTGCCGGTCGTGGCGTCCGCCCTCGGCGGTCTGGCCGAGACCATCGTGGACGGCGAGTCCGGCCTGCTCGTGGCGCCGGGCGACGCCGTGGCTCTCGCGGCTGCGGTCAAGCGCCTGCTGGCGCTCACCCCCGAACAGCGCCAAGCCATGGGGGCGACGGGCGCGGCCCGGGTCCGTGCACGTTACTCCGTCGGTGCGTTGCAGGTCGCGACACTTGCCGTATACGAACGGGTGCTGGCGCAGAAGGGAGCAAGGGATCGGCGATGATCCTGCGTCGCAAGCCAATGACCGAGGGGGCCGACCCCCCGTCGCCCCAGGCCAGGAAGGTGCTGGTGATCAAGCTTGGGGCGCTGGGGGATTTTGTACAGTCCCTGGCGGCGGCCAAGGTGATCCGCGAGTACCACGTGGGCGCCCGCATCACGCTGCTGACGACGCCGCCCTTCGAGGCCTTCGCCAAGGCCTGCCCGGACTTCGACGTGGTGGAGTCCGACGGCCGCGAGCGCGACCCCCAGGCTGTGGCCCAGATGGTCCAGCGCCTGCGCGCCGCCAAGTACGACATGGTCTACGACCTCCAGACATCGGGCCGCACCGGCAACTACTTCCAGGGCCTGCGCCCGTGGCCGCCGCTGTGGTCCGGCATCGCGCCCGGCTGTTCGCACCCCCACTCCAACCCCGACCGCGAGACCATGCACACCCTGGACAGGCTGGCCGACCAGCTGTTCTGGGCGGGCATCGGGCCCCCCTATGCGCCGGGCGAGGCGCCCTTGCCGGACCTGTCGTGGGTGCGGATGGCCCAGCGCGACCCGCCGCGGCTGCAGCCGGCCTACTTCGGCATCAAGGGCCCCTTCGGCCTGATGATCCCCGGCGCCTCCGCGCACCGGCCGGAGAAGCGCTGGCCCGCGGAGCGCTACGGCGCGCTGGCCAGGCGCATCGCCGACCGCGGCGTCACCCCCGTGGTCATCGGCGCCAAGGACGAGACGGAGGCCGCCGCCGCCATCGCCAAAGTCGAGCCGCGCGTCCGCAACATCGTCTCGCGCACGGACTTCTTCCAGCTCGCCGCCCTGGCCGAGCGGGCCGCCTTCGCCGTGGGCAACGACACGGGGCCCATGCACATCGCCGCCGCCGCCGGCGCGCCCTGCGTGGTGCTGTTTTCCTCGGACTCCGACCCCGCCCGGGTCTGCCCGCGCGGGCGCGGCGGCGTGATGGCCATGACCGCCGGCAGCCTGGCGGACCTCGACGTCAAGCCGGTGGAGCAGGCCATCGGAAATGTCGGCGGATTCGCCCAAAGAGGCGCTGCGTGATGGCGCCGGGCCTCAAAACACTATATCTTGTTGACGGTTGGGGGCCCATGCGCCGCCGGCCGTTTCAGGCAACCGAACCCAGGAGGAGAGTATAGTACGTCGTCCCATGGCAGCGCCGCCCCCCTCGAAAGATGGGCCGCGCGTGAACGATGAGATCCGCGCCTTCCGCGTGCTCCTCATCGATGAAGCCGGCGAGAAGCAGGGAGAGATGCCCACGTCGGCCGCCCTGGAAGCCGCGCAGGAAGCCGGCCTCGATCTCGTCGAGGTCGCCCCGAACGCTGAGCCGCCCGTGTGCAAGATCATGGACTACGGCAAGTTCCGCTTCGAGGAACAGAAGAAGAAGGCGGCCGCGCGCAAGAACGCCAAGGCCGTGGAAATCAAGGAAATCAAGGTCCGCCCCGGCATCGACGAGCACGATCTCGAAGTGAAGACCCGCGCCATGGAGCGCTTCTTCGAGGAGGGCGACAAGGTGAAGGTCACGCTGCGTTTCCGCGGCCGCGAGCTTGCGCACACCTACCTCGGCATGCAGGTGCTGGACCGGGTCCGCGCCAAGTTCGAAGGCATCGCCAAGGTGGAGCAGGAGCCCCGCTTCGAAGGCAAGCAGGTCATCATGGTGATGGCCCCGCGCTGAGCGGGCGCGCTTTTTGTACATCGTTTTCGACGGTGTACGGATGCGCCGCCGGCAACGTACAAACCGGGTCGGACGTGTACAAAACGCCGGGCGGTGTACAAACCGCGGCGCTTGTTTCCTGCTGATCGCGAGTTCGGTGCGCTACGGCCGACGGGTGCGGAACACCTTGGAGCATGGACGACCTCGTCCATGCCTCTCCCTCCAAAAACCTGACGCGGACGAGGTCGTCCGCGCTCCATTTTATGTTTGTCGTCCTGGCCCCGCGCGCGCCTTCATCGCGGCGGTGCTGGGAAAGGGTTAGCCAGCGCACCCTGCTCGATGACTCCGAGGAACGCCGCCCGGCGAAAACCCCGTCACCCTCCCGGCATCTGGCAGCGCTGGGCTTCGAAGCGCGTGCCCAGCGCCTGCATGCGCGCCATGTCGAGCCCGCGGGTGGCGTTGAGTGCGCCGGACAAGCCCCGTTCGGCGTAAGCCTGATTGCGGGGCGCGTTGGCTGCGGCGGTGGCGTCCAGCTCTCGGCCCTTCGCACTGTTCGCCACGCACGCCGCAACGACGCCGGCGCTGCATGCGAGTGAACTGGCAGTCATGCCCGGCGCAGCGGCGGCGGCGGCATCCCGTTGCTGGCGTATGTCGTTCGCGCCGCGTTGCATGTCCGACACATAGTTCGGATCGAACTGGCTCTTCATCAGCTGCCCGGCGGTCATCATCTCCGCCGACATCTGCGCACAGGTCATGCTCTCGACGGGTGCGAGCGTTTGACCCGAAGCCACGGGAGCCATCGCGACCGTTATCGCCAACGCGATCGACGCTACTATTCTCATGTCGTGCTCCCAGGATGCGCCGCCAGCGTGCCCTTACAACGGGACCTCTATAGTTGCCGGATGTCAGTGGTTTGACGGCGTGATGGCGTTGCCGATTCTGTATCCTGCGTTAGGCTTCGGCGATGCCCACTGCCTCCGGCTACTCCGGCACGCCGCTCCTGAAGAAGCTCGGCTACGACGCGGTCGCCGCGAAGGGCGGGCGGGCGTTGCTGATCGGGGCCGAGAAGGGGCCGGATGAGCTCGTTGCGTTTGACGGGTTCGGCGAGCGCAAGCTGGCGAAAGCGGGGGCGCGGCTTCCTGCCGGCCCGTTTCACCTGATCCACGTGTTCGAGACCGACTTCGAAAAACTCCGCACCACGTTGCCGCTGATGCGGGCGCGTCTGGCGCCGGCGGGCATGATCTGGGTGTCGTGGCCGAAGAAGGCGTCGAAAGTCCCCACCACGATCACCGAGGACCTGATCCGCGCCGCAGCCCTGGGCCCCGGCGGTCTGGTGGACGTGAAGGTGTGTGCGGTGGATGCGGTGTGGAGCGGGCTGAAGCTCGTCATCCCGGTGGCGCAGCGGTGACGTTGATTTCCCCGCTTGCGGGGGAAGGGCTCGCGCAACAGCACGAGGCGATGGCCCCCGCCCACGTCACCGCGCAGCCTGATCCGTCACGATTTACCCCTGCGCGCCGCTCGGCTGCTGGCCGCCCGGCGAAGCCGCCTCGACGCGTCCGGCTCTTGCGCCCACCAGCTCGTCGGCGAACTGGTGGTTGACGTCGCGGTGGCCGGCTTCGTCCGCGCGCACCGCCACGATCACGTCGCGCAGGCGCGCATCGGCGGGGAGGCCCCAGTACGTGATGGCGATGTCGGGGGCGCGCGGATTTTCGGCGGCGCCGCTGTCGATCTCCGCGAGGTAGGCGGTGTAGCTGACCACGGCCTCTTCCTCGAAGTATCCCACCAGCCGGTGCGCCGTGCGCGGGGACAAAAGATAGAGCGCGAAAAAGGCGTTGAAGAAGATGCCCTGCGCCAGCAGCACCAGCGCGCGTTCGAAGGCGTTCGGCTGGGCCACGGCGATGAACGTCATGAGGTGCATGCGTTCGTTTTCCGCCTCGTCCAGCAGCGTCTTGATCCACCCGCGGTCGTCTTCCATTCGCCGGAGGCTGCGGAGATGGTTGAGCATGCCCCCGACCATGCCCGGGACGGCCGCCACCGTTTCAAGCACCACCGCGCGGTGGCCGTAGCGCTTGTTGAAGAAGGTATCGGCGAAGAACCGCAGGAGTCGCGTCAGCCCCAGGGCGATGCGGTCCGACAGATCCGCCGGCGTGTGGTGCGCTCTCAGATTGCAGGCATCGGACGGGCGGCGCATGACTCCTCCTTGTCGCCAGGGCGCGACGGCCATCCGACATCGCGCGCCCATGCGCGCCAGAGGGACCCGGATGATGCCCTATGAGATAGCGCGACGACGCCCGCTTTCTCTGGGACACGTTGCCGCTTCGAAAGCCGCCACGGGCCGCAGACCGAACGTGGTCACGTGAGTGCGCCGAACTGGAACGCCGCATAGGCTGCAAGCCAGACCGTCGTGTAGACGGCGATGACGCCGGGCCTGTCCTTCAGGGGATTGGGCAGGCCCTCCCGCCGGTCGGGCGCCACCAGCAATGAAAGTCCCGTGGCGGCGGCCAACAGTCCCACCAGGCCCGTGGCGAGGAAAAGCGCTTCGCCGATCAGGTCCGCGGTGGTCGCCCCGGGCTGAAAGAAACCAATAACCGGCAGGAACGAGACGAGCGCCCATGCCGACGCCACAGGCACATTGTAGCTCCAGACCAGCAGCTTTCTGACGTCGAGACGTACGGGGGGCATCACTTCACTTTCGGGAAACCAACGGGATCGCGGGCGCGCTATTGAACTCGCGCGGTGGGTACGGTCCGGGTTGCGCGGCGGATGGGGCGCGGCATGAGGCATCGCGCCGCAAGATGTGTCGGCCGGCGGCCCCTCTGCGGCGCTCTCGCTGCGCGCGCGCCGCTTTCCCCCGCTTGCGGGGGAAGAAAGATGTGCGGACGCAGTCAGGCGTGCGCGTGCGCGTGCGCCTGCGCGTGCGCGTGCGCGCTCAGCGCATCTTCGTTTCCTGCCGGGCCAGCAGATAGAGGCTCACCAGGAACACCACCGACGAGATCGCCAGCCCCGCATAGTTGCCCCAGACCACCGCGTCCGGGTTGGCGCCGAGGTAGTTGGCGACGCTTACCCGCGCCTCGTCCACCCAGGACTGCACGTAGGGCGTGCCCGCCGCGGCGGCGGCGCGGGCCTGTTCGCTCACCTCGCCCGGCAGGGCGGGCGCGGCCTCCACCGGCGGCGCGAACCCCAGCATGCTGGAGACCGCCACCCGGTTGATGGGGGGAAAGCGCTCGGGCGCGTTGGTCACGTGGGCCAGGAACGCCACGAAGAAGAGCCCGGACGTGCCGACGCTGAACCGCGAGCCGAGCAGCGTCTGCGCCGCCCCGGCCAGCCAGCCCGGCGTCCGGCCGAGCGCCGAAAACGTCTCCTGCACGATGGACGCCATCGAGGTCTCCCGCTCCCGCCCCGGACTATAGGTCCGGAAGGGCGGGAGCGGCAATCGCGGGCGTCCGCCCGCGCGAAACCGGGCTAGCCGAAGGTCACGTTAGCCAAGGTTCTGGGCCGCGAAGTCCCAGTTGATCAGCTTGTCCAGCACGGCGTCCACGTGGGCTTCGCGTTGGTGCTGGTAATCGAGGTAGTAGGCGTGCTCCCACACGTCGATGGTCAGCAGCGGCGTCGCGGAGGTGGTCAGCGGGGTCTCGGCGTTGGGGGTCTTGGCGATGGCGATCTTGCCGTCCTGTTCCACGAGCCAGGCCCAGCCGCTGCCGAACTGGGCGAGTGCGGCCGCCTTCAGCGCCGCGCGGCAGGCGGCGAAGTCCCCGAAGGAGGCGTTGATGGCGTCGGCCAGCTTGCCCGTGGGGGCGCCGCCGCCGTTGGGCTTCAGGCCCTTCCAGTAGAAATCGTGGTTCCACGTCTGGGCCGCGCTGTTGAACAGGGGGGCCCTGGACGCATCCCCCGCCAGCTTCACCACCAGCTGCTCCAGCGAGAGGTCCGCCAATTCGGGCAGGCCTTCCAGGGCGGTGTTCATGCGGGTGACGTAGCCGGCGTGGTGCTTGCCGTAGTGGAAGGAGATGGTCTGGGCGGAAATGACGGGCGCCAGCGCGCTCTCGTCCCACGGGAGGGCCATCAGCTTGTGCGGTGCGGACATGGGAAATTCTCCGGGCTCACGGGATGAACGCACGGGGTGCGGCCGGGGTTGCCCAGCCCCCGGCAGTGGGGCGTCTTGCTAGCGGGGCCACGCCGGCCTGTACAGCGGGCTGCGGCTATGTTACCTGCCCCACCCTTCGGCGCGCCCGGCCCAAAGCCATGCCGTGGCGCGCTCTGACTGCCAGCCTCCGCCGTTTACGGTCGATAGGGGCTCATGGAGAGCGAAATGGCCAAACAGAAGCTCAAGACCAAGAGCGGCGTGAAGAAACGCTTCAAGCTCACGGCATCGGGCAAGGTGATGGCCGGCGTCGCCGGCAAGCGCCACCGCCTCATCAGCCACAACGGCAAGTACATCCGCCAGAACCGCGGAACTGCAGAACTCGCGAAGCCCGATGCGGATCGCGTGAAACTGTGGATCCCCTACGGCCTCAACTGAGCGGAGATTGACCGATGGCGCGCGTGAAACGCGGCGTGACGGCGCATGCCCGTCACAAGAAAGTACTCGATCAGGCGAAGGGCTATTACGGCCGTCGCAAGAACACCTTCCGCGCGGCCAACGCCGCGGTGGAGAAGGCCGGCAAGTACGCCTACCGGGATCGCAAGGTGAAGAAGCGCACGTTCCGCGCGCTCTGGATCCAGCGCATCAACGCGGCGGTGCGTGCCGAGGATGCAGGCCTCACCTACTCGCGATTTATCGACGGGCTCCTGAAGGCCGGCGTGATCGTCGATCGCAAGGTGATGGCGGACCTCGCCATGAACCAGCCGGAAGCCTTCAAGGGGCTCGTGGACAAGGCTCGCGCCGCACTGGCGTGAGACCGGCCGCTCCCTCGTCCGTCGACAAGCTCAGGACGAGGGCCCCCGAGACAGTCTCCGACATCTCAACGGCCTCATCCTGAGCTTGTCGAAGGATGAGGCCGTATGCGCGGCCTCCGGTCTGGAAGCTGCCATGAGCGATCTCGCAACCCTTGAAGCGGACCTCTCCGCCCGCATCGTCGCCGCGACGGACGAAGCGTCCCTCGACGCCATCCGCGTGGACGCGCTCGGCAAGCAGGGCGCGATCTCGGGCCTGATGAAGACGCTGGGGACGATGTCCCCCGAAGAACGCCAGGCCATGGGCCCGAAGCTCAACGGCCTGAAGGACCGCATCGGCGAAGCCATCGTGACGAAGAAGGCGCAGCTCGCGGAAGCGGCGCTGGAGGCGAAGCTCGCGGCCGAGAAGGTCGACGCCTCGCTGCCGCCGCCGGCCGTGCGCACGGGCGCCATCCACCCCGTCAGCCACGTGATGGAGGAACTGGCGCGCATCTTCGGCGAGATGGGCTTTGCGCTGGAGGAAGGCCCCGACATCGAGACCGACTTCCACAACTTCACCGCGCTCAACTTCCCGCCCAAGCACCCGGCGCGGGACATGCACGACACGTTCTTCCTGAACGCCACCGACGAGATGGGCCAGCGCAAGGTGCTGCGCACGCACACCAGCCCCGTGCAGGTGCGCACCATGCTGAAGCAGAAGCCGCCGATCCGGATGATCTGCATGGGTCGCACCTATCGCAAGGATTCCGACGCCACCCACACGCCCATGTTCCACCAGATCGAGGGCCTCGTCATCGACGAGGTGACCACCATGGCGGACCTGAAGGGCACGCTGATGGCGTTCATCAAGGCCTACTTCGAGATCGACGACGTGCGCGTGCGCTTCCGTCCGCACCACTTCCCGTTCACCGAACCGAGCGCGGAAATGGATGTGGGCTGCGATCGCAGCGGTGGATCGGTGAGGATCGGCACGGGCGACGACTGGCTCGAAATCCTCGGCTGCGGGATGGTGCATCCCAACGTGCTGCGCGCCTGCGGCCTCGACCCCGAAGTGTACCAGGGCTACGCCTTCGGCATGGGAGTCGATCGCCTCGCCACGCTGAAGTACGGCATGCCCGACCTGCGCGATTACTTCGCCGCCGATGTGCGCTGGCTGAAGCACTACGGCTTTAGCCCGTATCTGCTGCCCGGACTTGCGGGAGGGTTGTGATGCAGCCGGTGCGTCCCGAACCCCTCACCCTGAGCCTGTCGAAGGGCGAGGGGCCTGCACCGGCAGTGCCGCCAATCCCCATCCTTCGACAGGCTCAGGATGAGGGTGGGAGAGCGGTTATTCGCGCGCCGCCGGCTGAAAGCCGGCGGTTCGGCGGGCGCACGCCATGATTGACCTCTCCGCCATCCTCCCGCAGCTCGTGCTCGCATTCAGCGGGGCGCTGTTCGGCGCGCTGCTCGGCGGTGCGGTGAGCTGGACGCGCGCACGCCGCGAGCGGCGCCTGAACCTCACGCTCGCGCTGTACGCGGAGTTCGGCGCGCCGGAGTTCAACCGCATCCGCATCGTGGCGCACGAAGCGCTGACTGGCGAGGCGAATCTGCCCGCCGCCTACGCGCAGGCCACGGGCGAAGCGCGCGAGGCGATCTATTCCATCGTGCACTTCTGGGAGAAGGCCGCGTTGCTGATGCGCGCGGACGCCGTGGACGGCGCGCTGATGGCGCGGTTCTTCGGGCAGTACGCCCGCTGGTGGCAGGATCTCCTGTGTCGCGGCGCGGCGGCGCAGGACCCCGAGTGGGGGCAGACCGTGCAGGACATGGACTGGCTGTTCCGGCGGCTGACGCGCAAGGGCCAGGGCAGGGGATCACGTCGATGAAGTTCACCGTTTCCTGGCTGAAGGATCACCTCGAAACCACCGCCACCACCGACGAGATCGTGGCGGCCATGACCATGGCCGGCCTCGAGGTGGAGGAGGTGATCGATCCGGGCGCGAAGCTTGCGGCGTTCTCCGTGGCCAAGATCGTGGAGGCCGTGCAGCACCCCAACGCCGATCGCCTGCGCGTGTGCCAGGTGGACACGAAGGACGGCCGCAAGGAGATCGTCTGCGGCGCGCCGAACGCGCGCGCGGGCCTCGTCACCATCTACGCGCCCATCGGCGCCTACGTGCCCGGCATCGGCGTGACGCTGGAGGCGCGGCCGGTGCGCGGCGTGGTGTCCAACGGCATGCTGTGCTCCGGCGCTGAGCTTGAGGTGGACGGCGACGCCGACGGAATTCTGGAGCTTGACCTGAAGCTGGCGGTGGGCACGCCCGCCGCGCAGGCGCTGGGCGTCGCCGATGCGGTCATCGATTTCGAAGTCACGCCCAACCGGCCCGACTGGCTGGGCGTGGCGGGCATCGCGCGCGATCTGGCGGCCGCCGGCGTCGGCCGGCTCACCACCCGCGGCGTCACGCCCGCGCCGGCGCGCATCGTCTCGCCGGTGCGCGTGGCGACGGAAGATGAAAGCGCGTGCCCGGTGTTTGCGGCGCGCCTCGTGCGCGGCGTGCGCAACGGCCCGTCGCCCGCGTGGCTGCAGCAGCGGCTCAAGGCCATCGGCATCAAGCCGCGCAGCGCGCTGGTGGACATCACCAACTTCCTCTGCTTCGACCGCGCCCGCCCGCTGCATGTCTACGATGCGGCGAAGCTGAAGGGCGTGGTGCGCGCGCGTCTCGGCAAGGCCGGCGAAAGCTTCGCGGCGCTCGACGGCAAGACCTACGCCGTCACCCCCGAGATGTGCGTGATCGCCGACGACAACGGTGTGCTCGGCCTCGGCGGCGTCATCGGCGGCGAGAGCAGCGGCTGCTCGGAGCAGACCACGGACGTACTCATCGAAAGCGCGCTGTTCGATCCGCTGCGCATCTTCCAGACAGGACGCGCCACCGGCATCAACACCGATGCGCGCTACCGCTTCGAGCGCGGCGTCGATCCGGGCTTCATCGTGCCGGGGCTCGATCTCGCGACGCGCATGGTGCTGGAGCTGTGCGGCGGCCTCGCTTCGGAAGAGATGGTGGCCGGAAAAATCCCTGGGCCGCCGGCGCCGGTGATCTTCGATCTCGACCGCGTGCGCACCCTGGCGGGCCTCGATGTGAAACCGCCGCGGGTGCGCGCGATCCTGAAGGCGCTGGGCTTTGAGTCCGAGGCGCACGAAGGCTCGTTCGCCAAGCGCATCATCGTGCAGCCGCCCTCGTGGCGCAGCGACGTGCAGGGCCGCGCGGACATCGTGGAGGAAGTCGCGCGCATCGAAGGCTACGACAAGCTGCCCGCCAATGATCCGCCCCGCGCGACGGGCTACCGTGCGCCGGCCGCCAGCGTCGGCGAAAGCCGCGCCCGCATCGCGCGCCGTGCGCTCGCGGGGGCGGGCTATCTGGAATGCGTCACGTGGAGCTTCTGCGAGAAGAAGCATGCGGCGCTGTTCGGCGGCGGCGCGGAGGCGCTGCTGCTGGCGAACCCCATCGCGTCCGATCTCGATTGCATGCGGCCTTCGGCGCTGCCCAACCTGCTGCGCGCCGCGCAGCGCAATCTCGATCGCGGCCACGGCGACGCGCTGCTGTTCGAGGCCGGCCCCGCGTGGACGGGCGCCGACGAGACCGGCCAGAGCCGCACCGTCGCCGCCATCCGCCAGCCGCGCCCGCAGCGGCACTGGCAAGGCGCGCCCGCGCCCGATCTCTACGCCATGAAGCGCGATTGCATGCTCGTGCTGTCGGCCATCGGCGCGCCGATGACTGCGCTGATGGCGGGCCCCGCGGCCGCCCCCTGGCAGCATCCGGGCCGTGGCGGGTCGCTGAAGATCGGCAATCGCGTGGTCGCTGCGTTCGGCGATGTGCACCCGCGCATCCTCGCCGGCCTCGATGTGGATGGCCCGGCGCTGGCGTTCGAGATCTTCGTCGATCTGTTGCCGCCGCCGCGCGCGAAGGCCACGCGCGAGAAGCCGGCGCTGGAAAAGATCGATCTCATGCCGTTGTCGCGCGACTTCGCGTTCGTGGTTGATGACGCCGTCGCCGCCGCCGATCTCGTGCGCGCCGCCTACGGCGCCGACAAGACGCTCATCGAGGACGTGGCGCTGTTCGATGTCTATCGCGGGCCGGGCGTGGCTGAAGGGAAGAAGTCCCTCGCCATCGAGGTGCGCCTGCAGCCGCGCGAAAAGACGCTGGCGGATGCGGAGATCGAAGCCGTGAGCAGCAAGATCGTGGCGAGCGTGGCGAAGGCCACCGGCGGCGTCCTGCGGGGATAAGCGCATGGAGCATGGACGACCTCGTCCATGCATTTGGCTGCACACGCGGGCGGGGTCGCCCGCGCTCCGGACTAACCCGCCAAAACTTTTGCGGCCACGTCCCGGTCCACGTTCGCGCCGCACAGGATCACGGCGGTCTTGCCGGTGGTGCGCTCCTTCAGCGCCGCGGCGAGGGACGCGGCGCCGGCGCCTTCGCTCATGTTGTGGGTGTCCTCGTGGAGGATGCGCATGGCCTCGGCGATTTCCTCGTCGGTGACGGACACGATGCGCGCTGCGCCCTTGCGGATCGCGGCGAGGGCGTCCGGGTTCGGCACGCGCACGGCGAGGCCATCGGCGAACGTGTCGGCGCGCGGCGTCTCGATCACGCGATCGGCCATGAACGAGCGCAGGTAGGCGTCGGCGCGGTCGCTCACCACGCCCACGATCTTCGTCGGCAGGCCGAACAGGTCGCGCACCGCGATCACCGCGCAGATGCCGGAGCCGAGGCCGATGGGCACGTACACCGTCTCGATGTCGGGGTGCGCGCCGAACAGCTCCACCGCGTAGGTGGCCACGCCCGCCACGAGATCGGGATGGAATGACGGCGCATAAAGCAGGCCGCGCTGACGGGCCATGTGCTCGGCGTGCGTGCGCGCTTCGTCGAAGTCGGCGCCGTGCTCCACGAGGTCGGCGCCGTACGCGCGCATGGCGGCGTTCTTCTCGCGGGAATTGCCGTGCGGCACCACGACGGTGACAGGCAGGCCCACGCGGCCTGCGGCGAAGGCAAGGCTCTGGCCGTGGTTGCCGCGCGTGGCGGTGATGAGGCCGGGGATCTTCGGCTCCCGCTCCCGCAGGCGCGACAGGTACACGAGGCCGCCGCGCACCTTGAAGGCGCCGGTGGGGCAATGGTTCTCGTGCTTGACGACGATGCCGCGCCCCGCGCGTTGCGACAGCAGCGGCCACAGGTAGGCCGGCGTCGGCCCGAACACGGACCGGACGATGGACCAGGCGTCGTCGAGATCGCGGCGCGCGATCACGTCTCGTCCTCGGGCTTGTCCTTCGCCCACGGCGGCGGCTTGCGCTTGAAGCTGGAGCGGGCGCGCGGTTTTTCGCCGTCGCCCTTGCCGCGGGCCTTCTGCTCGATCTCGCGGAGCTTCTGGGCCTGCAGCACCGACAGCGCCTCCTCGGGCCGGCCCTTGCCGAGGTCGGCGAAGGCGGAGCCGAACTTGTCGAGACGGGATTCCACTTCGGTGAGAAACTCCTGCTCCCAGCCGCTGTAGTCCGGCGGCGATTCCGCCTCGGTCTGCAGGGCGGCGAGGCGGCGGACCCGCTTCAGCGCCTTGCGGGTGCGTTTGGGATCGACCTCGCGGGGCATGGCCCGCAAGGGCCTATCAGATTTCGCCCAGCGCCGCGAGGTAGAGGTCGAGGATCTGCTCCTGCTCGGCGCGTTCGGCGCGGTCCTGCTTCCGCAGCGCCACCACCTTGCGCATGATCTTGGTGTCGAAGCCGGTGGATTTGGCCTCGCCGTACACTTCCTTGATGTCGGCGGCGACGGTGGCCTTTTCTTCTTCGAGCTTCTCGATGCGGGCGATGAGCTGGCGCAGGCGTTCCTGGGCGCTCTGCGTCAGCGATTGCGGCGCCACCTCCTCGGAGGCGATGAATGATCCTGCGTCGTCCGGCATGGGAACCCCGTTAGCATCGTTTCGGAGTCGAGACTTAGAGCGATTCGGGGGTCAGTCTTCCCGGAGAACGGAAGGGAGATCGCGTGCGCCGTGAATTGCGCGAATAAGCCTGATTTCCCCTTCGTCCACAGAGTAGAAAAGCAGGTATCCGAACTGCCGGACGACGATTGAACGAA
>JAIYAO010000050.1 GCA_027488965.1 Alphaproteobacteria bacterium
AGCGCCAGCAGCAACAGCACGCTGCGCTTGGCGAGGACGCGGACGACGGCCTGCGCGCCCTGTCTCATTCCGGCCCCCGGCGATCGGCGCCGAGCACCCCGCGCTCACCGAAGCCCAGCAGCGCCGCCGCTGCGCCGGCGACGCCCACCAGTGTGGCGAGTGCAATGAACAGGTCGCCGCCGCGCGGCAGCGCAAACGCCGGGCCCGGCGCCGCTGCGGGCGACGGCGGGCGCCACGCAGGCGCATACCCCCACGCCGCCACGAGAACGACGGCGGCGACGACGGCCACGGCGATGACGGCCCGCGGCGGGCCTGTCCGCGGCGAGGCCATCTCACCCGCAAGCGCGCCGGCGGCGAGCGTCATGGCGGCAAGCAGCACGGTGACGGCGATGAGCGCGCCGCCTGCCTGCGCTGCGCCAAGCGCGATGGCCGCCACGCCGCAAAACAAGCCCGCCGCTGCAAAGCACAAGGCGGCCGCCACGCGACCGCCCGCCCGCGCCAGTCCGGCCAGCGCGGCGAGCGCAATCAGGGCGGCGCACACGCCGATGAGCGGGGCGGCGACGGTCATCGCGGCGGCTCCGTGCGGCGCTGCGCGCGAGCGGCGGGCTCCACGCCGCCACGGTGTGCGGCATGGGCGATGAGGTGCGCCAGCGCCGGCGCGCTCACGGCCATGGCCGCCGCGATCAGCGCAAGCTTGAGCGCCACCACGCCGTCCCACGCCGCCACCGCACACGCCGCGAGCACGAGCGGCCCGCCCATGGCGCCGGCGCGCACGGCGTGGATGCGTTCATAGACGTCGGAAAACCGCAGCGCGCCGATGGCGCCGAAGATGAGGGCGGCGACGCCCAGCGCGCCAAGCCCCGCCGCCGCCAGCAGGCGCGCCGCGTCATCGAGGGGGGCGCCGTTCACGGCGCGCCTGCATCGTCGCGCGGCGCGAGCGCCGGCTGGAACGAGTTGCGCCGCAGCGCCTTCACCGCCGCCAGCACGGGCACCACGCCCAGCACGGCGATGAGCAGCGCCGCGTCGAGCGCATCGTGCGATCCGGCGAGCGCGCCGAACGCCGCCACCAGCAGCGCCGCGTGCATCCACAGGGCATGGCCCATGAGCAGCTGGTCATACGGCGTCGGCCCGCGCACGAGCCGCACCGCAAGCAGCGCCGCAGCGATCCCCACGCCGAGAAGCAGCCCCGCCGCGATCATGTGCCGCCCGATGCGCCGGCGGCGCGCAAAGCGTCACGCTCCAGCGTCTGGAGGGCGGCGACGTCCACGTCGGATTCCACGAGCACATGCGCCAGCAAACTGTCGAGGCTGGCGTCGATCGCCACCGCGCCCGGCGCGCCGCTCATGGCGGCGACTACGGCGGCGGCGCCTTCGGTGCTGACCGGCCGCAACCGCAGCCGCACGAACACGGGCGTCCGCGCCCGCGCGCCCAGCGCGGCGGCGAACACCCGCCACGCATCGCGCACACGGCCGGGCGCACGCAGCGCCACCAGCAGCAGCGTGGCGGGCGCGCGTGCGAAGAGGCCGGAGCCCTCGCGGTCCGCGACGCCGAGACGCGCCGCCGCCCAGACCACAAGCCCTGCGCCCGCGGCGCCGAGCATGCCGAGCGTCACCGACGGCCAGCCGCCGTCCTGACCCCACAGGAGCCAGAGCCCGACCACGGCGATGAAGATCAGTCCAGCCGACGCCAACGCACGACCCTTGCTGCAGGCGCGCATGCGCCATCGCCCGACGTCCTAGAGCGAGTCGTGAAGGAGGTCTTACGGGGACGCCGCCCTACCGGTGGCCGAACACCAGCGCGGCGGTGCGGCCGGCGGGCGAGAACTCCAGCGAATCGTCGGCGGGGTCCATGAGGGCGGCGTCTGTGGGATTGGCCCCTGTGGTGAAGGACCAGTTCCAGTAGCGCAGCACAGTCTGCGCCTTGAGGGTGGCCACGAGTTCATACACCAGCATCACCCGGCCGAGGGCGCTGTTGGGATTTTCGGCGTCGCCGTCCGGCCGGCGCAGACCGCGCCACAGCGCGCGCAGCGAATCCCGCTTCAGGCCCGTGGCCTTGCACAGCACCGCGATCCCTTCCCCGCCCCGGTCCGACATGATCTTGGCCCCCGTCTGGGGGCGGATGCCGGCGAGGTACGAAATTTCGGCGATGAGCGGGCGGTCGATGCCGGCGGCGCCGGCGGCGATGGCGTTCTCCAGCGAGCCGAACGGGCTGCGCTCGGCGGCGGCGCGGTTGCGCTGGCGCCGTTCGATGAGGGCGATGGCCTTGCGGGTCTCCGGGTCGGCCCAGTCCTCCCGCGCCGCGAGCGCGAAGAGATCGGCGAGTTCGCCGCACAACACGTTCCGGTCCACCGCGAACCGCCGCAGGATCTGCAGGCGCGTCTCCGCCCCGGCCCACCAGAACATGGTGAGCGCCTGCGCGGGGCTGGTCTCGGGACGCCGGCTGAGCAGGTCGGGGATCACCGGGGCGTCGCGGGACTGCAGCACCGCCGACTCCAGCGCCTGCACCGAGAGCTTCACGCCCGGATTGCGCAGCACCGCCTCCACGACCGCGGGATCGCAGGTGCGCACCAGCGCCTCCGCCACCAACTCGGGCACGCGGCGGCGGCCTGCGATGGCCAGCCAGTGCGCGCGCACGCCGCCGCGGATGGTGGCCACCAGATCGCTGTCGTCGAGCGCGGGCGACTGCTCCAGCAGCGGGCGCGCCACATCGATGGTGTCGCGCGCGAGATACCGGAGCAGCGTCTTGGGCGCATCCACAAGGACCGCCAGCCGTTCCGCACATCGCTGGCGCATCTCCACTGAGGCGGTGCGCAGGAGGCCGACCAGCACATCGCCGGCCAGTTCGCGCTCGTTCGGTGGAATGCGGGTGGCCGGCCAGCTGACGATCTCCGACAGCCGCTGCATCAGGAACGCACGAGACTTGAGCGCGGTGTCGAGGCCCAGCTCAAGCGTGTCGTCGCTGACAGGGTTGGGCAGGCGCGATTCCAGCATGGCCGGACCATGGCGGAGGGGGCGTTAACCGGGGGTTAGTGGTCGCCGGCGGCGAGAGCCCTCCCGCTCGCGCCCGCATCGTGGGATACCCAAACCAATGACAGGCGAGAACGCGGGCATGGGGACGACGGGCGACGGGCTGAAGCCCGGCCGCGAGATCGCCGTCTACTTCGGGATCGTGGCGCTCTACTTCTTCGCGTTCGGCCTGCAGATGGTGCTCTACCCCTCGCTGGTGACGTTCGTGCTGAACGAGGACGCGCGCCGCGTGGGCCAGGCGCAGATGGCGCTGTCGGCGCCGATGTTTGCGCTGCTGCTGTTCGGGGGCCTGCTGGCGGAGCGGGTGCGGGCGGCCAGCGCGCTGTTCTGGCTGCAGCTGGCGTTCGCGGCGCCGGCGGTGGTGCTGGCGCTGGGGGCGGCGCACCTCACCTACCCCGCCCTGCTGGGCTACGGCGTGGTGATGGGATCGCTGGCGGCGTTCATGCTGCCGGTGCGGGACGCGGCGCTGAACGGCGTGGTGGGCCGCGAGATCGCCCGCGGCAGCCGGCTGGCGCTGGCGCGCGCGGCGGCGGGGGCGACGGCGGTACAGCTGGGCGCGCAGATCGCGGGCCTGATGACGGGATCGATGGCGGGCGCCAACCCGGGGCCGTACCTGCTGCTGCAGGCAGCCAGCGTGGCGGCGGCGGCGGCGCTGTCGCTGCAGCTGCGCGCACCGAAACCGGTGGTGGAGGCGCGCACGATCCGCGCGGCGTTCGGCGATATCGGGGCGGGCCTGAAGTACGCGTTCCGCGATCCCGTGATGGGGCCGATGCTGTGGACGGCGGCCTACATCGGCGTGTTCATCATCGGCAGCTTCCAGGTGCTGTTTCCGCTGATCGTGCGCGATGTCTATGGCGGCGACGCCGAGCAGGTGGGCCACCTGCTCGCGATCTTCTTCGGCGCGTCCTTCGTGTCCGCGGTGGCGGTGGGCAGCCTGCCGCCGTTCGAGAGACCCGGGCGCGCGCTGCTGATCTCACACCTGCTGGGCGCAGCGATCCTCGCCTCCTTCGCCATCGAGAAACCGCTGTGGGCGTTCATGGCCTCGGTGGCGGTGTGGGGACTCGGCGCCGGGGTGACCATGTCCACCAGCCGCACCATCACCCAGTCGAGCGCGGAGCCCGCGTTCCTCGGCCGGGTGCTGGCGGTGTACTCCATGGGCTTCATGGGCGGGGCGCCCATCGGCGCGCTGCTGATCGGTCAGGCGGTGCACACCTTGGGGCCCGGCCAGGCCTCGCTCGTGCCCGCCGTGGGGCTTGCGGCCGCGGCGATCGCGCTGGGGATCTTCAGCCCCATCTGGCGGATGGAGCGGGCGGGCTGATCGCAGAACGGCCCTATTCGAACTTGCGCTCCCCCCACCACGGAAACACCTCCGGCATGTTGGCCGACACCGTGTCCGGGTACGCAGGCGGCCGCTTTTCGAGGAACGACATCACGCCCTCCTTGGCATCCGCCTGCTTACCGCGCTGGAAGATGGCGCGGCTGTCGATCTTGTGGGCCTCCATCGGGTGATCGGCGCCGAGCATGCGCCACAGCATGTGACGCGTCATGGTGACGGAGACGGGCGACGTGTTGTCGATGATCTCGCGGGCGATGGCGATGGCGGCGCCCATCAGGTCGGCGGGCTCATGCAGCGAGCGCACCAGGCCGCGCTCCTTCGCTTCGGCGGCGGTGAACACGCGGCCGGAGTAGCACCACTCCAGCGCCGTGGAGACGCCCACAAGGCGCGGCAGGAACCACGAGGAGCACGCTTCGGGCACGATGCCGCGGCGCGAGAACACGAAGCCGAACTTCGCATTGGTCGATGCGATGCGGATGTCCATCGGCAGCTGCATCGTCACGCCCACGCCCACGGCGGCGCCGTTCACGGCGGCGATCACGGGCTTCAGGCTTTCGAAGATGCGCAGCGTGAGCCGCCCGCCGCCGTCGCGCAGGTATTCGAGGCTGTCCTTGGGGCCCTTTTCGGGGCGGTCGTCGCGCGCTTCGTAGTCGAACGTCTTGGCGCCCGCGGAGAGATCGGCGCCGGCGCAGAATGCGCG
>JAIYAO010000088.1 GCA_027488965.1 Alphaproteobacteria bacterium
AAAAGAACGTCCATCCTGGCAAGCTGATTTCCACGAGCCAGGAAGTCGATGTCATGGTGCTCGACGTCGATGGCGATAAGCGCCGCATCTCGCTGGGCCTGAAGCAGGTGATGTCCAACCCGTGGGAGCAGTTCATCGTCGATCACCCGGTGGGCACCACCATCGAGGGCGAGGTGAAGAACATCACCGAGTTCGGCCTCTTCGTGGGCCTCACCCCGGAACTCGACGGCATGGTGCACCTCTCCGACATCGCCTGGGACGTGCAGGGGGAAGAGGCGCTGGGTCGCTACAACAAGGGCGACATGGTCAGCGCCAAGGTGCTCGATGTGGACATCGAGAAGGAGCGCATCAGCCTCGGCATCAAGCAGGCGCAGAACGACGCGCAACCGGCGCCGGGCGTCGGCGGCGAATACCGCCGCGGCCAGCAGATCACCGTGGAAGTGGTGGAGATCACCTCCGGCGGCCTCGAGGTGGCCTTCGGCGAGGGCAACGCCATGCGCAGCTTCATCCGCAAGGCCGACCTTTCGCGCGACCGCTCCGAACAGCGCCCGGAACGCTTCGCCGTGGGCGACCGCATCGACGCCTCGGTGACCACCTTCGACAAGGCCTCGCGCCGCGTCTCGCTGTCCATCAAGGCGCTTGAAATGGCGGTCGAGAAGGAAGCCATCGCGCAGTACGGTTCGTCGGACTCCGGCGCCTCGCTGGGCGACATCCTGGGCGCCGCCCTCAAGGAACGCGCCGACAAGACCTGATCCCCTCCCAAAAGGGACCAAGCGGAACGGCCGGGAGCGATCCCGGCCGTTTTTGTTTGCGCGCAGACCCCTCCCGCCCCTCGATGGGGCGGGTGGATCGCTGCGGCACGCGGCGAGACGGGCGGGGTGCGCGCGAGACGCACGGGCGTATCACGCCGATCGGCGCCGCAGCCCTCCTCACGCGCTTGTCGCCCCTTCACCTTGCGCACACCCCACCCGACCCTCGCGTGCGCTCGGGCCACCCTCCCCATCGAGGGGAGGGAAAGATTGACTTCCATTCCCGGCGCATTTAACACATTGGTTAAATGCAGACCGATGCCCTCTCCCTCACCCTTTCTGCGCTCGCGGACCCCACCCGCCGCGCCATCCTCGCCCGGCTGGCGGAGCGGGAGGCCACCGTGGGCGAGATCGCCGCGCCCTTCGCCATCAGCCTGCCCGCCGTGTCGCGCCACCTGAAGGTGCTGGAAGGCGCGGGCCTCATCTCGCGGGGGCGCGACGCCCAGTGGCGGCCCTGCCGGCTGGAGCCGCAGGCGCTGCGGCCCGTAGACGACTGGCTCGCCATGTACCGCCGCTTCTGGACCGAGCGCTTCGACACGCTCGACGCCTACATCGCCGAACTCAAAGAGACCTCCGATGATCCGAAAGACTGACACGCTCGCCGACGACGAACTGCTGATCGTGCGCACGTTCGATGCGCCGGCGGCGCTGATGTTCGCCATGTGGACGAAGCCCGCACACTTCCGCCGCTGGATGGGACCGGGCGGATTCGACTGCCCGCTGGCGGAGATGGATGTGCGCGTCGGCGGCGCCTACCGCGGCATGATCGTCTCGCCGGAAACCGGCGAGAGCGCGTTCTCCGGCGTCTACCGCGAGGTCGTCCCGCACACCCGGCTCGTCTTCACCTTCGCGTGGAACAACACGGGGCCGTCGGCGCACGTCGAGACGCTGATCACGATCACCTTCGCCGAGCACGACGGCCGCACCGTCCAGACCTTCCACCAGACGCCGTTCCTCAGCCGCGAGCGCCGCGACAGCCATGTGGGCGGCTGGTCGGGCGCCTTCGAGAAACTCGCCGCCTACGCACAGATCGCCAAGGAGCCGTGATGAAAGCCTTTCTCGCCGTCTACACAGGCGCCCCGAGCAACTTCGAGGCATGGCAGGCGCTCGACGACGCCACGCGCACGGCGCGTGAGGCTGCCGGCATGAAAGCCTGGGGCGAATGGGGCGAGAAGCACGCGGCCGTCACGGTGCTGGACGGCGGCCCGCTCGGCCGCACCAAGCGCGTGGGGCCAGAGGGCGTCACGGACATCCGCAACAATCTCGGCGGCTTCATCGTCATCAACGCCGAAGACCACGCGGCGGCGGCGCGCCTGTTCGAAAACCACCCGCACTTCACGATCTTCCCCGGCGACGGCGTGGAGATCATGGAGATCCTGCCGGTTCCAGGAGCCTGAGCGATGATCACCGTCACAGCCTTTCCCTGGGTGCCCGACTTCGCGCGCGGCCAGGTGCGCGACCTGCGCGTGCGCTGGGCGCTGGAGGAAGCGGGCCTGCCCTACCGCGCGCGGCTGCTCGAGCCGGGCGAGGGCGACAGCGCGGAGTACCGCGCGACGCAGCCTTGGGGCCAGGTGCCGGTGTACCAGGAGGGCGACTTCGTGCTCTTCGAATCCGGCGCCATCGTGCTGCACATTGGCGAACGCAGCGAAGCGCTGCTGCCGAAGGAGCCCGCCGCCCGCGCCCGCGCCACCCAGTGGCTGATCGCGGCGCTCAACTCCATCGAGCCGCACGTGATGACGGTGGCCACGCTCGACATCTTCCACGGCGGCGAGGCGTGGGCGCCGCTGCGCCGGCCGAGCGCGGAGGCGTTCCTCCAGCAGCGGTTGCGCGGTCTGGCCGCCGCCCTCGGCGACAAGCCGTTTCTCGACGGCGACCGCTTCACCGCGGGTGATCTGCTGATGTCCACGGTGCTGCGCATTCTCGACATGACGGCGGTGATGCCGGAGACGCCCGCGCTGGCGGCCTATGTCGCCCGCTGCACCGCCCGCCCCGCATTCGGGCGGGCGCTCGCCGCCCAGCTGGCCGACTTCCGCGAAGCCGCCTGATTCGGTTGCCCGCAAAAAGCCCTTTCGCTTCATTCAGTTGACGGACTCAGCGCAGGCTGTTTCCCTTCTTCCGGGTGACGAAGGGGCTGGCCATGCTGAGATCGGAACTGATCGCCAGGCTGCAGGCGGAGCACCCCGACCTGCGCGCCCAGGACGTGGAGGAGATGGTCGAGGTCGTGTTCGACGAGATCGTCCGCGCGCTGGAAAAGGGCGACCGGGTGGAGCTGCGCGGCTTCGGGGCGTTCTCGATCCGCCGGCGCGCCGCCCGCCAGGGCCGCAACCCGCGCACCGGCGCCACCGTGAAGGTGGCCGCCAAGAGCGTGCCCTTCTTCAAGCCCGGCAAGGAATTGCGCGCGAAAGTGGACGTCCGCCCCGCGGTGCGCCCCTCGCGCCGGCGCGCCAAGTGATTCACGGCGCCGCCGCGTTGACGCCCCGCCCGAACTCGGCCTGATTGCCGATGGAACGCCGCGCGCGCCGCGGTCACGACACGGGGCAAACCATGTTCAAGGAATTCCGCGATTTCGCGATGCGTGGGAACGTCGTCGATCTCGCCGTCGGCGTGATCATCGGGGCCGCGTTCGGCACGATCGTCAGTTCACTGGTGGACGACATCATCATGCCGCCGATCGGGCTGGCGCTGGCGGGGATCGACTTCGCCAAGCTCGCCGTGGTCCTGCGCCCCGCCGGCGTGGGGCCCGACGGCGCCGAGCAGGCGGCGGTGGTGATCGCCTACGGCAAGTTCATCAACGCCGTGATCAAGTTCACCATCGTGGCGTGGGTCCTCTTCCTCGTCATCAAGGCCATGAACACGCTGAAGAAGAAGGAAGAGTCGCTGCCGGCGGCGGCGACGCCCGAGGACGTGCTGCTGCTCCGCGAGATCCGCGACTCCCTGAAGAAGTAGCCGCACCGCGATGCGCATCGTGCTTGCCGACGCCGGCCTCGCCTTCGACGGCCTCACCCCGCGCGAGCGCCCGCTCGGCGGGGCGGAGAGCGCGTTCGTGGCGCTGGCGGAGGCGTTGGCGGCGCAGGGCGCGGAGGTCCACGCCTTCGCCAAGGACGCGCGCGCCATGGAGCATCTCGGCGTCACCTGGAAGCCTGTCGGGGCTGCGTGGCCCCGGCAGATCGACCTCTTCATCGCCAACCGCAGCCCGCGCCTCCTGTCCGCGAAGATCGACGCGAAGACGCGGGTGTTCTGGCTGCACAACCCCGCGCAGTTCCTCTCCAAGGCGCGCTACCTGTGGCCGGTGCTGACGCGGCGGCCCACGCTGGTGTTCGCCGGCCCATCGCACGCGGCGACGGCGCCCGGCTGGCTGCCGGGCAGGCGCGTGCTCATCCCGCTGGGCGTGGAGGCGCCGTTCCTCACCACCCCGCGCACGGCGGGCGTGGCCCCACCGCGCGCGGTGTTCACGTCCAACCCCGTGCGGGGCCTCGCCCCCCTGCTGCTGCTGTGGCGCGAACAGATCCGCCCCGCCGCGCCCGATGCGGAGTTCCACATCTTCGCCGGCCCCGCCGTCTATGACGCCACGGGCCCCAAGGCCGCCGCCATGCGCGCCGCGCTGGCGGACGCTGAAGCCATGGCGGCGCATGGCGTGGTGGTGCGCGAACCGATGCCGAAGGCCGCGCTCGCCCGCGAACTCGCAGCCGCCCGCGCCCTCCTCTACCTCGGCGACGCGGGCGAGACGTTCTGTCTCGCGGTGGCGGAAGCGCAGGCCATGGGCGTGCCCGCGATCGTGCGCCCCATCGGCGCCGTGGGCGAACGCGTCGCGCACACGATCACCGGCTTCGTGGAGAAGGATCACGCCGCCTTCGCCGCCGGCGCCGTGCGCGTGCTGCGTGAAGACGCGCTGTGGAGCCAGATGTCGGCGGCGGCGCTCGCCGGCCGCGACGCGCTGTCATGGGCGCACGCCGCAAAGGCGTTCGCGGCGCTCGCGCGGTAGCGCCCCCGACCCTCACCCCACGCTAGCGAACCAGACCACGTGGCGCGCGCCTCGGCCCTTGCCGCGCGCGCGCACGAAGACTTCATCCACCGCGAACCCCGCATCCCTCAGCCGGCGCGCGAAGCGGGCGTCCGGCGCGGCGGACCATATGGCCAGCACCCCGCCCGGCCGGAGCGCGGCCTTCGCCCGGGCGAGACCCGCCATGGCGTAGATCCGGTCGTTGGCGGCGCGCACCAGCCCGTCCGGCCCGTTGTCCACGTCGAGCAGGATCGCATCGTAGCGCCCGGTCCCCGCCGCGATCGCGTCCGCCACGTCGCCGGCGACAAGGTCCACGCGGGGGTCGTCAAGGCAGCCCGCCGTGAGCGCCGCCATGGGCCCGCGCGCCCAGGCGATGATCTCCGGCACGAGCTCCGCCACCGTCACCCGCGCGCCGGGGCCGATCGCCGCCAGCGCCGCCCGCAGGGTGAAACCCATGCCGTAGCCGCCGATGAGCAGGTGCGCCGCCGCGGCGTCGGCCAGCCGCGCGCGGGTCATCGTCGCCAGCGCCGCCTCCGACCCGCCCATGCGGCTGCTCATCAGTTCGTTGCCGGCCAGTTCGATGGCGAAGTCGTCGTCCCGCTGGAACAGGTGCAGCGCGCCGCCGCCGGGGATCTGCGCCGTGCCGAGCAAGGTCCTCGGTTTCATGGGGTGGGCTCCAGACCTGCCGCCGTTCCGTTCCGGTCCGCGACGCCTTAAGTGTACGCCATGGTCGAGACGAAAATCTGCGGGCTCTCCGAACCGGCGGGCATCGCCGCCGCACTGGCGGGCGAGGCGCGGTACCTCGGCTTCGTCTTCTTCCCGAAAAGCCCCCGCCACGTGGCGCCGGAGCGCGCCGGCGCCCTCGCCGTTCCCGCCCGCGGCCGGGCCGACACGGTGGCCGTGACCGTGGACGCCGACGACGCGCTGCTGGCGGCGATACAGACGGCGCTGGCCCCCGACTGGATCCAGCTCCATGGCGATGAGCCGCCGGCCCGGATCGCCGCCGTGCGCCGGTTCGCCCGCAAGGGCGTGATCAAGGCCCTGCCCATCGCGCGGGCGGCGGATTTCGCCGAGGCCGACCGGTTCGCCGCCGCCGACATGCTGCTGTTCGACGCCAAGGCGCCCCCCGGCGCCAGGCTGCCCGGCGGCAACGGCGCGGCCTTCGACTGGCGCCTGCTGCAGGGGCGCCGGTTCGCCCGGCCGTGGCTGCTCTCCGGCGGCCTGACCGCGGAAAACCTCCCCGAGGCCCTGCGCGAAAGCGGCGCGGGGGCGGTCGATGTCTCCTCTGGCGTGGAAAGCGCGCCGGGCGTAAAGGACCCCCTCCGCATCACCGCCTTCCTCGACGCCGCCCGCACCGCATAACGCCGCACGCAGACAGACCGAACACCCATGGACGCACGACGCAACTGGCGCGATCTCCCCGACGCCGCCGGCCGGTTCGGGCCGTACGGCGGCCGCTTCGTGGCCGAGACGCTGATGCCGCTGGTGCTCGATCTGGAGCGCGCCTACGCCGAAGCCCAGGCCGACCCCGCCTTCCACGCCGAGATGGACGGCCTGCTGCGCGACTATGTGGGCCGGCCGTCGCCCATGTATTTCGCGGAACGCCTTACGCAGCATTATGGCGGCGCGAAGATCTACTTCAAGCGCGACGAGCTCAACCACACCGGCGCGCACAAGATCAACAACTGCCTCGGCCAGATCCTGCTGGCGAAGCGCATGGGCAAGACGCGCATCATCGCGGAGACGGGCGCGGGCCAGCACGGCGTCGCTTCTGCAACGGTGTCGGCGCGCTTCGGTTTGCCGTGCGTGGTGTACATGGGCGCCGTGGACATCGAGCGGCAAAAGCCGAACGTGTTCCGTATGAACTTGCTGGGCGCCGAGGTGCGCGCCGTGACGAGCGGCGGCGCGACGCTGAAGGACGCCATGAACGAGGCGCTGCGGGACTGGGTCACCAACGTCGCCGACACCTTCTACATCATCGGCACCGCGGCGGGCCCGCACCCCTATCCGAAGATGGTGCGCGACTTTCAAAGCGTGATCGGGCGCGAGGCGCGCGAGCAGATCCTCGAACGCGAAGGGCGGCTTCCCGACGTGGCTTTGGCTTGCATCGGCGGCGGATCGAACGCCATCGGCCTCTTCCATCCGTTCATCGAGGATGAAGGCGTGCGCCTGATCGGCGTGGAGGCGGCAGGCGAAGGGCTTGGCGTCTATAACCGCCACGCCGCGGCGCTGAATGGCGGCAAGCCCGGCGTGCTGCACGGCAACCGCACGTATCTGCTGCAGGACGACGAAGGCCAGATCCTGGAAGGCCACTCGATCAGCGCGGGGCTCGACTATCCGGGCGTCGGGCCGGAGCACTCGTATCTCAAGGACTCAGGCCGCGCGCAGTATCTCTCCGCCACCGACGACGAAGCGCTCGCCGCATTCCAGCTGTGCGCCGAGATCGAGGGGATCATTCCAGCGCTCGAACCCGCGCACGCGCTCGCGCGCGTGGGCGAGATCGCGCAGGAACTCGGGCCCAAGGGCCTGATCGTGATGAATCTCTGCGGCCGCGGCGACAAGGACATCTTCACCGTGGCGGATGCGCTGGGGAAGAAGATTTGAGCGGGCAAGCCAAGACTCAAACACCTCTCCCCCGCGAGGGGGAGAGGTCGCGCGCACAGCGCGCGGGTGAGGGGGAGAGGCGCAGAATGAGCAACGTCCTTTGGGACGCCCCCTCATCCGGCCTTCGGCCACCTTCTCCCCCTCACGGGGGTGAAGGGTAATGTCCAATCGCATTACCGCGCGTTTCGCGCACCTTAAATCCGAGCATCGCGCCGGGCTCATCGCCTACATGATGGCGTTCGATCCCGACGGCGAAACCTCGCTCGACATTCTCAAGGCCCTGCCCGCCGCCGGCGCCGACATCATCGAGGTGGGCTTTCCCTTCTCCGATCCGATGGCGGAAGGGCCCTCCATCCAGAAGGCGAGCGAGCGCGCCCTCAAGGCTGGGGGGTCGCTCCGGGGCGTGATGGATCTAGTCTCCCGCTTCCGCGAGACCGACAAGACCACCCCGATCATCCTCATGGGCTACGCCAATCCCGTCGAGCAAATGGGCGCCCACGCCTTCGCCCATGCCGCAAAAGCGGCAGGGGCGGACGGGGCGATCATCGTCGACCTGCCCCCCGAGGAGGACATCGACATCCGCGAAGCCCTTGGCGGCCAAGGGCTTTCCCTGATCCGGCTGGCGACGCCCACCACCGACGACGCCCGCCTCCCCGTCGTTCTCGAAGGGGTTACGGGTTTCCTTTATTATGTGTCTGTGACAGGCGTGACCGGCGGCCAGGCCATCGGCGTGGACGCGGCGGCCGCAGCGGTGGCCCGGCTGAAACGGGCGACGGACCTGCCGGTGGCGGTGGGCTTCGGCGTCCGGGATGGCGCCCAGGCGGCGGCCATGGCGCAGGTGGCGGACGCGGTGGTGGTGGGCTCCACGTTCGTGGACGTGATCGCACAGGCGGGCGCGGACGCACCCGCAGCGGTGGCGGCGAAGGTACGGGAACTGTCGGCGGCGGTGCGCGGCGCGCGCAAACTGGGTTGAAGGCAGATGAGCAGCAATTCCTGGTGGAACAACGTCGTACCCCGCGGCTTCCAGAAGAAGCCCGATGGGTCGCCCCCGCCGCCGAAGAAAGACACGCGCCTCGACAAGGCGAACCCGGACGACCAGCAATGGGTGAAGTGTCCGCAGACCAACGAACTCTACCCGCGCGATGACATCGAGGCCGCGCACTGGGTGACGCCCGCGGGCTTCCACATGCGCATCGGCGCGGAGCCCCGCTTCAAGAGCCTGTTCGACAGCAAGTGGACGCTGATCCCGCTGCCGAAGGTCCCCGCCGATCCGCTCAAGTTCAAGGACGACAAGAAGTACGTCGACCGCCTGAAGGCCGCGCGCGCCAAGACCGCGCGCGAAGACTGCATGACCGCAGGCTACGGTCGCATCGGCGGCCAGAAGGCCGTCGTGCTGGTGCAGGATTTCGATTTCATGGGCGGCTCCCTCGGCATGGCCGCGGGCGAAGCGTTCGTGACCGCCGCCGAGACCGCCGTGCGCCGGGGCGCGGCCCTCATCGTCTGCACCGCGTCAGGCGGGGCGCGCATGCAGGAGGGCGTGCTCTCGCTCATGCAGATGCCGCGCACGACGCTGGCCATCCAGGACCTGCGCGAGGCGGGCCTGCCCTACGTCGTGGTGCTGTGCGATCCCACCAGCGGCGGCGTCACCGCCAGCTACGCCATGCTGGGCGACATCCATATCGCCGAGCCGGGCGCGATGATCGCCTTCTCCGGCCCCCGCGTGATCGAACAGACCATCCGCCAGAAACTGCCCGAAGGCTTCCAGCGCGCAGAATACCTGCTGGAGAAGGGCATGGTGGACATGGTGGTGCGCCGCGGCGAGATGCGCGACACCATCGGCGCGATCCTCTCGATCCTGATGTCCAAGCGCGCGCAGGCCGTCGCCGCCGCGGACGAACCGCAACTGCCGCTGATGCTGCCGGACGAAGGCCCCGCCCCTGCGCGCGACGCCCGCAAGCAGGAACGCGCCAACGCAAGGCAACGCCCGAAGGCGGCGGAGTAGAGACACATCCCTCACCTGCTTGCGGGAGAGGGATAGCGGGCGCGGTACGCGCACGCAGGGTGAGGGCCCGTGAGGTGAAGGTGTGCTGTCGTCTCACTTACCCTCACCCTGACCGTCGCTTCGCGCCGGTCTGTCCCTCCCCCGCAGGCGGGGGAGGGATTCGATGATGTTCCCCGGCGACGATCCCGTCTCGAAGCGCCTCTCCGCCATCGGCCAGGAGTTCGGCCATGGCCTCGCGCTGCAACTGGACCGCATCGAGATCGCGCTCGATGCGCTGGGGCGTCCGCACGAAAAGCTCCCGCCCACCTTCCACGTGGCCGGCACCAACGGCAAAGGCTCCACCTGCGCGTTCCTGCGCGCGATCTGCGAAGCGGCGGGACTGCGTACGCACGTGTTCGCGTCGCCTCACCTGGTGCGTCCGAACGAGCGCGTCCGGCTCGACGGGCGGCTCGTCTCCGACGACGCCTTCATCGACGCCATCGACCGCGTCGCCGCCACGGGCCTCACGCTCACCTACTTCGAGGCCATGACCGCGGCTGCCTTCGTGCTCTTCGCGGAGACGCCCGCCGACGTGCTGGTGCTGGAAGTGGGACTGGGCGG
>JAIYAO010000173.1 GCA_027488965.1 Alphaproteobacteria bacterium
GATCGCGGGGACGCGGGGGCGGTTTCGCCCTTTTCTCCAAAGCTTTGACCGCCGCGAGGCAATCCTCGCGTCCCCGGCCCTCCACCCGCAGCGCAGACGCGCGTGCGGCTATCGGCGCTACGCCCACACCCGCGCTTCGCGCGGCGTGATCGTGACCACGTCGCCGGGCTTCAGGCCCTGCGCCACCGCGTGCGGCACGCGCACCTCGATGTGCAGCCCGCCCTCGATCTCGCAGTCCAGCCGCCCGCTCGCGCCCGCCGACACCACATCGCGCAGCTTCGCGCGGATGCCGGGGCCATGGGCGTCGCCCACGTCGAAACTGTCGGGGCGGATGTAGGCGGTGGCGGGGCCGTCGGCAGGCGCTGGGCCCACGATGGGCGCGCGCGCGGCGCCGATCTCGGCGACGCCGCCGCGCACCACGCACGGCGTCTTCACATGATCGCCCACGAACTCGAACACGAACGCCGTGGCCGGCTGGTGGTACAGTTCCTCCGGCGTGCCCACCTGCTCCAGCTGGCCGTCCTTCAGCAACGCCACGCGGTCGGCCAGCTCGAGCGCCTCCTCCTGGTCGTGGGTGACGAAGATGGTGGTCAGCCCCGTGCGCACGTGGATCTCGCGCAGCCAGCGCCGCAGCTCGCGGCGCACCTTGGCGTCGAGCGCGCCGAACGGCTCATCGAGCAAGAGAATGCGCGGCTCGATCGCAAGCGCCCGCGCGAGCGCCACCCGCTGGCGCTGCCCGCCGGAGAGCTGGCTCGGGTAGCGGTTGGCGAGACCATCGAGTTGCACCAGCGCCAGCAACTCCTCCACCCGCGCCGCGATCGCTGCCTTGGCGGGACGCTCCGCGCCGCGCTTGGCGTTGAGGCCGAAGGCGACGTTCTGCGCCGCCGTCATGTGGCGGAACAGCGCGTAGTGCTGGAACACGAAACCGATCCGGCGGTCGCGCACCTTCTGGGTCAGCAGATTCTCGTTCTGGAAGCGCACCGCGCCGCTGTCGGGCGCCTCCAGCCCCGCGATGCAGCGCAGCAGCGTGGTCTTGCCCGAGCCCGACGGCCCCAGCAGCGCGATGAATTCCCCGTCCTGCGCCTCCAGCGACACGCCGTTCAGCGCGGGAAACTTCCCGAAGCTCTTGCGCACGTCCTCGATCTGCAGCGGCATGTTCCCCTCAAGTCCCGCGCTGTGCGGCGAGCTCGCCGGCGAACCGCGACTCCAGCAGCGTCTTCACCGCCAGCGTCACCAGCGCAAACATCGCCAGCAGCGACGCGATCGCAAACGCGGCGACGAAATTATACTCGTTGTACAGGATCTCCACGTGCAGCGGCATGGTGGCCGTCTTGCCGCGGATGTGGCCCGAGACCACCGACACCGCGCCGAACTCGCCCATGGCGCGGGCCGTGCACAGCAGCACGCCGTACATCAGCGCCCACTTCACGTTCGGCAGCGTCACAAGCCAGAAGGTGCGCAGCGGCCCCGCGCCCAGCGTGGCGGCGGCGGCCTCCTCGTCGGAGCCCTGCTGCTGCATGAGCGGGATGAGTTCGCGCGCCACGTAGGGGAACGTCACCAGCGTCGTCGCCAGCACGATGCCGGGCACGGCGAAGATGATCTCGATGTCGTTGGCCTGCAGGTACGGGCCGAACCAGCCGTGGACGCTGTAGAGCAGCACGTAGACGAGACCGGAGATCACCGGCGACACCGACAGCGGCAGGTCGATCAGCGTCAGCAGGGCGTCCTTGCCGAAGAACTCGAACTTGGTGATGGCCCACGCGGCGGCGAGCCCGAACAGCGTGTTCAGCGGCACGGCGATGGCGGTGACGAGCAGCGTGAGCTGAACCGCCGCGATGGCGTCCGGCTCCACGATGGCGGCGAGGTACACCTCCGCGCCCTTGGCGAACGCCTCGATGAACACCGCCGCGAGCGGCATCACGAGCACGAGCAGCACGTAGGCGAGGCCCACCGCCACAAGCAGGCCCGCAAACCACGGCGCATCGCGCGTGGCGGTTCGCCCCTTCGCGCTCATGCCATGCCCGGGCGCGACAGGAGGCGGTGCGCCACGTTGAGCGCAAACAGCAGCACGAACGACAGCGTCAGCATGGCCAGACCGATGGCGGCGGCGCCGGCGTAGTCGAACTCCTCGAGCTTGATCACGATGAGCAGCGGGGCGATTTCCGACACCAGCGGCAGGTTGCCCGCGATGAAGATCACCGAACCGTACTCTCCCACCGCCCGCGCGAACGCCAGAGAGAAGCCCGTCAGCAGCGAGGGCGCCACGGCGGGAAACACCACCTGCGTGATCGTGCGACAGCGCGAGGCGCCCAGCGTGGCGGCGGCCTCCTCCACATCGGCGGAGAGATCCTCCAGCACCGGCTGCACCGCGCGCACCACGAACGGCAGCCCGATGAAGATCAACGCCACCATGACGCCGAGCGGCGTGTAGGCGATGCGGATGTCGTACGGCGCCAGCAGCGCGCCCACCGTGCCGTTGGGCGCATAGATCGCGGCAAGCGCGATGCCGGCCACCGCCGTGGGCAGCGCAAACGGCAGGTCCACCAGAGCATCGATGAGGCGCTTGCCCGGAAAGTCGTAACGGACCAGCACCCACGCGAGGATGCCGCCGAACACCGCGTTGATCGCCGCCGCCAGCGCCGCCGCGCCGAAACTGAGCCGGAGCGCCGCCACCACGCGCTCCGAGGAAACGACGTTCCACACGCCCGCGACGCCCAGCTCCCACGGCCGCAGCACCAGCGCCGTGAGAGGGATGAGCACGATGACGCTGAGATAAAAGACGGTGAAGCCGTAGGCCGGCCAGAACCCGCCGAGCGCGCTGCGCTCGCGGAAGCGAAAGGAGGAGGCGGTGGCGGTCGTCACTGCGCGTCCTGCCCTCTGCCCGCGGCCCTGCCCAACGTTAAACACCCCGCCCCGTGGACGCGTTCCATCCCGCGCCGGCAGCGCAAGATCACGGTGGGGCAGTCACCATGGAAACCCCACCCCCACAATGGAGATTGGCTTGTTCAAGAGGTAAGCGCGTCTAACGGCATGGCGGCCACATCGGCCAGGGTGGTGCGCTCCAGGATCGCGGCGCTGGCCTCGCGCACCTCCAGCAGCACCCGGCGCACCACGCAGGTGGCCTCGTCGCGGCAGTCGTCGCAGCGGCGGTAGGCGGTCTTGCTCGCGCAGGGCGCCAAAGCCAACGGCCCGTCGCTGATGCGGATGATCTCGGCGAAGCTGATCTCGCCCGGCCCGCGGGCCAGCGCATAGCCGCCGTGCTTGCCCCGGTGGCTGACCACCAGCCCCGCCTTGCGCAGCTCCAGCAGGATGTTCTCCAGAAAGCGGCGCGGGATGTCCTGCCGACGGGCGATGTCGGCGATGAAGACCGGCCGGCCGGCCGAGGTCTCCGCAAGGTCGATCATGGCGCGTAGCGCGTATTTGGCCTTCACCGTCAGCATCGCCCCGTCTTCCGCCGTCCCGACGGCGGTTTCAAGACTATACTCTGGGTTGCACTCTTTCGTTGTTCCCTTAAATGGGGACAGACGGACGGGAGGCCCATGTGGAGGTGCGCATCGTCGAGGCGGGTGACCGCGCACGCTGCGGCGCGGCGCTGGCGGAGATGCACCGGCACCGGCGCCGGCTCTTCGTCGACACGCTGGGCTGGCGCGCGCTGACCGTGACCGCCGGGCAGGAGATCGACGCGTTCGACGGGCCGGCGGCCACCTACCTGCTGGCGTGCGACGCGGGCGGCGCGGTGCGCGGCTCCCTGCGGCTCCTGCCCACCACCGGGCCCCACATGCTGACGGAGGTGTTCGCGCACTTCGTGGACGGGCCGCCGCCGCGGGCGCCGGGCATCCTTGAATGGAGCCGCCATGCCCCCGGCCTGCCGGAGTGGCCGCCGGCGGTGAACGCGGCGGCGCGGGTCGCGCTGCATCTGGGCGTGCTGGAGTATGCAGCGGCGCGCGGAGTGACGGGGTTCACGGCGGTGATGGAGACGTGGCTTGTCCGCCGTGCCCGCCGGATGGGCTGGGCGTGCACCCCGCTGGGCCGCCCGCAGGCCTATGCCGAGGGCGAGGCGGTCGCGGTCCTCAACCCAGTGGCGTCCGGACACCTCGCCGCTTTGCGCGCGCAGACCGGGTGGACGCAGCCGGTGCTGGCCGCGCATGCCGCCGCCGCATGACCGCCGCGCCGACGCTCCCACGGTTCCGACGCGCCGATGGCGCCGCCGCGATCCTCGACGGGCTGGAGGCCGCGGGCGCCGCGGTGCTGGAGGACGGTCTGACGCCCGCCGGGCGGGCCGAGATGGAGGCCGCGCTCGCCCCCTGGTTCGCCATCGCGCCGCCGGGGGACGGTCATTTCTTCGGCCGTCGCACCCGCCGCTTCAGCGCCCTCTTCCACAAGGCCCCGGTGACGGCCGCGCTGGCCATCGACCCCCTCGTGCTGGACGTCGCCGAGGCGGTGCTGGGCGCTGGCACGCGCGCCTGCGACTGCATCCAGCTGAACCTCACCCAGGCCATCGGCATCGGCCCGGACGAACCGGCCCAGCACCTCCACCGGGACGACGACTTCTACCCCATCCCCCGGGCGGGGGAACTGATGGTCAACGCCCTCTGGACCCTCGACTCCTTCACCGCCGCCAACGGCGCCACGCGCATCGCACCCGGCAGTCACCGCTGGCCCCGCACACGCGTGCCGGCGGAGGACGAGATTGCGGTGGCCGAAGCGCCGGCGGGGGCGGTGATCTTCTGGCGGGGCGCCGTGCGGCACGGCGGCGGGGCCAACCGGACGAACACGCTCCGGCGCGGGGTGGTGATGAGCTACAGCGCCGCCTGGCTGGCCCCGGCGGAGAAGCTGCTGCTTTCAATACCGCCGGAGACGGCCCGGGCCCTGCCCGAGCGGCTCCAGCGCCTCATCGGCTACCAGATCCATCGCCCAAATCTCGGCTGGGTGGAGGGGCGCGACCCGCTGGACTGGCTGCACGGCCGGGTGGGGCCCGTCGCCGCCGCAGGCGACAACCTGACCCCGGCGCAGCAGGCCGCGCTGGACGCCCTCACACACCCCCGTTGACCGGCAGCAGCGCGCCGGTGATGGCGCGGGCGCCGGCCAGGAACAGGATGATGTCGGCGAGATCGTCCGGCGCGACCCACTTCGAGAAGTCCGCGTCGGGCATGTCGCGGCGGTTCACGGGGGTGTCGATGGTGGAGGGCAGCACGGCGTTCACCGTCACCTTGCCCTTCAGCTCCTCCGCGAGGCTTTCCGTCAGCCGGTGGACGCCGGCCTTGGACGCCGCGTAGGCCCCCATCCCCGCGCCGGCCTTGAGCGCAGCGCCCGCCCCGATGTTGACGATGGCGCCCCGCCCGCTGGCCAGCAGCATCGGCAGCGCTGCGCGGCTGGCGTTGGCGGCGGTGGCGAGATTGACCTTGAACATGAAGTCCCACGTGCCCGGTTGGCCCTCGGCCAGCGTCTCGAAGCGGAAGCCGCCGGCCACGTTGACCAGCACGTCGAGCCCGCCGAACGCCTCGCCGACGGCCTCGAAGGCGGCGGCGGCGCCGGCCGGATCGCCGAGGTCCACACCCCCGATCGCCACGCCCGCGGCCCCCACGAGCGCCGCCGAATCGGCCGGCGCCGGCGCCCGGTCCAGCACGGCCACCCGCGCCCCGCCTGCCGCCGCCCGGCGCACGACCGCCGCGCCAAGGGCGCCGAACCCGCCCGTCACCGCCACCTTCATCGTGCTCATGCCTGTCTCCGTCCCGTGCGGCGCGCAAAACGCATGCGGCGCCGGACACATCAAGCCCGGGGTGGCCTGGGTCTTCGCCTCATGCGGCCGGGGAAACTTAACCTCGTCTCCTGCGGCAAATGCAGATACCCGCACCGCCGGCAAATGTCGCGGGTTGACGGCTTGGACCTGATTTGCCTCTGTGGTCTCGCGGAGACCAGAAAACCGAACAACTCCGTGACGTTCGAGCGGCGAGGCCAATGCAGCCGCGCCGCCGCTGGTGAAGGGAAGACCTGCCGTGGCTACAACGGGTAATCCGGAGCTCTCAGGGGCGCCGACGAAACACGCACGTCTCGTGGCCTGGGTGGCGGAGATGGCCGCCCTCACCAAGCCGGACCGCATCCACTGGTGCGACGGATCCGACGCCGAGTGGGAGGCGCTGACGACCGAGCTGGTCGCCGCCGGCACCCTCAAGCGCCTCGACCCGAAGAAGCGCCCGAACTCCTTCTGGGCCGCCTCCGACCCGCGCGACGTGGCGCGCGTGGAGAGCCGCACCTTCATCTGCTCCGAGAAGCAGATCGACGCCGGCCCTACCAACAATTGGGCCGATCCCGTCGGCATGCGCGAGAAGCTCACCGGGCTGTTCGACGGCTGCATGCGCGGGCGCACCATGTACGTCTGCGCCTTCTCCATGGGCCCGATCGGCTCGCCGATCTCGGCGCTCGGCGTCGAGATCACCGACAGCGCCTACGTGGCGCTCTCCATGCGGGTGATGACGAGGATGGGCGCCGCCGCGCTCGAGGCGCTGGGCGAGGACGGATTCTTCGTCCCCGCGATGCACACGGTAGGCGCCCCGCTCGCCCCCGGCGCCAAGGACGTGCCGTGGCCGTGCAACGACGACAAGTACATCGTCCACTTCCCCGAGAGCCGCGAGATCTGGTCCTACGGCTCGGGCTATGGTGGCAACGCGCTGCTGGGCAAGAAATGCTACGCCCTGCGGATCGCCTCGGTGATGGCGCGTGACGCCGGCTGGCTGGCCGAGCACATGCTGATCCTAAAGCTCACCAGCCCGCAGAACGAGAAGCACTTCATTGCGGCAGCCTTCCCCTCCGCATGTGGCAAGACGAACCTCGCCATGCTGCAGCCCACCCTGCCGGGCTGGAAAGCCGAGACGGTGGGCGACGACATCTGCTGGATGCGCAAGGGCGAGGATGGCCGGCTCTACGCCATCAACCCCGAGTTCGGCTTCTTCGGCGTGGCGCCGGGCACCTCGGCCAAGACCAACAAGTCTGCCATCGACACCCTCTTCGCCAACACCATCTTCACCAACACCGCCGTCACCGATGACGGCGACGTCTGGTGGGAAGGCCTGACGGAAATTCCGCCCGCGGGCCTCACCGACTGGCAGGGCAACCGCTGGCTGCCCGATTCCAAATTCCCCGCCGCCCACCCCAACGCCCGCTTCGCGGTGCCCGCGAGCCAGTGCCCGGTCATCGCCGACGAGTGGGACGATCCCGCCGGCGTGCCGATCTCGGCGATCCTGTTCGGCGGGCGTCGCGCCTCCGCGGTGCCGCTCGTGACGGAGTCCTTCGACTGGGCGCACGGCGTGTTCCTGGCGTCCAACGTGGCGTCGGAAGGCACGGCCGCGGCTGAGAACAAAGTGGGCGAGCTGCGCCGCGACCCCTTCGCCATGCTGCCGTTCTGCGGCTATCACATGGGCGACTACTTCGCCCACTGGCTGAAGATCGGCGCCACGTCGGACGCTGCGAAGCTGCCCAAGATCTTCTTCGTGAACTGGTTCCGCAAGGACGAGCGCGGCAAGTTCGTCTGGCCCGGCTTCGGGGACAATTCCCGCGTGCTGAAGTGGATCGTCGACCGGCTGGAAGGCCGCGGCGCCGCCGTCGACACCCCCATCGGACGCCTGCCCGCCCGCGGCGCGCTCGACGTGTCCGGCCTCGGCCTGACCGAGGCGCAGCTGGAGCTTCTGCTCACCGTGGACCGTGACGTGTGGGCCGAGGAGGCCAGCCTCATCCCGGGCCACTACGCCGCCTTCGGCGAGCGCCTCCCGGCAGAACTGCACCGACAGTACGAGGCGCTCCTGGCGCGGCTGGCGGCGACGTCGTCATCGGACGCGTCGCGGGTCGCGGCGGAATAACGCGGGGTTGAACTGCAGCGCCCCCAGGCGCGTATGGACCGACATGACCCAGAACAAGCGTACGCCAAAGCCGTCGGCGAGGCCGGCCGCCAGGCCCACCCAGGCCGATGCAGAAGCCGCCGTCCGCACCCTCATCGAGTGGGCGGGCGACGACCCGGAGCGCGAAGGCCTCCTCGACACCCCCGCCCGCGTCGCCCGCTCCTACCGCGAGCTGTTCGAGGGCTACGAGACCGACCCGCGCGATTACCTCGAGCGCACCTTCGAGGAGGTGGGCGGCTACGACGAACTCATCGTGCTGAGCGACATCCGCGTGGTGAGCTTCTGCGAGCACCACATGCTGCCCGTGATCGGGCGCGCGCACGTGGGCTACCTGCCCAACGACCGCGTGGTGGGCATCTCCAAGCTGGCGCGGGTGGTGAACGGCTTCGCGCGCCGGCTGCAGATCCAGGAGAAGCTGTCGGCAGAGATCGCCGGCGCCATTCAGGACATCCTGAAGCCGCAGGGCGTCGGCGTCGTCATCGAGGCCGAGCACAGCTGCATGACCCTGCGCGGCGTGAACACCCCAGGCTCCAAGCTCACCACCAGCCGCCTCCTCGGCGTCATCCGAGACGACTCGCGCACCCGCGAGGAATTCCTGCGGCTGGTGAACGGCCACAAGATGTAGGCGCGGCGGTCAGGCCCGCCTCACCCCTTGAAGCCCTGCGCCACCACATAGATCTCCGGGCTCGCCTGGCGGCTGGCGGGCGGCTTGGCGTGGCGGACGGCATCGAAGCGGGCCTTCAGCGTGGCCAGCAACGCCGCGTCGAGCCCGCCTTGGAACGCCTTCGTGACGAACGCGCCGCCGGGCGTCAGCACATCCATGGCGAACACCGCCGCCGCCTCCGCCAGCGCACCGGTCTTGATCTGGTCGGTGGCGCGGTGGCCGGTGGTGTTGGCGGCCATGTCCGACAGCACGAGATCGGGGCGGCCGAGGGCGGCCATCAAGGCCGCGGGCGCCGCCTCGTCGAGGAAGTCCATCTTCAGGAACGTGGCGCCCGCCATGGTGTCCATGTCCAGCAGGTCGATGCCGACCACCGCGCCCGCGCCGCGCTTGATCGCCACCTGCGCCCAGCCGCCGGGCGCCGCGCCCAGGTCGCACACGCGCACGCCGCGCTTGATGAGACCGAAGCGGTCGTCGAGCTCCATCAGCTTGAACGCAGAGCGCGCGCGCCAGCCCTCCGCCTGCGCCCGCTGCACGTAGGGATCGTTGATCTGGCGGGCGATCCATTCGCGCGAGGACCGCTTCTTCACGCCCTTGGCCGTGACGGTCATGGTGCGCGTCTCGGCGCCCGCGTCCTTGGGCTTCTTCCAGCGGCGCTTCTCCGGAACGGCGGGGGGCTCCTCCTCGCTCATCGGGGGTCGCTGCGCTCTTGCGCCATCAGGTCCATCAACACTCCTTCACGCAGGCCGCGATCGGCCACCCGCACCCGCTGCGTGGGCCACAGGTCGCACACGGCCTCCAGGATCGCCGCGCCCGGCGCCACGAGATCGGCCCGGTCCGGCCCGATGCAGGGATTGGCGGCGCGTTCGGCCGGGGACATGGCGCGCACCCGCGCCGCGGCCCCGCGCACCTCGTCGTCCCGCATCCACAGCCCGTCAACCTTGCTGCGCTGGTAGCGCTGCAGATTGAGGTGCACGCCCGCGAGGCTGGAGACCGCGCCGGAGGTGCCCACGATGTGCGCCCGCCCCTGTGCGAACGCCGCCCGCAGCGCCTCTGCGCCGCTGAAGCGGCGGAGTTCGTCCGCCACGTGGGCGCGCATGGCGTCGTACCAGCCGGGGTGGCCGTTCTCGGGCATGCGCTCCGCCAGCGTCACCACGCCCACCGGCAGCGACATCCACGCGAGGATCGCGGGCTCGCCCTTCGCCGTGCGCGCATCGACCCACGACAGCTCCGTGGATCCGCCGCCGATGTCGATCACCAGCGCGATGTCGGCGCCGGGATCGATCAGCGCCGCGCAGCCCATCACGGACAGGCGCGCCTCCTCCTCCGGGGTGACGATGTCGAGGGCGAGCCCCGTCTCGCGCTTCACCCGCGCCAGGAATTCCGCCCCGTTGGCCGCGATGCGGCACGCCTGGGTGGCGATTCCCCGCAGCCGCAGCTGCGGGTGGATCGCCACCTTCTGGGCGCAGGCGCGCAGCGCCTCTATGGTCCGGTCCATGGCCGCGCAGCCTAGCCGCCCGGTGACGGAGAGGCCCTCTCCCAGCCGGATGATCTTGGAGTACGAGTCCACCACCCGGAAACCGCGCGGCGACGGCTCCGCCAGCAGCAGCCGGCAGTTGTTGGTCCCCAGATCGAGGGCGGCGAAGACGAGGCCGCCCGACGGCGAAGGGACGCGTCGGCGCTGCCCGGGGCGCGCCGCTCCGTCCTTGTGGCCCATGGCGCCAGCTATCCTGTACGTGCCCGCCTGCGGGAACCCCGGGAGGGGGCGCCGGCGCTGCGGGCGCCGATGACGTCGTTTTGTCACATGCTAGCAAGGTCTGCGGCCGAGGTGAACAGAAGCCTTGTTGCCCTCCGGTCCGCACCCTACGTTTCTGAAGCGTCGGACATGAATCGACGGGAGCTGAGGATGCAAGAGGCCAAGTTCGGCATCGGTCAGGTGGTGCGCCACCGGCACTTCCCCTTCCGGGGGGTGATCGTGGACGTGGACCCCACGTTCAACAACACGGAGGAATGGTGGCTCGCCATTCCCGAGCCCATCCGCCCGCGCAAGGATCAGCCTTTCTACCACCTCCTCGCGGAGAACGAGGAAAGCCACTACACGGCCTACGTCTCCGAACAGAACCTGCTGGCCGACGACACCGGCGAACCGGTAACCCACCCTCAGGCCGCCGAAGTGTTCGAGGAGCCGGAAGACGGCGTCTACAAGCTCCGTCCGCGGCTGCTGAACTAGGCCCGCTGGAACGGATAGAAGGCGCCGCCCAGCGGCAGGATCTGCGTGAGCGCATCAAGCGCCGTCCGCGTCTCGTCCAGCAGCGCCGGATCGGCGAGGTCTTCCGCCGCCAGC
>JAIYAO010000162.1 GCA_027488965.1 Alphaproteobacteria bacterium
GACGTGGCCTGCGAGTTCCCGGGTCCAGGCGGGCGTCAAGGTCGAGCATTCGATGGCGAGCGCGCCGCGCGGCATCGCGCCAAGCGCGCCGTTTTCTCCCAGCCACACCGCCCGCGACGCTTCGTTGTCGCGGACCACGGCGATAACCACCTCGGCGACCGTCACTGCCGCGTGCGGGCTCGCTGCTGCGTGTGCGCCAAGCTCTAGGAGGTCAGAGGCGCGTCCGGGCGTGCGATTCCAAACCGTCAGGCGATGTCCCGCGCGCGACAGATTGGACGCCATGCGCGCGCCCATCGCGCCAAGGCCGAGAAAGGCGATGTGCGTCATCGCTTCAGTTCCGCACGCCGCAGAGTTCGCCGAAATAGGTCAATGTCACGAGCCCGCGATTGGTGTCGGCCTCGCCCTGGTTCTGGAACTCACCCTTCGCGGCAGCGAACCGGCCGGTCCCGCGCACCACCCGATAGCGGGTCTGCATGGCGAATACGCCGACACGGCCCGGGCTCGGGGTCCAGATCACCTCGTCTTCTGTGCTGAGGGCGGAGCGGTCGTCGGTGACAAAGTCGTGGGTCACGGCCAGGCGGATCGTTCCGTCGCGGCGTTGCTCCTGCGACCGGACAGTCGCCTGCGTCACGCCGGCCAGTGTTCCGGTGACAGCGCCGAGCACGCGGACGGGGTCTGCGCTGACCACTGTGACGGAGATCGCCCCGCCGAGGGGGATGCAACGGTCTTCCTGCGCGTGTGCGGAGGAGGCGCTCGACGCGATGATGACGAAGGCGGCGAGGATTGGCTTGAACATAAGGTCTCCAGGGTCGGCCGGGCTTTCGCGCGTGATGTCGGTATTGCATCACACAATCTGCGGAAAAGGCTTGGTTGCGCCGGTTAGTCGTGCGTTATGCGCACGAATGGACCCGTTTCTCGTTCGCCTTTTTCTTGACGTCGCCCGCTACGGCAGCTTCGCGGCCGCTGCGCGAGAGCGCGACGTGGAGCCCTCTTCGGTGTCGCGGGCGATCGCAAGACTGGAGGCGGCGCTGGGCGTGCAGCTTCTGCAGCGCACCACGCGGGCGATGACCCTGACCGAGGCGGGAACGGCGTTTCAGGCGCGTGCAGCGGAGGTGATCGCCGGGTTCGACCGGCTGGCGGAGGAGGCCCGCTCCACTGCAGTCGCGCCTTCCGGGCTGCTGCGTCTCACCGCCTCCCTTGCATTCGGTCAGGTGCAGCTCATCCCGCGCCTGCCGGCGTTCCGCGCGGCATACCCGAGGGTGCGGCTCGACCTGATGCTGAGCGACAGCAACCTCGATCTGATCGAGGATCGCATCGACCTTGCCATTCGGCTTGGGCCGGCAAGGCGCAATGACCTCGACAGCGTGCAGTTGTTTGCAACACGCTACCGCGTGGTGGCGACGCCCGAAATCGTCGCGACGCTGGGTGCGCTTCCGGAGCCGCGGCGGCTGAAGGAGACGGCGGTGGTCCTGCTAGATCTGCCCGACTATCGCACGCGCCGGCTGTTCCGCGACTCAAACGGCGCCGTCGAGGCGGTATCGGTTCGCGGCGATGTGACGATCTCCAGCGTGCTCGGCGTGCGCGCCGCCGCTCTTGCGGGGCTCGGGCCTGCGCTTTTGGCGGACTGGATGATCGCCGAGGACATCGCCCGCGGCGCGCTCATCGATCTCTTTCCCAACCACGATGTCACCGCTACGAGTTTCGATACTGCTGCATGGGCAATCACGCCAAAGACCAAGCACACCCCGCGCAAGACCGAAGCGATGCTGGCGTTCTTGCGGGGGAGCGTTGCGAAGTCCGACCCGCCCGCGAACCAGGGCTGAGCCAGTCGCTCATCTGGCATAGCGTAGGCTCCGGCGGGCGGGATCTGACCGTCGATCTGGATCAGCGTGGAGTAGACCGCTCGCAAAATGAACAAACGGGCCCGCCACCGGCGGCGCTCGGCACATCGTTGATCCTATTCCCCCAGACGCGCCCGCATGCCAGGAACGGCCGGGAAGGGGTGCGATGCCGCCGCCCGGTTTGGATGTTAACAGAGTCCGTCTCTGGCTCACTCCGGCCGTTCACATTTGTAAAAGGACTTATTTCTCTCGTAGTGGCGGCGGTCGGTAAGGCTTCAGGCGGTCGGCGGCGGCAGGTCGTCATCATTGAGCAGGATGCGGTGCGCGGCACCTTGAAGGTCGTCGTACTGATTCGCGCGCAGGCTCCACAGGAATGCGGCGAGGCCCGTCGCGCCGAGGGCGACGGCGGCGGGAATCAGGAAAGCTATTATGTCCATGGGCGCATTGCCTGAAGCCTGAGTGCATTGAGCGTCACCACCAGGGACGATCCCGCCATGGCGAGCGCTGCAATCAGCGGCGTGACATAGCCAAGCGCCGCAATCGGCACCGCGATGATGTTGTAGAGCGCCGAGAAGGCGAGATTTTCGGTGACGCGCTTCTGCGCGGCGCGCGCGGTGTCGATCGCATCGACAAGCGGCGCTAGACGCGCGCCGGTGAAAACTATATCGGCCACGGCCTGGCTGGCGTCGACGGCCGTGCCGGGCGATGCCGATGCGTGCGCGGCTGCGAGCGCCGCGGCATCATTGAGGCCATCACCGACCATCAGGACCTTGCGCCCCGCTGCGCGCAAGGTCTCAAGGTGTGCAACCTTGTCGGCAGGTCGCGTCTGGGCCTTCCACGCTGTGACGCCGGTCTCAAGCGCAGCTTCCTCTACGGCGCTGGCCCGATCTCCGGAAAGCAGTTCCACCGTCAGGCCACGGCGGCGCAGCGCATCGACAACGGACCTGGCGTCCGGGCGGAGTTCATCGACGAACGACATGCGCACGGGCGCAGCGTGGCCCCAGGCGAACCAGAGTTCGGCGGCGTTGTCGGCGCTCTCGGGCGCATCCGGCGCGGCGAAGGCGCGGCGTCCAAGCCGTGCTGGAATGGCGTCAATCTCGCCGGTGATGCCTTCGCCCGGGACTTCATGCGGCATCAGCGCGGGTTTGCCGGAGCCGGCAGCGTCCACGAGCGCGCGCGACAGGGGGTGACGCGAGCACCGCGCGAGGGCGGCGGCGGCGGTCAGGGTGTCGCGATCGAGGTTTGTCGCGAGGCGCGGTTTTCCGAGCGTCAGCGTGCCTGTCTTGTCGAGAACGACAGTGTCGACCTGCGCCAGCCGCTCCAGCGCGTCGCCGGATTTCACGAGCACGCCGCGCTTGAAGAGACGTCCGGTCGCGACGACCTGAACGGCGGGCACGGCAAGGCCAAGCGCGCACGGGCAGGTGATGATGAGCACGGCGACCGCGTTCATGACCGCTCCGTGCAGGCCGATCTCGGCCGTGCCCGTGACGCCCAGCGTACGCAGTAGCTGCGGGCCGAATGCCCACGACAGGAACGTCGCTGCGGCCAGCGAATGGACGGCGGGAACGTAGAGGGCGACCGCCTTGTCGGCAATCCGCACGAAGCGCGCGCGGCCCTGTTCGCCGATCTCGATGAGCCGCGCCAGCTGCGCAACCAGCGAAGACTCGACTGGCGACACGACGCGCAGCGTCAATGGCCGCGTGAGATTGATCGCGCCGGCGTGGACAGTGTCGCCCACGCGCATCGACACTGGCAGGGTTTCGCCGGTGAGCATGGCGCAATCGAACTCGGAGACGCCGTCCAGGATCACGCTGTCCACCGGGACGCGGTCGCCTGCGGCGAGCGCGATGGCATCGCCTGCGCGCAAGGCCTTCGCGGCGACGGCGCGGGCGACGCCGTCTTCCGAAATGCGCACGGCCGTCGTCGTCTGCATCGCCAGCAGGTCGCGCGCCGCGGTGCGCGCCTTCTCGCGCAGCTGGTGGTCGAGATATCTCCCGATCAGCAGCAGAAAGAGCAGCATGCATACGCCGTCGAAGTAGGCGTGGTGTCCGCCGGTGGCGGTCTCGAAAAGGCTCATCGCGAGTGTCAGTAAGACGGCCAGCGAGATTGGCACGTCCATGTTCGCGCGCCCCCGGCGCAGCACGGCGAATGCGGAGCGGAAGAACGGCTGGCCCGCATAGAGCGCCGAAGGCACGGCGACGATCGCTGACCACCAGTGCATCATGGTACGGGTCGATCCGCCCATGTCCTGGTCGCCGGTCCAGACCGGCACCGAGAACATCATCACGTTCATCGACGCAAAGGCCGCGACCGCGAGCGCCCGCAGGAGGCGCCGCCCTTCGCCGTCGATCTGCTTCTGGCTTTCGGCCGGATCGAACGCGGTGGCGGCGTAGCCAGCATTGGAGACGGCGTCCGCGATCGCGCGTGAATGAAGGCTCCCGCTCGTCCATGTCACGCGCAGACGGCCGGTCGATAGGTTGAGGCGCGCGTCGCGGACGCCGGGTATGGCGAGCATGCCGCCTTCGATCTTGCGGATGCAGCTGGCGCAGCGCGCGCCCTGAACCAGCAATTCGAGTGTGTCCACGCCGCGATCATCCGTGTGTACGAAGGCGGAGGGGTCGACGCTCGAAGCAGGCTCAGCGACGACGGAGAGTCCCGATGGACAGCCGCCCGCGAGGGTTTCAGCGCCGGGCTTCAGCGCGGTGGCGTCCATGTCATCCTCCGCTCGAACGTGAAGCGTTCGCCGCCGAGTGTCGCGACGCCCTGAAGTGTCCAGCCGCCGGCGGCGATGGCGCCCACATCGGCCGCATAGACGCCGCCGCCCAGCGCCGTGAAGACGACCGGACGGTCGTCGCGCGTCGTTGCGGGGCGGCGCAGCGTTCCTTCGATGGCCAGGCCGTCAACGGGCGCGCCGCTGCGATCGGCAAGGCGCACCCTGAGTTGCGCCTCGGCGCCCCGGGGCGACAGGTCGACCAGCGCACGCCAGCCCAGTGCCGCCTCAGCGGCGCGTTGCTCAAGCGTGTCGTTGTAGCGAAGGCCCTGCAGATAGGAGCGCCGCTCGTCTTCGCCGGGGAAGCTTCGCACGGCCACGATTGAGAACGCGATATTGATCGCGATGATGGCGCCGAAGAACAGCAGCATGATCGCGAGAACGTGGCCGCCGGTGATCTCGTGGCGCCTGTAGGTGCTGGGTGTCATTCGGAGTCTCCCGCCATGAAGATCGCGCGCCGCTCCGCGACTTTTCCCGTTGCAGGCTCGCTGAGCACGAAGCGGATCGGAGTCGAGAGCTCGGTGGCGGCGTCGGAGGCCACGTAAATGCGCATGCTGGTGACGGCATCGGCGCGCGTCGTCACGATGAGCCCGCCATCCGGTGCGACGGGGAGGGCCATCGCAGTGATCTTCGCGTCCTGCAGCCCGGCGACACGCAGTTCAAGCGTGCGTTCACGCGGCTCCTTGTTGATGACGCGGAGCATGTAGCCGTTCCGGATGCCGCCGTCGGAGAGGCGCACGAAGGGCGGACTGCGGTCGCGCATGGCGTCCAGAGATAGCGTCGTGCGGTTCACAAGAGCGTAGAGCATCACCGCGCCGGCGACGCCCAGCACCGAAGCGTAGAGAATGGTGCGGGGGCGGATGAAGCGATAGACGGCGCTCTCGCCACGCGTGGCGCGCGCCACGTTCTCGTACGAGTCGTAGGCGATCAACCCCTTCGGGCGACCGACCTTCTCCATCACCGCATCGCACGCATCGATGCACAATGCACAGTTGATGCACTCAAGCTGGTCGCCGTCGCGGATGTCGATGCCCTGCGGGCAGACCGCAACACACTGGTGGCAGTCAATGCAGTCGCCGCGGCCTTCCCAGCTCGCGTTCTTCTTGTGTCCGCCCCGAGGCTCGCCGCGCGCAACCTTGTAGGTGACGCTGAGCGCGTGGCGGTCAGTCATCGCCGCCTGGATGCGGGGCCAAGGGCACAGGTAGGTGCACACCTGCTCGCGCATAGTTCCCGCCAGCGCGTAGGTGGTGAACGTGAGTATGCCGATGAAAAGGTAGATCGTGACTGAGGCCCGCCCGGTGAAGATCTCGCGCATCAGCATCGGTGCGTCGCCGAAGTAGAAGACCCAGGCGCCGCCCGTCAGCGCCGCGATCGCTATCCACAGGATGTGCTTGACGACCTTCTTGCGTGCCTTGTCGAAGCCCATCTGCGCCTTGTCGAGGCGGATGCGCGCGTTGCGGTCGCCCTCGATCCAGCGCTCCACATGGATGTAGAGGTCGGTCCACACGGTTTGTGGGCATGCGTATCCGCACCACACGCGGCCGAACAGCGCCGACGACAGGAAGATGCCGACGGCGGCAACGATCAGGAGGCCGGTGATGTAGTACACCTCCTGCGGCCAGAGTTCGATGAAGAAGAAGTAGAAACGCCGCCCTTCAAAGTCGATGAGCACCGCCTGATCCGGCGCCCCGGCGCCTCGGTTCCACCGGATCCATGGTGTGAGATAGTAAATCGCCAGCAGAACGATCATCGCGCCCCACTTCAGCGTGCGGAACGCTCCGCTGCTGATCTTGGGATAGATCGGCGTGCGCTTCTTGTAGAGCGCGCGCGCCGCCTTCGAATTGACGGCCTCCACGTCGATGCGTATCGCCTCGTCATCGTCGCTGCGACGATCGATGAGCGTCGTCTTGTGGCTCACGGTGTGGCCGGGGGTGCTGTTGGCTGTAAGGGCGCTGCCGCGACGGGCTGGGGCGCAGGCTCCGCTTCGCCGCCGCCGAGGCCGTACACATAGACCGCAAGCGCGCGGATCATCGCGGGATCGAGGCGCGTTTCCCACGACGGCATGACGCCGCCGCGACCGAGTTCGATCTGCGTGCGCACCTCCTGGCGGGAACCGCCGTAGAGCCAGACGTCGTCGGTGAGGCTCGGCGCGCCGAACGCGCGATCGCCTGCGCCAGTGGCGCCGTGGCATGCCACGCACTGCTGCTGGTAGATGACGCCGCCGCGCGCGGCGGCCACCGCTTGCGGCGTCTCGCGGTCCCGCGCCTTCGAGAGGGTGAGGACGTATTCGGTCACGTCGCCGATGTCCTTCGCGTTCATCATCTGGTCCCGGCCATAGGCGGGCATCACCGACAGGCGCGTGTTCTCGTGCGTGGACCGGATGCCGACGCGCAGCGTTTGTTCGAGCTCCCCGAGCGTGCCGCCCCAGAGCCAGACATCGTCGGCGAGGTTTGGATAGCCGGGCGCGCCAGCGCCGCCCGCGCCGTGGCACGTGGCGCAGTTGTCGCCGAAGGTGGATTCGCCGGCAGCGCGTGCGAACTCTGCTAGCTGTGGATCGCGGACGATTTCGTCATAGGACGCCGCATTCAGGCGCTTGAACGAGGGCCCACGCGCCGCCTGCAGGGCCTTGATCTCCGCAGCGACGTTTGCGCGGTCGGAGAAGCCGAGCACGCCAGGCGTGTAGCCGTTGCCCATCGGCCACGCCGGCATCAGCACCCAGTAGATCACGGCCACCACGATGCACGCGTAGAAGAGGTAGAGCCACCAGCGCGGCAACGGGGTGTCGAGCTCGCAGATGCCGTCCCACTCGTGGCCGGTCGTGCTTGTGCCGGTGTGCGCGTCGACGCCGTTCTTGTCAGGCGTGCTCATTCGTCTTCGTCCTTGCTCAGCGGGGCGTGCGCGGCTTTTTGGAAGGTGTCCCGGTTGTTCGGCCACACGGCGTAGAGCACCGCGGCAAGGAACAGGACGAGGGCAAGCGCCAATCCCCAGGTCTCGGCGAAGTGCGTGGCCTGCGCGAAGGTCATGGCGTCACCGCTGGTTCTCAGGCGCATCGGCCTGGTAGGTGCTGAAATTGACGCCTGCGCCGAGCATCTGCAGGTAGGCGATGAGTGCATCCATTTCGGTTAGCCGCGCGGAATCGCCGTCGTAGCTGCGCGGTGTCACCGTGGGATACCGCGCCGCGAACGCGGTCGATGCGTCGCTGTCGGGATCGGCCTGGGCGCGGACGTCGGCGGCGGCGTTCGCGATCTGCTCTTCGGTGTAGGGCACCTTGAGCATGGCGTTGACGCGCAGATGGTTTACGATGTCGTCGGTACGCAGCTCCTTGGCTTCAAGAAACGCGTAGGGCGGCATCACCGATTCCGGCACCATGGAACGCGGATCGGCCAGGTGGGCGCGATGCCACTCGTCGGAGTAACGCCCGCCGACGCGCGCGAGATCGGGCCCGGTACGTTTCGATCCCCACTGGAAGGGATGATCGTACATGCTCTCGGCCGCGAGGCTGTAGTGGCCATAGCGTTCCACTTCATCGCGTAGCGGACGCACCATCTGCGAATGACAGACGTAGCAACCCTCTCGGACGTAGATTTGGCGGCCCTTGAGTTCGAGCGGCGTGTAGGGGCGAACGCCTTTCACTTCCTCGATCGTGCTTTCGATGAAGAAGAGGGGCGTGATCTGCACAAGGCCGCCGACGGAGACCACGAGCAGGATGCCGACAAGGAGGATGAGCGAGTGCCGCTCGAACCATTTATGGAAGCGCCACATGGTGTGCCCCTATTCTGCAGCGACGGCGGCAGGGGCCGCGTTGGGACGGACGGCGACAGCTTCCGGGGCATCGCCGCGGGCCGTGCGCCACAGGTTGTAGGCCATCAGCAGGGCGCCGAAGAGGTAGAGCAGGCCGCCGACGGCGCGGATGATGTAGTAGGGATGCATCGCCTCGACGCTCTCGACGAACGAGTATTCGAGGAAGCCGAGCTCGTTGTAGGCGCGCCACATCAGGCCCTGCATGACGCCCGCCACCCACATCGACGTGATGTAGAGAACGATACCGATGGTCGCGATCCAGAAGTGCCACTCCACAAGGGCTGTCGAGTAGAGGCGCTCGCGTTTCCACAGCCAGGGCGTCAGGCAGTACAGCGCGCCGAAGCTGACGAAGCCCACCCAGCCGAGCGCGCCGGAGTGCACGTGGCCGATGGTCCAGTCGGTGTAGTGCGATAGCGAGTTGACGGCGCGGATCGACATGACCGGGCCTTCGAACGTGCTCATGCCGTAGAAGGCGACCGACACGACGAGCATGCGCAGCACGGGATCGGTACGCAGCTTGTCCCAAGCGCCGGAGAGCGTCATCAGGCCGTTGATCATGCCGCCCCAGGACGGCATCCACAGCATGATCGAGAACGTGGCGCCTAGTGTCTGCGCCCACATCGGCAGCGCGGTGTAGTGCAGGTGGTGGGGACCCGCCCAGATGTAGAGGAAGATCAGCGCCCAGAAGTGGATGATTGACAGGCGGTACGAGTACACCGGCCGGTCGGCCTGCTTCGGGATGAAGTAGTACATGATGGCGAGGAAGCCGGCGGTGAGGAAGAAGCCGACCGCGTTGTGGCCGTACCACCACTGGGTCAGCGCATCCTGCACGCCTGAAAAAGCCGAGTAGCTGAAGGAGTCTGCGAACGAGACGGGCAGCGCCAGATTGTTGATGATGTGCAGCAGCGCGATGGTGACGATGAACGCGAGGTAGAACCAGTTCGCGACGTAGATGTGCTTTTCCTGGCGCTTCCAGATCGTGCCGAGGAAGACGAGCAGGTAGGCCACCCACACGAGCGTCAGCCAGATGTCAACGTACCACGGCGGCTCGGCATATTCGCGCGATTGGGTGATGCCCAGCAGGTAGCCTGTGCCTGCGAGCACAATGAAGAGCTGGTAGCCCCAGAACACGAACCAGGCCCACGGACCGCCGGCGAGGCGTGCGCGGCAGGTGCGCTGCACGACGTAGAACGACGTGGCGATCAGCACGTTGCCGCCGAAAGCGAAGATTACGGCCGATGTGTGCAGCGGGCGCAGGCGGCCAAAGTTTGTCCAGCCGAGATCCTCGAAATAGAAGATGGCAGGAAACGAGAGCTGCAACGCGATGATCACGCCGACAAGCAGTCCGGCGATGCCCCAGAAGGTCGACGCGATGACGCCGGCTTTCACCACCCCGTCCTCGTAGCGCGTGCGCGACGTCGCGGGGTTCGGCAGGATGTAGGCGCGCAGGAGTGCGAAGATGCCGATCAGGAACGCCGCCATCGCCGTATACATCTGGATGGCGAAGGGCCCATCGTGCGTCCGCGCCGCGCCCCAGATGGTCAGCACGCTACCGAGGGCCAGGATGAGGCCAATGGCGAGAGGCGCGTAGCCGACGTCACCGGCCGTCTGTCGAGTGTTCATGCTCCGCTCCCGCCACGCCCCGCGGCGCGCGGAGGGTCATGCACACGTGCGTCCGTCGCGGGCTTTGATTTGACGCAA
>JAIYAO010000150.1 GCA_027488965.1 Alphaproteobacteria bacterium
CTCCTCGCGCCACAGCCACGCCGCGCCGCGCACGCCGCTGGAGTCGCCGTGCTTGTTGGGGACAAGTTTCGCCGCGACGAAGTCCGAGAACACATAGCGCGCCAGCAGGGGCGGGACGTCGCGGTAGAGCGCGGCGACCTTCGAGACGCCGCCGCCGAACACGATCACGTCGGGGTCAAGCACGTTGACGATGGCCGCGAGCCCCCGCGCGAGGCGGTCCGCCCATCGCGCGATGGTGGCGGCGGCCTGGGCGTCTCCGGCCTCTGCGCGCGCTGCAATCTCGCTGGCCTTCATCTGCGGCCCGCCCGCGCGCACGTGGTCTCGCGCGATGGAAGGGCCGGCCACCCATGTCTCCATGCACCCCGTGCGGCCGCACCAGCAGGGCGCGGCCTGCGCCTCCGCGGGGCTCGCCCACGGCAGCGGGTTGTGGCCCCACTCGCCGGCGACGCCGGAGGCCCCGTCGCGCACCCGGCCGTCCACCACGACGCCGCCCCCGCACCCGGTGCCGAGGATCACCCCGAACACGATCTGGGCGCCGGCGGCCGCGCCGTCGGTGGCTTCCGAAAGGGCAAAGCAGTTGGCGTCGTTGGCGGCGCGGACGGGCCGGCCCAGGGCCGCGGCGAGGTCGCGGTCGAAGGGGCGGCCGTTCAGCCAGGTGGAGTTGCCGTTGCGCGCCAGGCCCGTGGCCGGCGAGATCGACCCCGGCATGCCCACGCCCACGGCCCGCACGGGGGCGCCCGCCTCCGATTCAAGCGCCGCCACGAGGTCCGCGATGGCGGCGATGGAGCCTTCGTAGCCCGGCGGCGTCGCCACCCGGCGCCGTGCCAGCTCATGGCCCCCATGGTCGATGGCGATGCCCTCGATCTTGGTGCCGCCCAGGTCGATCCCGATCCGCATTGCCAAATCCTGACCGCCCCGGCTGCGAGGCAAGGCTTGATTAAACCATTGGCCTTAAGCACACCCGGGATCAGGACAGCCGTCGCCGTCCGTTGGGAGAGCCGCGCGCCGCGGTCCGGGCCATGACCAAGACCGTCATGATCGTTGAAGACAACGAGCTCAACATGAAGCTCTTCAACGACCTTTTGGAAGCCTTCGGCTACCGCACGATCAAGACCCGTGACGGCAAGGGCGTGGTGGAGCTTGTCCGCCAGCACCGGCCCGACCTGATCATCATGGACATCCAGCTGCCCGAGATCTCGGGCCTCGACATCACCCGCCGCCTCAAGGCCGACCAGGACCTGAAGGCGATCCCGGTGGTGGCGGTCACGGCGTTCGCCATGCGCGGCGACGAGCAGCGCATCCGCGCGGAGGGCTGCGAGGCGTACCTGTCGAAGCCGATCTCAGTGCAGAGCTTCCTCGACACCGTCCGCAAGTACGCCGGCTAGGCGACCGCCATGAGCGCCCGCATCCTCGTGGTCGATGATGTGCCGGCGAACCTCCGGCTGCTGGAGGCCAAGCTCGGCGCAGAATACTACGACGTGATCACCGCCCAGCGCGGCGAGGACGCGCTCAACAAGGCGTGGCGCGAACAGCCGGACATGATCCTGCTCGACGTCATGATGCCCGGCATGGACGGCTTCGAGACGTGCAGGCGCCTGAAGGACGATCCGGTCACGCGCCACATTCCCGTGGTGATGATCACCGCGCTCGACCAGCGCGAAGACCGCCTGCGGGGGCTCGCCGCCGGCGCGGAGGATTTCCTGTCGAAGCCGTTCGACGATGTGCAGCTCCTGTCGCGGGTGCGCAGCCTTGCGCGCCATAAGGTGGTGATCGACGAATTGCGGTCCCGTGAGGCGTCCGGCCGGCGCATGGGCGTGATCGACGCCGACGTCTGGCGCGACAACGGCCTCAACGGCCGCGTCCTCGTGATCGACGACGCCAAGCGCCAGGCCGAAAAGATCCGCAGGGCGCTCGAGGCCGAACACACTGTCATGCTCATGGGCGAACCGGAGGAGGGGCGTGGCGGCGTCGATCTCTTCATCGTGTCGGTGGCGGCGGAATCGTTCGACGGCCTCAAGCTCATCGCCCGCATGCACTCGGGAGAGGCGACGCGGCGCCTGCCGATCCTGGCGGTGGTCGATCCCGATCACATGCCGCGCGCGGTACGCGCGCTGGAACTCGGCGCCCACGACATCATCTATCGGCCCATCGACGGCGACGAACTTGCCGCGCGCACCCGCACGCTCATCAAGCGGCGCCGCTACGTGGAGGCGCTGCGCCAGTCGCTGGACCAGAGCCTGGAACTCGCCGTCACCGACCAGCTCACCGGGCTGTTCAACCGCCGCTATCTTGCAAGCCACCTCGAACCGCTCGTGCAGCGCGCCGCGCGCGGCGGGGAACCGGTTTCGCTGCTGGTGGCGGATATCGACTATTTCAAGCGGATCAACGACGCCTTCGGCCACGACGTGGGCGACGAGGTGATCAAGGAGTTCGCGGCGCGCCTCGCCACGAACTTCCGCCCCGTCGACATCGCATGCCGCTACGGCGGAGAGGAATTCGTCGTGGTCATGCCCGGCACGCGCGGCGACTACGCGGCCCTCGTGGCCGAGCGCCTGCGCCGCCACGTGGCGGGCTCGGCGTTTCCCATCAAGGGCGGCGCGGAACGCATCGACGTCACCGTCAGCATCGGCGTGTCGGCCAGCGTCACCGGCGCCGATACCGCCGACAAGCTCCTGAAGCGCGCCGACGAGGCGCTCTACCGGGCCAAGCAGGCCGGCCGCAACCGCGTGATCGCGGAAGCGGCGTAGCGCCCCTGTCATCCCGGACGCGGCGGAGCTGCGATCCGGGAC
>JAIYAO010000109.1 GCA_027488965.1 Alphaproteobacteria bacterium
AGCGCCGATAGCCGCACGCGCGTCTGCGCTGCGGGTGGAGGGCCGGGGACGCGAGGATTGCCTCGCGGCGGTCAAAGCTTTGGAGAAAAGGGCGAAACCGCCCCCGCGTCCCCGCGATCGTTTTCCATCGGCTCCGGCAGGGCGGTTTTTCACACCCGAAACACGGAGCGCCGACGGCGTGCAGGACGCGCGCTGTCCACGCATGCCCTGGACCTGCCGGACGTTGGCCCTGCGATTTTCCCTACGCAGGCGTCCGGTCTCGTCACGCTCGACCGCATCGCCCCTGCGCCGCTGACAGCTGGATCCGGCTGCCCTCCTGCAGGAGCGATGGGCGCATTCTAACGCAGGTTTGGTGGTGTGGGATAAGCAATCGTACCGCCGGCTTCAACCGGCGCTTTCAATTGAAGGATGCCGGCTAAAGCCGGCGGTACGGAAAGGCTGCAACGGCGGCGTTTTCTGATCGGTCCACACTGTCTTTGGGCTCCGGGCTCATCGCGTCGCGATGCCCCGGAGACGGTTGGTAAGCTGGGACAAGGCGCGCTTACGGCCGCACGAATGTCAAATCGCTTTCGCCAAGAATGGGGAGCGCATCCAGCGCTGCGCGACGGGCGGCTTCCTTCACGGCGGCCTGCGTGCCGGCGATGCACCGCACGACACGGCCGTCCTCGCGCACGAATTCGACGCCTTCGATGCCGCCGGTCGCCTCGATGAGGTCGCACGTCACCGGCGCCACCGCGATGCGGCGCACCAGGCCATCGACGGCCGGCTCGCCGCGCGCCACGAAGCCGGCGTAGGCGATGGCGCCTGTGTTGACATTGACCGCTTCGGCCACGGAGAGCGGCGCGATGGCGCGCGCACCCTTTGCCACGGCGGGCGAAAGCACGACGCGCAGCGGATCGTCGTCCTCGCCGGGCTGGAACGACAGGAGCCAGCGGCCATCGGCCTCCCGCGTGATGCGCGCCCAGTCGAGGCAGCTTTCGCGGTCGGGGCGCGACCGCGCGGGATCGGTCTTGCAGTCCGCGTCGCGCGCCACCCACCAGCCTTCGGCGAGCGCGAGCGCCGGGTCCTGATCGGCCGGCGTGAACAGCGGCGCATTGGCGGTAAGCGGCGTGCACGCAGCCAGCAGGCCAAAGGCGAGGAGGGCGATGGCGGCGCGCATGAGAAACCCCGTTCGACGCCCCTATCGAGGCGCGCGCACGGTTGCAGCGTCAAGCGGCGTCACAAAGGCAGGCGCGATGCGCCTCAGCGCATCTTTTCGACCTGGCTGTATTCCAGATCCACCGGCGTGGCGCGGCCGAAGATGGAGACCGACACCTTCAGGCGGCCCTTGTCCTCGTCCACCGTCTCCACCAGCCCCTCGAAGGACTGGAACGGGCCGTCCGTCACCTTCACGCGCTCGCCCATGTCGAACGTGATCGCGGGGCGCGGGCGGGATGCTGCGGCCTGCTCCACCTCGCCGAGGATGCGCTGCACTTCGCGCTCGCTCACCGGCTGGGGCTTGTTCTGCTGGCCGAGGAAGCCCGTCACCTTCGGCGTGTTCTTCACGAGGTGGTAAGCGTCGTCCGTGAGGTCCATCTTCACCAGCACGTAGCCGGGGAAGTGGCGCTGCTCGCGGATCTTCTTCTTGTTGCGGACGATCTCGGTGACCTCTTCGGTCGGCACGCGGATGTCCTCGAAGGCGTCCTTCAGGCCCTGGCGTTCGGCCTGCTCGCGGATCGCCTCCGCCACCTTCTTCTCGAAGTTGGAATAGGCGTGCACGATGTACCACTGGTGCGACATGGCGGCCCTCACGCCTGCGGCAGGATGAAGCCGATCACCACACGGATCAGGCTGTCGACGAGGAAGAAGAAGATCGCGGCGGCCACAACCATGATGAGGACCATGATGGTGGAGACCATCACTTCCTGACGGGTCGCCCACGTGACGCGGCGGCCCTCCTGGCGGACCTGGGTGAAAAACTCCACCGGGTTCTTCGCGCGCAGCTTCTCAGTGCCGGGGCCTGCCCCGCCATCGTCGCGGTCGTCGGTGGTCGTCGCCATCATACTTCCTTGCTGCGGCCGTCGCGGACCAAGCCCGCGCCAGCCTTATAAATAGTCACGCGTCGAACCGATGGCAGGGGCGGAGGGACTCGAACCCACGACACCCGGTTTTGGAGACCGGTACTCTACCAGCTGAGCTACACCCCTATCGCCGGGGGCGCGATCCTTTTGGCAAGGGCGGCGCCCGCCGGCTGAAGGTCGCCTTCGGCTCGAAGCGAACGCGGCTTATGCCCGAGCCGCATGGCCGCCGCAAGGCGCGTGGGCGGCTTTGCGCGGGCGCCCTTCCGGCCGGGGCGGCCCTCGTTCTAGGGTCGGTTCTCCTGGAGGAACCGCCATGTCCGTCATCGACCGCCGCACCGCGTTGCGCGGGCTCGCCGCCTCGCTCGCCCCCTGGCCGGTCCCCGCGGCCTTCGCCCAGCCGGCGGAGCCGGACGTCGCCATCGTCGGCGCGGGGTCGGCGGGGATCGCGGCGGCCCGCGAGCTGGCCCGGCTGGGGCGCAGCGTGGTGGTGCTGGAGGGGATGGGCCGCATTGGCGGACGCGCCTTCACCGAAAGCCGCAGCTTCGGCGCCCCGTTCGACCACGGCTGCGCCTGGCTCCACAAGGCCGACCAGAACCCCTACCGGGACCTCGCCCGCGGCTACGGCTTCGACCTGGCCGAGCACGACTACGCGCTCGACCGCGTCCACGTGGGGCCCCGCCGCGCCGGCGAGGCGGAGGTGGCGGCCCTGCACGCCAAGGAGCTGGAGATGTCGGACGCCATCGCGGCGGCGGCGGCCCGCATCGATGGGCCCGCCTCCCGGTTCGTCGACATGGGCGGCCCCTGGGCCGACACCGCCGCCAGCTACCTCGGCGCCATGGATTTCGCCGTCGACCTCGATGAGCTGTCCACGGCGGACTACGCGGCGGGCGACGACCTTGAGCCCAACATGCTGTGCCGGCAGGGCTTCGGCGCCATCGTGGCGCGCTACGGGGCGGGGCTGCCGGTGCGGCTGCACACGCCGGTGACGCGGATCGACCATGGCGGGGCGGGCGTGCGGCTGACGACGCCGTCGGGCGTGCTGCGCGCGAAAAGCGTGATCGTCACGGTGTCCACGGGCGTGCTCGCCGCCGACGCCATCCGCTTCGATCCGCCGCTGCCCGACTGGAAGGTCCAGGCCTTCCACGACCTGCCCATGGGCCTGCTGATGAAGATCCCCCTGCTGATCCGCACCGAGCGCTTCGGCGTGGCGCCCTTCACCGATCTCTTTCTCGAACGCGCGGGCGTGCGCGACATCTACTTCCTGGCCTTCCCGTTCGACCTGCCGCTGATGATCGGGTTCATCGGCGGGGACTTTGCGTGGGAGATGACGGCGGCGGGCCAGGAGGCGGCGCTCGACTATGCGAAGGGCGCGCTGGGGGAATTGTTCGGCGCGGCGGCGACTGCACAGGTCAAGGGCGGGCTGATGACCGGCTGGGGCGCCAACCGCTGGACGAAGGGCGCCTATTCCGCCGCTACGCCGGGAAAGTACGCCGCGCGCGCGGCGCTGGCGGTTCCGGTGGCGGAGAAGATCTTCTTCGCGGGTGAGGCGCTCGGCGGGCCGCTGGTGCAGACCTGCGCCGGCGCCTTCAACGCAGGACAAGCGGCGGCGCGCGCCGCGCACGCCGCCCTGCCGGCGTAAGCCCTACTGGCCCACCTGCACGCTGCCCGAGCCCATCACCGCCTTCTCGACGCCGCCGGTGACCGCGGCGACGTTCACATCGCCCGAGCCCATGATGTTGGCGTCCACGGAGGCGGCCTTGCCGCGCACCTCCACGTCGCCCGAGCCGGCGATGGAGACGTCGAGCCGCTGCACGTCGCCGCCCAGCGTCACGCCGCCGGAACCGGCGATGGAGATGTCGGCGTCGCCCACGGTCCCGGCGTTCACGATCACATCGCCCGAGCCCGCGATGGACACCTCGACGGGGCCGTTCACGGACGCCGCCGTCAGGTCGCCCGAGCCCGCGAGGGACACCTCAAGACCTTGCGCCACCGGGCCGATGGATGAATCGCCGGAGCCGGCGTTGGAGAACGCTGCGCTGCCGGACGCGCCGGCCGTCACATTGCCGGAGCCCGAGTTGTCCACCTCCAGCTTGCCGGCCACGTCGCCCACGGTGGCGTCGCCGCAACCGGAGAAGGCGAGTTCGGCGGCGGCGGAGGGGCCCACTTCGCTGCGCACCGCGCCGCCCACCGAGAGCTTCACCTGCCGCGGCACCCGCGCCGTGATGACGGGCATCTGCGCCGTGCTCACCGCGCCCACGCCGCGCACGTCGACCGTATGGTCGCCCGCGGCGCTGCGGCAGTTGTGGATGCGCCGGGACCCGAGCCCGCCATCGACCACCACGCGGTCCCCGTCGTTGCGCACCGTGGGGGTGGCCAGCGTGCCGGGGTTGGCGATCTCCACGGAGACGTCGGTGCGGTCCTCGGGGATGACCTTGAGGATCGCCACCGTGTTGCGGATCTCCAGTTCGTCGGCGCCGAAGCGCGCGGCGGGTGTCGTCGTGGGGGCGCCGGCGCCCTTGACCGCAACCACGCCGCGATCGTCGCGGCCGTTGATTTCGAACCGGAAGCCGTCGTTGTCGGACACGGCATGGCCGAAGTAGCCGCCGGCGGCGATGGCCACCGCCGCGAGGATCGCTGCACCAATCACGAAACGCTCCATATCAAGCCTCCCGCCGGGCGATGGCGCACGCGCCTGTACCGGCCTCCTCTGTGCCCGATGCGGCTGGAGGCCGGTCTGGATGCAAGGTCGTACCAGAAAAAGCGCCCCTGCGGGGGATCGCGCCGCCTACGCCAGCGCCTTGGAGAAGAGCGCCAGCATCCGCCCCCACGCCCGCTCCGCCTGGACGGCGTCGTAGACCTGCGAGTCCGGCGGGCACCAGCCGTGCTGGGCCGGATAGACCTCGATCTCGGCGGCGAGGTTCTGAGCGGCGAAGGCGGTCCGCAGCGTCTCCTTCTCCGTGGGGCCGCGCTCGTCGTCGTTCTGCGCCACGGCGATGAGGAAGCTCGCCTTCGTCTGCGGGATGAGCAGGTGGGGGCTGGTGGGGGCGTCGGTGGCGAGGCCACCGCCGTGGAAGGACGCCACCGCGCCCACACGCTCCGGCACGGCCGCCGCCGTGCGCATCACCAGCGGCCCGCCCATGCAGTAGCCCGACGTGCCCGCCTTGCGCGCCGTATCGACCGACGCCTGGGCGTCGAGGTACGCAAGGAACGCGCGGGCGTCGGTGGCGGCCGTCGTGGGGTTCAGCGTCTGGGCCAGCGGCCGGATGCGCGCGCGCACGGCGGGATCGGAATAGCTCTCGCCCGGCTTCACCACCTCGCCGCGGGCGCCGCGGTAGAACGGGTTGACCACCAGCACCGCATAGCCGCTTTCCGCCAGCCGCTTGCCCATCTGGCGGAAGGCGGGGCGCAGGCCGCGGATGTCGGGCCAGACCAGCACCGCCGGATGCTTGCCCCGCGCGGGATGCACGAAATAGCTGTCGGCCACGCCGTCCGGCGTCGTCACATCCACCTCGCGCTCGACCACGGCGAGCGTCTCGCCGGCGGCCGTCTTGCCCGAGGCGCAGGCGGCCAGCGCCCCCGTCGCCAGCGCGCCGGTGGCCAGCGTGGCGAAGCCGCGCCGCGAGAGATCGCGTTGCCGCTCGAGGAAGGTTTCGTTGTCGGCTTCGGTACGGTCGTCACACATGCGGGGCTCCTCCAGCGATTTCAGCCAGATACACCGGCGCCTGCGCGCCGCCTATCCAGGCGCCGGTCACAAAGAATTAGGCCGCCGGAGTGATCCGGCGGCCTTTGGTGTTCTGGAGCGCGGACGACCTCGTCCGCGTCGGGTGTCGGGCGAAGGGCATGGACGGGGTCGTCCATGCTCCGGGACCTACTCGATGATCTTGGCCACGACGCCCGCGCCGACGGTGCGGCCGCCTTCGCGGATGGCGAAGCGCAGGCCCTGGTCCATGGCGATGGGCGTGATCAGCTCCACCTGGATTTTGATGTTGTCGCCCGGCATCACCATCTCCACGCCTTCCGGCAGATTGCAGATGCCGGTGACGTCCGTCGTGCGGAAGTAGAACTGCGGGCGGTAGTTGGTGAAGAACGGCGTGTGGCGGCCGCCCTCTTCCTTGGTGAGGATGTAGGCTTCCGCTTCGAACTTCTTGTGCGGCTTGATGGAGCCGGGCTTGGCCAGCACCTGGCCGCGCTCCACGCCTTCACGGTCGATGCCGCGCAGCAGCGCGCCGATGTTGTCGCCCGCCTGGCCCTGGTCGCGCAGCTTGCGGAACATCTCCACGCCCGTGACCACGGACTTCTGCGTGTCGCGCAGGCCCAGGATCTCCACTTCCTCGCCCACCTTGATGATGCCCTTCTCCACCCGGCCCGTCACCACGGTGCCGCGGCCGGAGATGGAGAACACGTCTTCCACCGGCATCAGGAACGGCTGGTCGATGGGGCGTTCCGGCTGCGGGATGTATGTGTCCACCGCCGTCATCAGATGCATGATGGCATCCTCGCCGATGGCGGCGTCGCGTCCTTCCACGGCGGCGAGCGCGGAGCCCTTCACGATCGGGATGTCGTCGCCGGGGAAGTTGTAGGAGCTCAGCAGCTCGCGCACTTCCATCTCGACGAGCTCAAGCAGCTCGGCGTCGTCGACCATGTCGACCTTGTTCATGAACACCACCAGCGCCGGCACGCCGACCTGGCGGGCGAGCAGGATGTGTTCGCGCGTCTGCGGCATCGGGCCGTCGGCGGCGGAGACCACCAGGATCGCGCCGTCCATCTGGGCTGCGCCCGTGATCATGTTCTTCACGTAGTCGGCGTGGCCGGGGCAGTCGACGTGGGCGTAGTGGCGGTTGGCCGTCTCGTACTCCACGTGGGCGGTGTTGATGGTGATGCCGCGGGCCTTCTCCTCGGGCGCTGCGTCGATGTCGGCGTAGGCCATGGCCTTCGCGCCGCCGGCCTTCGCCAGCGTGATCGTGATCGCCGCCGTCAGCGTCGTCTTGCCATGGTCCACGTGGCCGATCGTGCCGATGTTGCAGTGCGGCTTGTTCCGCTCGAATTTTGCCTTGGCCATGGTGGCGCTCCTTCAAATTGTGTGGTGTGCGGGCGCCCTCGCCCGCGACCCCTCTTGCAGATGCGGACGCGGGCGAGGGCGCCCGCGCTCCGGTACGTCAGGCCCGCAGCTTCGCCAGCAACTCCGTGCTGACGGCGCGCGGCACTTCCTCATAGTGGCTAAACTGCATCGTGAAGTTGGCGCGGCCCTGAGAGAAGGAGCGCAGCGTGTTCACGTAGCCGAACATGTTGGACAGCGGCACCATGGCGTTGATGACGGTGGCGTTGCCGCGCATGTCCTGGCCCTGGATCATCCCCCGGCGGGAGTTGAGGTCCCCGATCACGGAGCCGACGTAGTCTTCCGGCGAGACGACCTCGACCTTCATGATCGGTTCGAGCAGGCGCGGATCACCCTTTTCCTTGAGTTCGCGGAACGCCGCGCGGGCGGCGATTTCGAACGCCAGCACGCTGGAGTCCACGTCGTGGTAGGCGCCGTCCACCAGCGTCGCCTTCACGTCGATGACGGGGAAGCCGGCCAGCAGGCCGTTTTCCTTCTCCGACGTCAGGCCCTTGATCACGCCGGGCACGAATTCCTTCGGCACCGCGCCGCCAACGATGTCGTTCTCGAACACAAAGCCCGTGCCCGGCTCGCCCGGCACGAACTCAAGCTTGATGCGCGCGAACTGGCCGGTGCCGCCCGTCTGCTTCTTGTGCGTGTAGTCGATGGTGGCGGGACGGCCGAGCTTCTCGCGGTAGGCCACCTGCGGGGCGCCCACGTTGGCGTCAACCTTGTAGGTGCGGCGCAGGATGTCGACCTTGATGTCGAGGTGCAGTTCGCCCATCCCCTTGAGGATGGTCTGGCCGGTCTCGTGATCGGTCGACACGCGGAACGACGGATCCTCCGCCGCGAGCTTGGCCAGTGCCACGCCCAGCTTTTCCTGGTCAGCCTTGGACTTCGGCTCCACCGCCAGCTCGATGACCGGCTCGGGGAATTCCATCCGCTCGAGGATCACGGGCTTGTTGGGGTCGCACAGCGTGTCGCCGGTGCGGACTTCCTTCAGCGACGCGAGCGCGACGATGTCGCCGGCGAACGCTTCCTTGATGTCCTCGCGGTTGTTGGCGTGCATCAGCAGCATGCGGCCGACGCGCTCCTTCTTGTCGCGCGTGGAGTTCAGCAGGCCGTCGCCCGTGTTCAGCTTGCCGGAATAGATGCGGCAGAACGTGATCGTGCCCACGAACGGGTCGTCCATGATCTTGAAGGCGAGCATGGAGAAGGGTTCGTCGTCGGAGGCGACGCGGGTGGTCTCTTCCTCGGTCTTGAAGTCGATGCCCTTGATGGCGGGGCGGTCGAGCGGGCTCGGCAGGTAGTCCACCACCGCGTCCAGCAGCGGTTGCACGCCCTTGTTCTTGAACGCCGAACCGCACAGCACCGGGTACCACGTGCCGTGCAGCACGGCCTTGCGGATCAGGCGCTTCAGCGTCGCCTCGTCGGGCTCCTCGCCTTCCAGGAATTTCTCGAGCACGGCGTCGTCGAGCTCCACGGCCGCCTCGATGAGGGCCGCGCGATACTCCTTGCACTGCTCCAGCATGTCCTCCGGGACGGGCTCCTCGCGGAACTTTGCGCCGAGGCTTTCATCGTCCCAGATGATGGCGACCATGCGCACCAGATCGACGAGACCCTTGAAGCCGGCCTCGATGCCGATCGGCAGCTGCAGCGGCACCGGCTTGATGCCGAGGCGCACCTTCAGATCGTTGACGCAGTTGTAAAAATCCGCGCCGATCTTGTCCATCTTGTTGGCGAAGACGATGCGCGGGACGTTGTACTTGTCGCCCTGGCGCCAGACGGTTTCGGTCTGCGGTTCGACGCCCTGGTTGCCGTCCAGCACGCACACTGCGCCGTCCAGCACGCGCAGGGACCGCTCCACCTCGATGGTGAAGTCCACGTGGCCGGGGGTGTCGATGATGTTGAGGCGCTTGCCGTTCCAGAACGTGGTGGTCGCGGCCGACGTGATCGTGATGCCCCGTTCCTGTTCCTGCTCCATCCAGTCCATGGTGGCTGCGCCATCGTGGACTTCGCCGATCTTGTGGCTCTTGCCGGAATAGAAGAGCACGCGCTCTGTGGTCGTCGTCTTCCCGGCGTCGATATGCGCCATGATACCGAAGTTGCGGTAGTCTTCGATCTTGTACTGACGGGACATCGGGAAATTCTTTCCGTTGTCGGCGCCGGCGGGCGCGCCGACGGCCGAGCTTGGTGGGGCTACCAGCGATAGTGCGAGAAGGCGCGGTTGGCTTCCGCCATCCGGTGCGTGTCTTCACGCTTCTTCACGGCCGAGCCGCGGTTGTTGGCGGCGTCGGCCAGCTCGCCGGCGAGGCGGTCGACCATGGTGTTCTCGTTGCGCGCGCGGGCGGCGGTAACGAGCCAGCGGATCGCCAGCGCCTTGCGGCGCTCGGGGCGAACTTCCACCGGCACCTGGTAGGTGGCGCCGCCGACCCGGCGGGAGCGCACCTCGATGGCGGGGGCCACAGCGGCGAGCGCATCGTGGAACACCTCGAGCGCCGGGCGCTTCAGGCGCTTCTCCACCACGTCGAATGCACCGTACACGATGGTTTCGGCGGTGGATTTCTTGCCCTCGTACATGATGTAATTCATGAACTTGGTGAGCGTCTCATCCCCGAACTTGGGATCGGGAAGGACTTCGCGCGGCTCGGCGCGGTGACGACGGGACATCGGATCGCTTCCTTATTTCGGACGTTTGGCGCCGTAGTGCGAACGGCGCTGCTTGCGGTTCTTCACGCCTTGCGTGTCGAGCACGCCGCGCAGGATGTGGTAGCGGACGCCGGGCAAATCCTTCACGCGGCCGCCGCGGATCAGCACCACGGAGTGCTCCTGCAGGTTGTGGCCTTCGTCGGGGATGTAGCAGACGGCCTCGATGCCCGTGGTGAGGCGGACCTTGGCGACCTTGCGGAGCGCGGAGTTCGGCTTCTTCGGGGTGGTGGTGTAGACCCGGGTGCACACGCCGCGACGTTGCGGGCAAGCCTTCAGCGCGGGCGCCTTGTTGCGCTCCTTCAGCGGCTGGCGCGGCTTGCGGATAAGCTGGTTGATCGTCGGCACTGGCCACTCTTTCTCTGGTAGAATTTCACCGCCGGCAGCCCCCTGAAAAGAGCGATGCCGCAAAACGCCAAGCGCGCACCCCGACCGGTCCCCGAACCTGCCGAAGACGGCCCCAGGTCCGGAAGCGACGACGAAACGCGCTTGCTCGATGCTCTCCCCCCACGCCGGACAGGCCGATGCGGCAGGGAAACGGTCTCCTATAGGGGGCGCCGATTGGCGTCAAGCCGGGACAGGATGCACCGCGGGGTCAGGGAACGCATTGCATCGCCGGAACGGCGGCGCTATACGCGCGCCTTCGTCGGAGTATAGCTCAGCCTGGTAGAGCACCACGTTCGGGACGTGGGGGTCGTAAGTTCGAATCTTGCTACTCCGACCAATAGTTTAAAAAACGCGGGCTGCGAGGCCCGCGTTTCTGTTTTCCGGGGTCATGGCCTTTCGGGGGCTAATCAATCGGCGCAGAGACGCGTCCGTCGCGTCGGCGCCAGCGCCGGGCTTTCGGGTTTCGCCGGTCAGGTTTCGGCCAAGGGGTGTCGACGTCAGCCGACGCTGGCGACCACCATGGCCTGGGACGCGACCACGCTCATGGCGCCAAAACCGATCGCGAGGGCGGCGGCGATAAGGCCTACGGTCAGGGCGCACTCGCCAAAAACGCGAAACTTGCTCACCAAATCTTCCTCCAGCGCCCGCCGCCCCTCTTCCGGGGGAGGTCAGACGAAGGGAGCATGATCCGGGTCCGGCGGTGCGTCAAGCCGTCGCGGCGCGGGCGTCAGGCAGCGCGGGTGCGCAGCCAGGCCGCCTGTTCGGCCTGTTCGCGCTGGAGCGCGGCGAGGACGCCGAGACGGGTGTCGGGCGCCTGCCCCGCGGCGATCCGGCGGAGCTGCTGGTAGTACCAGTAGGTGGCCCCGAACCCGTTGATGGCCTTGACCATTGGGATCGGCGACTTCGGCCCAAGCAGCCACGGGCCCACCTCCAGGCGATCTTCCCACCGGTCGAGCGCCGCGGCCCCTGCCAGCAGCTTCGCGGGGCCGGCCGGATCCACGCAGAGCGGCCGCCCCAGGCCGACAAGGGCGACCCCGTCCGCCGACACCGCGCGCGCCATGGCGTCCGCCGTGCGGAAGCCGCCGGTCACCATCAGCGGCAGCGTCACCTGCGCGCGCATCGCCACAGCGAAATCAAGAAAGTAGGCCTCGCGCGCGGCGGTGGAGCGCGGCATGCCGGCGGCGTCCGGCCGGGTCATCCCGTCCATGCCCATCATGCGGGGCTGCTCGTAGCTGCCGCCGGAAATCTCCAGCACGTCCACGCCCGCCGCCGCGAGCAGCGCGGCGACGCGGATGCTTTCATCGGCGCCGAAGCCGCCGCGCTGGAAATCGGCGCTGTTGAGTTTGACCGCGATCGTGAAGTCCGCCCCCACCTCGGCGCGTGTGCGCGCAACCGCCTCCAGCAGGAAGCGCGCGCGGTTCTCCAGCGACCCGCCCCACCGGTCCGTGCGGCGGTTGGCGAGCGGCGAGAGAAACTGCGAGAGGAGATACCCGTGCGCCGCGTGAATCTGCACGCCGGTGAAGCCCGTCTCGCGCGCCACGCGCGCCGCGGCGGCGAAACGCCCGACGAGATCGAGGATCTCGCCCTCGGTGAGCGGCTGCGGCTGCGCAAACTGTTTGCCCGGCATGGCGAGCGCGATGTCGGACGCGGACTTCGGCGCCGGGTTGACGGTGCGCATGGTCTGGCGCCCGGCGTGGCTGATCTGCATCCAGAGGCCTGCGCCGCGGCGGCGCGCCGCGCGGGCCCAGGCTTCAAACAGTTTGCGCGTGGCGGCGTCGGGCGCACGGTCGAGCACCACGTTGCCGGGGCGCTCCAGATGGTCGCGGTCGACGATCACGTTCCCGCTGATGAGCAGGCCTGCGCCGCCATCGGCCCAGGCGCCATAGAGGCGTTCGTGGCCCTCGGTGGGCCGGCCATGGGCGTCCGCCAGGCCTTCGGTCATCGCCGCCTTGGCGAGGCGGTTGGGCATCGTTTCGGTGCGCAGCTGCAGCGGCTGGGCGAGCACGTCCTTGGCGATCATGGGGCTACTCCGCGGCCTGGTGCGCGGGATCGGGCTCCCGCGTGGAGAAGCGCGCGAAGAACGGCTTCACCACACGCTCCAGACGGTCCACCAGCACATAGACCGCCGGCACGAACACGAGGCTGAGCATCGTCGACAGGATGAGGCCGCCAATCACCGCCACGCCCATGCCCTGGCGGAGCGCGCCGTCGACGCCCCACCCCGCCGCCGCCGGGATCATGCCCGCCGACATGGCGATGGTGGTCATCACGATGGGCCGGGAGCGCTTGGCGCCGGCCGCCATCAGCGCCTGGTTGCGCGACATCCCAAGGCGCTGCTGCTCGATGGCGAAATCCACCAGCAGGATCGAGTTCTTGGTCACGATGCCCATCAGCATCATGAAGCCGATGAACACGAAGAGCGACAGCGGTTGGCCGAACACGAGAAGCCCCACGAACGCGCCGCCGATGGACAGGGGCAGCGCCGTCATGATCGTGAAGGGCTGGAAGAAGTCGCGGAACAGCAGCACCAGCACGCCGTAGATCAGCAGGATGCCCCACAGCATCGCGTTGCCGAAATCGCCCACAAGCTCCGCCATGTCCTCGGTGCTGCCTGCGGGCAGCAGCGTCACGCCCGGCGGCGGCTTCGACGCCTCCGGCAGCGCCATGGTCTTCTCGATGGCCTCGCCGATTTCGCCCTGCACCACGTTCGCCGACACCGTGACCTTGCGCTGCCTGTCGCGCCGCTCGATGGCGGCTTCGCCCGCGCCGAAGCGCACGTCCGCCACGGAGTCGAGGCGGATCGCCTCGCCGGTGGCCGTGCGTACGCGCAGCGCGGCGATGGCGTCGAGATCGGTGCGCGAGTCCGGCCGCATGAGCACGCGGATGGGAATCTGCCGGTCCGGCAGCGTGAACTTGGCGAGACTCTGGTCGATGTCGCCGCCCGTGGCCACGCGCACGGCGGTGGCGAGATCGGCGGCGGAGACGCCGAGGCGCGCCGCCTCTTCCGGGCGCGGCGTGATCTGGATCTCGGGACGCACCAAGCTGGCGGAAGACTTCACGTCCGCCAGCTCGGGGAACTGGCGCATCTTCGCCACGAGACGATCGGCGGCGGCGCGCAGCGCCTGCGGGTTTTCGCCCACATACTCCAGCGTGATGTCGGACCCGCGCCCGCCGCCCTGGAACTGCAGGAACGCTGCGCGCACGTCGGGCGTGTCGCTGAGCAGCGGACGCAACTCCTGCTCCACATCGTTGGCTGAACGCTCACGCGAATTGCGCGGCACCAGCTGGACGTTGAGCGATCCTTCGCTCACGCCGCCGTCGACGGCGGTGGCGGAGACGAACACGCCCTCCACCTCTTCCACCGTGCGCACCTTTTCCGCCATGCGCGACAGCGTCCGGTCGGCGTCCGCCAGCGGCGTGCCGGGGGGAAACTCCACGCTCATGGCGATCGAGCCGTTGTCGAGCCGCGGGATGAACGTCATCGGCACGAGGCCGAGACCAACGGGCACGAGCGACAGGATGAACACGCCGAGCCCCATGGCCGCGGCGATGAAGGGTCGCCGGATCGCCCAGCCCAGCGCCTTCAGGTACGTGTTGGTCATCCGGCCCGGCGGGCGTTCGGCGTGGCCGCCCTTGAGGAAGAACGCCGCCATCATCGGCGTGAGCAGACGGGCCACCAGCAGCGAGAAGAACACCGCCACCGCCACCGTGATCCCGAATTCCTTGAAGAACTGCCCGGTCGTGCCGGACATGAAGCTGACCGGCACGAACACCACGATGATCGTGGCGGACGTCGCCACCACCGCGAGGCCGATTTCGTCGGCCGCCTCGATCGCGGCGCGGTAGGGGGTTTTGCCCATGCGGATGTGCCGGGCGATATTCTCGATTTCCACGATGGCATCGTCGACCAGGATGCCGGTGGCCAGCGTGAGCGCAAGGAAACTGACGAGGTTGAGCGAGAAGCCCAGCATGTCCATCAGCCAGAAGGTCGGGATCGCCGACAAGGGCAGGGCAATGGCCGAGATCAGCGTTGCGCGCCAGTTCCGCAGGAAGGCCAGCACGACGAGGATGGCCAGAAGCGCGCCTTCCAGCAGGGTGTGGATGGCGGCTTCGTAGTTGCCGTAGGTGTAGAAGACGGAATCGTCGACCATCGTGATCGCGACGTTCGGGTGCTGCTGGCGCAGGTCGTCGACCACCTTGTTGGTGATCTCGGCCACCGAGACCTCGGACGCGCCTTTCGAGCGGAAGACGAGGAAGGTGACGCCAGGTTCGCCGTTGATGCGGGAGAAGCTTTTCAGCTCTTCATAGCTGTCGATCACCTGGCCGAGGTCGGACAGCTTGACGAACCGGCCGGAGGGGAGGGCGATGGTGGTATTCGCAAGGCTTTCCACGGTGCCCTGGTCGCCAAGGGTGCGGATCACCTGTTCGCCCGTGCCAAGGCTGATCTTGCCCGCGCCGAGGTTGGCATTGGTCTGGGCGATCTGGGCGCTGACGGCCTGGGCGGTGACGCCGTAGCTGTCCAGCCGCACGGGGTCGAGTTCGACCCGGATTTCGCGGTCGGCCCCGCCGATACGGGTGACGCGGCCGATGCCGGGCTTGCCCTGCAGGGCGCGGGTGACAGTATCGTCGACGAACCACGAGATTTCTTCCATCGTCATGTCGGGGGCGGTGACCGAGAAGGTCATGATCGCCTGGCCCTCGACGTCGATGCGGGTGACGATGGGCGCCTC
>JAIYAO010000045.1 GCA_027488965.1 Alphaproteobacteria bacterium
GATGCCGCGCTTGGGCCCCTGCGGGCGCCCGCCCGTGGCCAGCTCCACCAGCACGAGATCGCCGTCTTTCGCGTCGCCCACGTGTTCGGGAAACACGAGCAGGTCGTGGCGCACCTTGCGGTCCGCCGGCTCCACGCGGCCTGCGCCGCGCGCGCGCGGATCGTCGGCGGCGCGGAACACGCCGAGGATGCGGTGGGCGCTCTGGCCCAGCCGCTTGGTGACGCGCGCCACCGGCTCGCCGTTCTCCGTCACGATGCGCACAAGCACGCGGTCGCCCACGCCGACGGCGGGCTCGCCCGCGCGACCGCGCGCCGTGCCCGGCGCCAGCGGCACGGTCGGGCCGAACAGGCCGTCGTTGCCGCGCATGCGGCCCAGCAGTTCGCCGTCGGTGTCGCGGTCGACCACCTCCATGACGCCGGTTTCCGGGAGCGCCGTGGCGGAGGCGAATGTGCGCCGGCCTGTGCGGCCCAGCGCGCCGTCGTCTTCCAGTTCGCGCAGGATGCGGCGCAGGTCGCGGCGCTCCTCGGCGGTGACCTTGAGCACGCGCGCCAGATCCTGCTTGGAGGCGGCGCCTTTCAGCTTGCCGATCGCGGCTAGCACCACCTCGCGCGTGAGCGGCGGGCGCTTGAGTTCGGGCGGCTTAGCCATGGCTGGAGAATGCCCCCATCCCCCGCGTGTCGCGGGGACTTCCCCCGCAGGCAGGGGAAGAAATCGACCGGTGCTGTTTGTTCCCGCGCGTGCGGGGGAAGTGGCGGCCGAAGGCCGTCGAAGGGGGCGCGCGCCGGAGGGCGCGATGTCGCGCGAGTCCGCGCGGGGGCATCACTTCGCCTTCGCCTTCTTTGCGGGGGCCTTTTTTGCTGCGGCTTTCTTCTTCGCGGGCGCCTTCTTGGCGGCGACCTTCTTGGCGGGCGCTTCCTTCTTTGCGGGCGCCTCTTTCTTGGCCGCGGCCTTCTTCACCGGCTTCTTTTTCTTGCCGCCGCCCATCTCGGCGCGCGCGGCCAGCAGCGCCAGCGCCTCGTCGAACGTCACGGCAAGCGGGTCGCCGCCTTTCGGGACGTTGGCGTTGGTGTCGCCGTCGGTGATGTAGGGGCCGTAGCGGCCCTCGCGCACCAGCACCTGCTTGTCGGTCACCGGGCTCACGCCCAGCTCCTTGAGCGGGGCGGCTGGCGCGTTGCGGAAACGGCCGCCGCCGGCCTTCTTGTCGGCGATCAGCTGCACCGCGCGGTTCAGCCCGATCTCGAACACGTCGTCTAGGCCGGGCAGGTTCACGTAGGTCTTGTCCTTCTGGATGTAGGGGCCGTAGCGCCCGACATTGGCGAGGATCATCTCGCCATCCTCGGGGTGCGCGCCCACTTCCCGCGGCAGCGACAGCAGCTGCAGCACCTTGGCGAAGGGCACCGTCTCTAGATCCCAGCCCTTCGGCACGCTCGCGCGCTTGGGCTTTTCGCCCTCGCCGCGCTGGCAGTAGGCGCCGAAGCGGCCGCTGCGCACGGTGACGGGCTCACCGCTTTCCGGATCGACGCCCAGCACCTTGCCGTCCGGCGTGATCGCGCCGTTGTCGTCGCCGTTGGGCGCCAGCGGGCGCGTGTACTTGCACGGCGGTTCGCCGTTGTAGTTCGAGCAGCCGATGAAGGCGCCGTTCTTGCCGAGGCGGATGGAGAGCGTGCCGGCCTTGCACGAGGGGCAGCCGCGCGGATCGCCGCCGTCGTCCTTTGCGGGGAAGATGTGGGGGCCCAGCGCTTCGTTCAGCGCGTCGATCACCTGCGTGATGCGCAGTTCGGAGATGTCGCCGAGTGCGGTGGAGAAATCCTTCCAGAACTCGCGCATCAGCGATTTCCATTCGAGGTCGCCGGCGGAGACGAGGTCGAGTTTCTCCTCGAGGTCGGCGGTGAAATCGTACTCCACGTAGCGCTTGAAGAAGTTCTCCAGGAACGCCGTGAGCACGCGGCCGCGGTCTTCCGGGATGAAGCGGTTCTTCTCGGCGCGCACGTAGCTGCGCTCGCGCAGCTTTTCGAGGATCGCAGCGTAGGTGGAGGGCCGGCCGATGCCGAGTTCCTCCAGCTTCTTCACGAGGCTTGCTTCCGAGAAGCGCGGCGGCGGCTCGGTGTGGTGCTGGGTGGCGCTCGCGTCCTGCACGGTGACGGCCTCGCCCTTCGTCACGCGCGGCAGGCGGCGGTTCTCGTCGTCCTCGGCGTCGTCCTGGCCTTCCTGGTAGAGGGCGAGGAACCCGTCGAACAGCACCACCTGGCCGGTGGCGCGCAGCTCCGTGCGCAGGCCCGGCTCGGCGAAGTCGAGCGTCGTGCGCTCCAGGGTGGCGGCCTCCATCTGCGAGGCGAGCGTGCGCTTCCAGATGAGATCGTAGAGCCGCTTCATGTCGCCATCGAGCCGGAGGCTGTCGGGCTTGCGGTAGGCGTCGGTGGGGCGGATGGCCTCGTGTGCTTCCTGGGCGTTCTTGGCCTTGGTCTGGTAGCGGCGCGGCTGCTCGGGCACGTACTTGTCGCCGAAGGTGGAGCCGATCGCCTTGCGAAGCTGCTGGATCGCAGCCTCGTCCATCTGGACGCCGTCAGTCCGCATGTAGGTGATGAGGCCCACCGTCTCGCCGCCGATGTCGACGCCTTCATAGAGGCGCTGCGCGGCCTGCATGGTGCGCGAGGCGGCGAAGCCCAGCTTGCGCGCGGCTTCCTGCTGCAGCGTCGATGTCATGAACGGCGGCGGCGGATTGCGCTTCACCGGCTTGGCCTCGACCTCCGACACCTTGAACCTGCCGGCCTTCACCGCGGCGAGGGCGGCGTCCGCCATCGCCTTGTCGGTGATGTCGAGGCGCTTTAGGCGCTTGCCGTCGTGCATGGACAGCCGCGTGGGGAGGTCGGCGCCGCTCGCCGTCTTGAGCAGCGCATCGACCGTCCAGTATTCCTGCGGCTTGAACTTCTCGATCTCGACCTCGCGGTCGACGACGATGCGCAGCGCCACAGACTGCACGCGGCCCGCGGACTTCGCGCCCGGCAGCTTCCGCCACAGGACTGGCGAGAGCGAAAAGCCCACCAGCCAGTCCAGCGCGCGGCGCGCCAGGTAGGCGTCCACCAGTTCCATGTCCACGTCGCGCGGGGCGGCCATGGCCTTCAGGACGGCGTCCTTGGTGATCGCGTTGAATGTGACGCGCCGGACCGTCTTGCCCTTGAGCTTCTTGGGGCCCAGCGCCTCCAGCACGTGCCAGGAGATCGCCTCGCCCTCGCGGTCGGGGTCGGTGGCGAGGATGAGGGTGTCGGCGCCGCTCAGCGCCTGGGCGATCTCGCGGACGTGCTTGGCGCCCTTGGTGTCCATCTCCCAGTCGAGCGCGAAATCCTCTTCCGGGCGGACCGCGCCGTCCTTGCTGACGAGGTCGCGCACGTGGCCATAGCTGGCGAGCACGGTGTAGTCGCGGCCAAGGTATTTGTTGATCGTCTTCGCCTTGGCGGGCGACTCGACCACGACAACATTCATGGGCGGTAGAATCCTTCGTCGGCGGACAGAGGGGCGCCCGATACAGGTCCCGAGCCGAGCGGGGCCGGAAATTGGGCGCCGCCGGGGCCAAAGTCAACCGCGCCCCTTTCTCCTGTCTGGGGAATATGGCAGAGATGCCCGCCATGGTTGTATTCGATGCGCCGCCGCAGCCGGAGCCTGCGCCGCTCCCGCCGTCCGTCGCACCGGCCGCGCTGGAGGCTTACGTGGTCGACATGACCGGCCAGCTCGCCGCCCTGTGCATCACCGCCGGGCGGCCCCAGGTGGCGCGCCTGCTGCTGGAGGCCGTCATCGCCCTGAAGCGCGATCAGCCGCCGGCGAACGCCGCGGAGGGGGATGCCGCGTAGCCGCCGGGGAGGGTGGCGGCGCGGCCCTCGAGTTCCAGCTCCGTGAGGGTCGCCGCCACCGCGCCCACGGGCGCCGCCGCCAGCCGCGCGAGGTCGTTGACGTGCACCGGCGTAGGCGAGAGCAGGCGGGCGATGGCGGCGGCAAGGCCCGGCGTCGCCGGCTCGTCGTCGATGGGCGCAGGCGCTGCGCGTCGCCGGAGCTGGACGGGGGCCGCCTTCAGCGCCTCGGCCACATCCTCCGGCGTCTCCACCAGCGTCGCGCCCTGCTTCAGCAGCGCATTGGAGCCCCGCGCCCGGGGATCGAGCGGCGACCCCGGCACCGCCATGACGTCGCGGCCCTGTTCGCCCGCCGCCCGCGCAGTGATGAGCGAGCCCGAGCGCAGCGCCGCCTCGATGACGACCACGCCGAGCGAGAGGCCCGAGATGATGTGATTGCGCCGCGGGAAATCGCGCGCCCGCGCCTGGAAGCCCAGCGGCGCCTCGCTCACCACAAGGCCGTCGGCGCATAGCCGCTCGTGCAGCGCGAGGTTCTGCGGCGGATAGGGGCGGTCGAGGCCGCCGGCCAGCACGGCGACGGCGCCGGTGGCGAGGCTCGCCTCGTGCACCCGCGCATCGATGCCGCGCGCCAGCCCCGACACCACGGTGTAGCCCATGCGGCCGAGCGCATGCGCAAAGTCGCCCGCGAGTTTCAGCCCCGCCGCCGACGCCTCGCGCGCGCCGACGATGGCGACGGTGGGCTGCTGCAGGAGCGCCAGCTTGCCGCGCACGGCGATCATCGCGGGGCCGGGATCGAGCGCGCGCAGCAGCGCGGGATAGGCGCTCTCGCAGGCGCACAGGAGGTCTGCGCCCATGGCGGAGAGCGCGTCGATCTCGCGGGCGATGGCGTCGGCGGACGGCGGCGTGAGGCGGCTGTTGGCGATGTGGGGCAGCGCATCGAGGGCGGCTTCGGCGCCGCCATGGCGCGCGACAAGGCGGTGAAAGGTGAGGGGCCCCACGCCCGGCGTGCGCGCCAGCCGCGCCCAAGCGATCCGCTCGCGCCGCGCGAGCGGCCGGCTCATTCGGGGCGTGCGTCCGCGGTGGCGGGCGCGGCCTTCTTGGCGCCGATCTTCGGCTCCGTGCCGTTGAGCAGGCGCGCGATGTTGGCGTGGTGGCGGATGAAGATCAGCACGCTGAGCAGGGCGCAGAACGCCACCGGCGCCCAGTCGCCCGGATTGGTGATGTAGGCGATGGCGGGCGCTGCCGCCGCCGCCACCAGCCCGCCGAGCGAGGAGTAGCGGAAGAGAATGGCCGTGAGGATCCACAGGGCCCCGCACGCGGCGCCCACTACGGGCAGACCGGCCAGCAGCACGCCGAAGAACGTCGCTACGCCCTTGCCGCCATTGAACTTCAGCCACACCGGAAAGCAGTGGCCGAGATAGGCGGCCGCACCCGCGATATAGCCGCAGTGGTCGCCGAGGTAGCCGGTGTCTTCCTTGAACAGCATGCGCGCCGCGATCAACGCGATAGCCGCCTTGCCGCTGTCGAGCAGCAGGGTGGCGAGCGCCAGATCCTTGCGCCCGGTGCGCAGCACGTTGGTGGCGCCGATGTTGCCGGAGCCGATGGCGCGGATGTCGCCCATTCCCGCCGCGCGCACGATCACGAGGCCGAACGGCACGGAGCCGAGAAGATAGCCCAGCGCTGCGGCGAGCACATAGGCGACAGGCGGTTGATCCCACATGGGGCCGGTCTAGCAGGCGCGGCGGCAGGCAGGGAAGGGCGGTCGCGCCCCATCCCCGGATCGCGGGCGAAGCCCGCGGGTCCGGGAGTGGTGGTTGGTCGTCAGAGCGCGCGCGCAGCCTTGAGGCTCGCCACCGCGCGGGCGGAGGCGGCGAGGCGTGCGTCGATGTCGGCCTGCTGGTGCGCGGTCCGCGTCAGCTGCTGTTCGGCGGCGAAGGCCGCGACCGGGTTGGAGGTGAAGATTGTCCAGGCGATGGTCCACACGAACCACATGGGCAGGTCCCACGTTCAGAGCCCGGCCATCATGCTCAATGCGGCGTTAACGGCGCCTTACGCAGCGTCCTCAAAGACTGTTCTGCCGCCCACGAGCGTACGCCGCACGCGGCCCTGCATGAGGCGCCCGTCATAGGGCGTGTTGCGGCACTTCGATTTCATCGTCTCCGCGGTGAAGCGGAGCGGCGCATCGAGGTCGATCAGCACGAGATCGGCGGGCGCGCCCACGGCGATGCGTCCCTGCGGGAGTTTCAGGAGGTCGGCCGGGCGCGATGTCATCGCCGCCAGCACGTCCATCAACGCGGCCTCGCCGTTGTGGTGCAGAGAAAGCGCCGCCGGCAGCAGCGTTTCCAGCGCCGAGGCGCCGAAGGCGGCCTCGTCGAACGGCAGGCGTTTTTCCTCCGGCGGGCGCGGGTCGTGGCCGGAGACGATGACGTCGATGACGCCGTCCGCAAGCGCGGCCACCAGCGCGCGCCGGTCGTCCTCGCTGCGCAGCGGCGGGGAAAGCTTGGCGAAGGTGCGGTAGTCGGTGACTTCAAGTTCGTTCAGCGTCAGGTGGTGCACGCTGACGCTGGCGAACAGTTGCACGCCCGCGGCCTTGGCGCGGCGGATGGGCCCAAGCGTGGCGGCGGCGGAGATCATGTCCAGCAGAAGCCGCCCGCCGGTGAGTTCGGCCAGCGCCGCGTCGCGTTCGGCGTAGATGCGCTCGGCCGCGGCGGGGATGCCGGGCAGGCCCAGGCGCGCGCCCAGTTCGCCCTCGTGCATCACGCCGCCCTTCGCCAAGTGGGGATCCTCCGGGCGATGGGCGATGAGCGCGCCGAAGGCCGAGGCGTAGGACAGCGCGCGCCGCAGCACGCGGCTGTCGGCGATGGGCGCATCGCCGTTGGAGAACAGCACGGCGCCCGCTTCCGAGAGCAGTCCGATCTCGGTCATCATCGCGCCGTCGAGGCGCTTGGTCATGGCGGCGGCTGGCAGCACGCGCACCCCGGCGCGCTCGGCGCCGCGCCGCTTGATGAAATCGACAAGGCTCACGTCGTCGATCACGGGGTCGGTGGTGGGCATCACCACCATGGTGGTCACCCCGC
>JAIYAO010000055.1 GCA_027488965.1 Alphaproteobacteria bacterium
ACCGCGCTCTGCCGCGATTGCGCCGCGCCTGTCGCGGGCGAGACCTGCGCCAGCTGCCACGGCGACCGCATCGTACGCCACGGCGAGCTCGGCGCACTCTCCATCGCGCACCTCGACTGCGATGCGTTCTACGCGCAGATCGAGAAGCGCGACGATCCGTCACTTGCGGCGAAGCCTGTCATCGTGGGCGGCGGCAAGCGCGGCGTGGTGTCCACCTGCTGCTACGTGGCGCGCGCGTTCGGCGTGCGCTCGGCGATGCCGATGTTCAAGGCGCTGGCGCTGTGCCCGCAGGCGGCGGTGGTGAAGCCGGATATGGCGAAGTATGTGGCGGTGGGCCGCCAGGTGCGCGCCGCGATGGCCGACCTCACGCCGCAGGTGGAGCCGATCTCCATCGACGAGGCGTTCATGGATCTCTCCGGCTCCGCAGCGCTGCACGGCGGCCCGCCGGCGCAGACGCTGGTGAGGCTGCAAAACGCCATCGAGCAGAGCCTCGATATCACGGTGTCCATCGGCCTCTCGTTCAACAAGTTCCTCGCCAAGACCGCCTCAGATCTCGACAAGCCGCGCGGCTTCTCGGTGATCGGCAAGGCCGAAGCGCTCGATTTTCTTGGCCCCCGCAGCGTCGGCACGCTGCCCGGCGTGGGGCCGGCGGGCGCCGCCACGCTGGAACGCGCCGGCCTGCGCCGCATCGCCGACATCCGCCACACCGACCGCAAGCTGATGATCGCCAAGTTCGGCGAGTGGGGCGATCACCTGTGGCGGCTCTCGCACGCCGACGATCCGCGCCGCGTCGATCCCGAAGGCGAGCGCAAGAGCGTGTCCGCCGAGACCACGTTCTTCGAGAACATCACCGACCGCGAGGCGCTGGAGGACATTCTCTGGCTGCTCTGCGAGAAGGTCGCGGTGCGCGCCCGCGCAGCCGATACGGCGGGGCGCACCATCACGCTGAAGCTGCGGCGCGCGGACTTCAAGATCGTCACCCGCCGGCGCACGCTGACCGAGCCCACGCTGCTCGCGCATCGCCTGTTCGAGACCACGCGCGCGCTGCTGGCCCAGGAGCCCGAGGGCGTCTCCTACCGGCTCATCGGCGCGGGCCTTTCCGATCTCTGCGAGGCCGGCCTCGCCGACAAGGGCGACCTCATGGATTCCGAAACGCCGAAGCGCGCGGCGGCGGAAGCGGCGGTGGCGAAGGCGCGCGCGAAGTTCGGCAAGGACGCGGTGGTGACGGGACGGGGCCTGAAGGCCGAGGAGGAGTAGCGTCGTCAGACCGGCGTCTTCGGGCTCCAGCCCGGCGGCGCGAGCTTGAAACCAGAAAACCGGAAGCCCGGGGCCACCACGCAGCTCACCAGCGTCCAGTCCCCTCCCGAGCGCGCCGCCTGCCACGCGCCCGCGGGCACCACGACCTGCGGATGCTGCCCGCCCAGCACATCGGGCCCCATCGTCAGCGTGAACGGCAGCGCGTTGGTGTAGGCGATGGACAGCGCTAGCGGCGCGCCCGCGTGCCAGAGCCAGTACTCCACCGCATCGACCTTGTGCCAGTGCGAGGCCTCCCCCGCCTGCAGCAGGAAATAGATCGCCGTGGACCGCGCGCGCCCGTCCTTCTCGATGTCGCGAAACGTCTCCGCATAGTGCCCGCCTTCCGGGTGGGGCTTCATGCGCAGCGCGGTGATGAGATCGGCGGCGGTGGTGGTCATCGGTCCATTCTAGCGCGGGCGACTTGCGGCGCCACGGGCCGACACGCGATAACCACGCAAGGAGACATCCCCCATGCCCGCCATCGAAGCCCGTCTCGCCGAACTCGGCATCACGCTGCCCACGCCCGTCCCGCCGATCGCGTCCTACGTCCCGTTCGTGGAGGTGGGCGGGCTGCTCCACATTTCGGGGCAGGTCAGCATCGACGCTGCGGGCGGCGTGAAGGGCAGGCTCGGCGCGCCGCTGACGCTGGAGCAGGGCCAGGCGGCGGCGCGGCTGTGCGGGCTCAACCTGCTGGCGCAGCTGAAGGCCGCCTGCAAGGGCGATCTCGACCGCGTGATCCGCGCCGTGAAGCTGGGCGGCTTCGTCAACTGCGCGCCGGACTTCGACGAGATTCCCAAGGTGATCAACGGCTGCTCGGACCTCATGGTGGAGGTGCTGGGCGAGGCGGGCCGCCACGCGCGATCTGCAGTGGGCGTAGCCAATCTGCCGCTGGGGTTCGCGGTGGAGGTGGACGCGGTGTTCGCCATCGCTACATAGTCCCCCATGGCCGACGGCGCGCGTGACAGTGTGGAGATTTCCCTCGCCCCGGGCCTGCTGGGGGTGGACCGTGCGGCGTGGGATGCGCTGGCCAACCCGCCGGGCGCGCGGTTCGATCCGTTCATCGCGTGGGACTTCCTGGAAGCGCTGGAGGCCACCGGCTGCGTGGGCGGGCGCAGCGGCTGGGAGCCGCGCCACCTGCTCGCCCACGATGCATCCGGCGCCCTCGTGGGCGCCATGCCGCTGTACCTGAAGCTCCATTCCATGGGCGAGTACGTGTTCGACCATTCGTGGGCGGACGCCATGCGCCGCGCGGGCGGGACGTACTATCCGAAGCTGCAGTGCGCAGCGCCGTTCACGCCGGTGACGGGGCGGCGCATCTTCGCGCGCGACGGGGCGGTGGCGGATGCGCTGGTGTCGGGCGCGATCGAAGCCGCGCGGATCCTGCGCGCCTCTTCCGTGCACGTGACGTTTCCCACCGAGGCGGAGTGGAACACCCTTGGCGACAGCGGATTCCTGCGGCGCACGGGCGTGCAGTTCCACTGGGACAATCCGGGCTACGCCGGCTTCGCCGATTTCCTCGCCGCCCTCTCCTCCGGCAAGCGCAAGACCATCCGCCGCGAGCGGGAGCGCGCCACCGAAGGCCTCACCATCCACCGCCTCGAAGGCGCAGACATCACGGCGGGCCACTGGGACTTCTTCTTCCGCTGCTACATGGACACCGGCGCCCGCAAGTGGGGCAGCCCGTACCTGAACCGCGCGTTCTTCACCGAACTCGGCGCGCGCATGGCGGCGCGGTGCGTGCTGTTCCTGGCGGCGCGCGACGGGCGGCCCGTGGCGGCGGCGCTGAACCTCAAGGGCTCCGACACGCTCTACGGCCGCTACTGGGGCTGCACCGAAGACATCCCCTTCCTGCACTTCGAGCTCTGCTACTACCAGGCGATGGACTACGCCATCGCGCACGGCTTCGCGCGCGTAGAGGCGGGCGCGCAAGGGGAGCACAAGCTGCTGCGCGGCTACGCCCCGGTGACCACCTACTCCGCGCACTGGATCGCCCACCCCGGCCTGCGCAACGCGGTGGCGCAGTTCCTGGAGAACGAACGCCCCGCCGTCGCCGACGAGATCGAGGCGCTGGCCGAGCACACGCCGTTCCGCAAGGGGGAGTGATCCCGGGTCTCCGGCAGCGCCGCCAGCGCCGCTGTCGCCGGCGCGAGGCGTTTCGCGCGGCGTGCTTTTCCATCGTACCGCCGGCGACCGCCGGCATCCTTTTCCACAAAGTGGCCGGCTGAAGCCGGCGGTACGATTCTAACTTGAATCCGCGAACACCGCCGCCGTGACCGCACACGCCGGCGGCGCACCCGCACAGGCCGCCACACCCGCCGGCGCCAGCACACAGAGACACCGCATCCGCGTCCACCCGCGCAACCGCCGCCCGAGATGCTTCAGCGCCGCGAACGGATCGAGCGCCAGCCACGCCATGAGATCGATCCGCGCGTACACCGTGGCGAGACTTTCGCCCGGACGGCGCAGCTTTTCACCGCGCGCCCGCATCATCTCCAGCCCCCGCGCAAACAGGAACAGCTGCACGAGGTTGAACCCGCGCACGCGCGCCAACGCGCCCGCCGGCGCGCAGAGCACGGCCAGCAGAAGCACGATGAGGCGGGTGAGCGTGGCGATGGTCAAAACGGAGGCGTCCTTTCGTGATCGAAGAGGCGCACAGTCTACCACGGGTTTGGAGGGGGAGGATAAGCGGCCCTTGTCCCTGCGAACCGCCGGCTTTGCCCGGCCACCTTTGAAATGAATGCCGGCGGTCGTCTGCGGTACGAAAATGCCTGCACGCAAGGGCGAAACCGTTCCGCACGCACACCGCGCCACACGCACAACGCCCGCCCGACCTGCCCTTCCCAAAAACGGGACAAGCCCGCCTTGTCCCCGCATTCCCCAGAGCATGGGCGCCCCCGCCCACGCCTCGATTTGCGCGATGGATACGCGGACGAGGGCGCCTGCGCTCCGGCACACTTTTCGGGAGCGCGGGCAATGCGCCTGTTTCCCTCCACAGAAGTGTGTCACCGTTACGTATGTAGGTGGGCTACGATGAAGTACCTTGTTCTTTCGCCTGAGATAACCGCAAAGCCGCTGCGTGATGAATACCAGCTTCCGTCGGTTGACTGGCCTTGCCCTCTTCCACCTGAGATGGAGGCTAGGTTGCTGGAATGGAGTGGGGCCTACCACGCACTGCATGCGCGCAATGACATCCACTCGGTCGCATGGGAGGAACAGAAGTCCGGATTGGATGCAACTGGCAGTGAGTTAGCTAGGATGATTGCAGAACAGTTGCAGGCAAAGGTGCGGTTCATACCTTGGTAGCTGACCGAGATTGTCGGCTTTGCCCACAATCCCAAGGGCACTCCTCCGGCCGGCACTTCAACGAGTGCGTACCGTCAACATAACCTCCGTCGCCCCCGCCGGCGAACCGTCTCCCGGAGCGAACCCGCGCCGCCTTCCCCCGCCATCCCTTGCCCTTCGCACCGGCGATGCTACCACGGGCGCGCCCCACGGAGCCCGTCCCATGAGCCTTTCCGGCGCCTATGACCCCGCCAACATCTTTGCCAAGATCCTGCGCGGCGAGGCGCCGTGCGCGAAGGTGTTCGAGGACGACGTGGCGCTGGCGTTCATGGACGTGTTCCCGCAGACGGCGGGCCACACGCTGGTGATCCCGAAGGTGGCGTGCCGCACCATCCTCGATTTCCCGCCCGACGCGTTCGGCGCCTACATGGCGCGCGTGCAGCGCGTGGCGCAGGCGGTGGAGAAGGCCTTTGCGCCGGACGGCGTGATGCTGATTCAGCTGAACGGCGCGCCCGCGGGGCAGACCGTGTTCCACTTCCACTTCCACATCCTGCCGCGCCGCGAGGGCGAGGCGATGAAGGGCCACGGCAAGGCCGGCATGGCCGACATGGCGGCGCTGAACGCGCAGGCGGCGCAGATCGCGGCGGCGCTCTAGCCTACTTCGGCGGCGGCGCGCACAGGCCGGGCGCCACGGCGCTTGCCGGCCGCGCATCGGCGTACTTCTTCTCCACGATCAGGTAGCGCAGCGTCTGCTCGCCGATGTTGAGCGCCGTGTGGCGCACCTCCACGTCGCTGGAGAAGAAGGCGCCGGCCGCAAGGCGCGGTTCGCTGACGCCATCGGAGCGCGTGTTGCGCATCTGCCCCGCGCCTTCCAGCACATAGCCGAAGTGGGGCGGATGGTAGTGCGGCTCATGCCCCACGCCGGGCGGGAACGTGCACCGCAGCACGCGGACCTGCGCGTCCTCGCTCAGCAGTTCG
>JAIYAO010000077.1 GCA_027488965.1 Alphaproteobacteria bacterium
CATCTCGGCCGAGCACGGCATCGGCGTGTTCCGCCGCGAAGAACTGGCGCGCTTCAAGGACCCGGCGACCCTCGCCGCCATGCGCGCGATCAAGCAGGCGCTCGACCCGCACGGGCTGATGAACCCGCGCGCGATGGTTTAGGACATCGGCGGCGCCGGTCCCTCGCACACCGTGGCGCGGCGCGTCGATGTGGTGACGAACACGCCCGAGGCGCCGTCGGCGTTCTCGAAGCGATAGTTGGCCCCGTTCTGGGGCTTGATGCGCCAGCAGGCCGTGTCCTGGTACCCCCGCGAGGCGTAGGCGAAACACAACGCGCCATCGGTGCGGACCGTCAGGCGCCCCTGATCCACCGTCTCGCCGAACCAGTACGTGGTGTTGCCGCGGGGATCGATGCATTCGCGCCAGCGCAGGCCAGACGGCTCGTGCACGCCCTGCATGTCGAGGCCGAAGAAGGTGCGCCGCGCCTCCGCCGCGCCCATTACGGCCTGCGCCAGCGCAGGCGCCGCGGCGGCGGACATCAGGACGGCGAAGACAAGGGCGCGACCCATGGGCTTTCTCCGGAAACCACGCCATCCTTGGCTGCATTGCGCGGCGATTTCGAGACGGAGCACGCCATGGCGGAACCATCGACGGCGCGTACGCCTGTGGCGGCGGTGGGGATGGTGTGCCTGCGCGGCGAGGACGTACTGCTCATTCGGCGCGGCAAGCCGCCCCGGATGGGCGAGTGGTCGTTGCCCGGGGGACGCATCGAATGGGGCGAGACCGCCGCCGCCGCCGCCCTGCGGGAGCTGCGGGAAGAGACCGGGGTGGAGGCGGACCTGCTGGGCCTCGTGGACGTGGTGGACGGCCTTTTCGCGCCCCGAGACGGGGGCGAGGTGTGGGGCCACTACGTTATGGTGGATTTCGCCTGCCGCTGGCGCGCAGGCGCGCCCAGCGCCGGCGATGACGCTGCGGAAGCGAAGTTTTTTCCCCTTTCGGAGATAGACGGCCTTGGCCTGTGGGAGGAGACGCTGCGCGTGATCGTGATGGCCGCCGCGCTGGCGGCGGCGGGCGACGCCGGGGACTAGGGCCGAAACCTGGGGCCGACACCTCGGGCCGAGACCTAGGCAAGCGGCCGGGAGCCGCTAGGATTTGCCGCGGGCGGGTGGTTTCGAGCGAGGCGGCGGGAGTTGGCGATGAGGATCTGGGCAGGCGCGCTGGCTGCACTCGCGATGATGGCCGCGCCGGCGACGGCGCAAACGCGGGCGCCGCTCACCGCCGAAACGCTCTGGAAGCTGCAGCGCCTCGGCGAGCCGGACCTCTCCCCCGACGGCCGTGCCGCAGTGTCGGCGGTCACCCGCTACGACATGCAGGAGAACAAGGGCTACACCGACCTGTGGCTGTTTCCCCTCGACGGCGCCCCGCCGCGCCAGCTCACCGCCGACGCCGCCAGCGACAGCGATCCCCACTTCTCGCCGGACGGCCGCTGGATCGCATTCGTGTCCAAGCGCGGCGACGACAAGCATGGTCAGATCTACGTCATCCCCGTGGACGGCGGCGAGGCGCGGCGCGTCACCACCGTGCCCACGGGCGCGTTCGCCCCGAAATGGTTGCCGGACTCCGCTCGCATCGCGTTCCTGTCCCGCGTGTGGCCGGGCCTTGCCACCTGGGAGGACCAGGGCAAGCGTCTGAAGGAGCGCGACGAGAGCAAGATGACGGCCCGCGTGTGGAACAGCGCGCCGATCGCATACTGGGACCGCTGGCTCGACGACCGCGAAACGCACATCTTCACCGTTGATCGCGCGGGCGGCGCGCCTGCCCCTGTCACGGCGGGCTCGGGGGCCAGCGTCGATCTGCGCGACGCCAACGGGGGATCGTACGACATCGCGCCGGACGGGCGCGAATTTGCGTTCGACGGCGAGACCCAGCGCGGCGCGCGCTCCAACTACGATGTGTTCACCATCCCCGCCGGCGGGGGCGCCGCGCGCAATATCACCGCCGACAATCCCGCTGACGACACCGGCCCGCTCTACAGCCCCGACGGGCGCCATCTGGCGTACCACCAGCAGAACATCGTGGGGTTCTACGCCGACAGGAATCGACTCGTCGTGATCGACCGACGCAGCAACGCGCGCCGGGATCTGACTGCGCGGTTCGACCGCTCGGCGAGCGGCCTTGTCTGGGCGCCGGATTCGCGGGCGCTCTACGGCGCCATCGACGACGCCGCCACCCGGCGCATCTACCGGTTCGATCTCACGGGAGAGCCGCGCCGGATCACGACGGCGGGCGATCATGCGTCGCTGGCTCTGGGCGGACGGCCGCTGCGGATGGTGGCGCTGCGCCAGTCCTTTTCGGCGCCGCCCACGCTGGTGCGCGTCGATCCCGACAGCGGGGCCGCCACCGTGCTCTCGCGCGTCAACGACGAGACGCTCGCCGGCGCCGACATGGGCCGTGTGGAGAGCGTCACCTACAAGGGCGCGCGCGACGCCGACATCCAGATGTGGGTGGTCTATCCGCCCGGCTTCGATCCGTCGAAGAAGTATCCGCTTCTGCTGCTGCTCCACGGCGGCCCCCACAGCGGCATCACCGACGCGTGGACGTACCGCTGGAACGCCCACGTGTTCGCAGGCTGGGGCTACGTGGTGGCGTGGCACAACTTCCACGGCTCGTCGGGCTTCGGCAACGCGTTCACGGATTCCATCA
>JAIYAO010000180.1 GCA_027488965.1 Alphaproteobacteria bacterium
CGAACGCCTCGCGCTCGTACCAGCCGGCGGCGGCAAACACGCCGATCACGCTTTGCGCGGGGGCGGTCTCGTCAAGGGCGATCTTCACGCGCACGCGCCGGTTTTTCCGCATCGACAGCAGGTGATAGACGACGTCGAACCGCCGGGCGCGCTCGGGATAGTCCACGCCGCAGAGATCGACCAGCGTCGTGAACTGACAGCGCGGATCGTCGCGCAGGAACGTCAGCAGCGGAATGATCTGGTCGGCTTTCGCCATCAGCGTCAGTTCGCCGAATGCAATGACATGGCTTTCCACGGCGCCGGCCATCGCCTGCGTCACGTGCAGCGCCAGCTCCTCAAGCGGCGAAAGGGGCGCCACCGGGAGGCTCATCGTTCGATCGTCCCTTCCCGGCGGATCTTTTTCTGAAGCGCGAGCACGCCGTAGAGCAGCGCCTCGGCGGTCGGCGGGCAGCCCGGCACGTAGATGTCGACCGGTACGATCCGGTCGCAGCCGCGCACGACCGCGTAGGAATAATGATAGTAGCCGCCGCCATTGGCGCACGATCCCATGGAGATCACGTAGCGAGGGTTCGGCATCTGGTCGTAGACCTTGCGCAGCGCAGGGGCCATCTTGTTGGTCAGGGTGCCGGCCACGATCATCACGTCGCTCTGGCGTGGGCTCGCGCGCGGCGCGAAGCCGAACCGCTCGGCGTCGTAGCGCGGCATCGACATGTGCATCATCTCGACTGCGCAGCACGCAAGTCCGAACGTCATCCACATCAGCGAGCCCGTGCGGGCCCAGGTGATGAGATCGTCCGCGGCGGCGACGAGAAATCCCTTGTCGGCGAGTTGGTTGCTCAAGCCCGTGTAGAACGGGTCGTCCGGCTTGACCGGAAAGCCGCCCTCTAGGCCCGCGCGTCCCGCGGCGCCGGCGGGTGCGATCACTCCCATTCGAGCGCGCCCTTCTTCCATTCGTAGATGAAGCCCACCGTCAGCACCCCGAGGAAGGCCATCATCGACCAGAAAGCAAACAAAGACCCCTGATCGAGCGTGATCGCCCACGGAAACAGGAACGCGACTTCGAGATCGAAGATGATGAACAGGATCGACACGAGATAGAACTTCACATCGAACTTCATGCGCGCGTCGTCGAACGCGTTGAAACCGCACTCGTAGGCGGAGACCTTTTCCTTGTCCGGGCTCGACGGCGCAAACACGCCGGCGGCGATCATGAACCCCGCCCCCATCGCGGCGGCGATGACGAGGAAGACCACGATCGGCAAATACTCGACCAGAAGGCCCTGCATGACGGCTCCGTCCCGGCGCTGCGAATCGAGGCGACAAGGCCCCGGCAATTGCGCCGGACGCTACGCGCAAGCCCTTGTCTGGGCAACCGTACTGCGCTTGCGAAATGGCCGCATCCGGCGGCCGGAAAATGGCGCGAGAGACGGGGCTCGAACCCGCGACCTCCGGCGTGACAGGCCGGCGCTCTAACCAACTGAGCTACTCCCGCGTGGGGAGGGGGCGGGATAGGGCTTCGGGATTCCCGGGTCAAGGTCGCTGATGAACTCTTCGCGCAGGCTGGGGGCATGCCCGGGGGCCCGGGCCGCCGGCATGGTGGGCGGTGACGGGATCGAACCGCCGACCCTCTCGGTGTAAACGAGACGCTCTACCGCTGAGCTAACCGCCCCAATCGCCGCCGAATCGGCGAGTTCTCTTTTAGCCGGACCGCCGCCGCAGGGAAGCGGCGATCGGTTGCCCCTGCCCAAAGGAAACCGCCGCCCATGCGCCGCCTCCTCTTTGCCGCCTTAGCCCTCGCCGGGTGCGCGGCAGGCCCGTCCGCCGAGCCCCTTGCCGCCTACCCGGCGGCCCTGGCCGGTCGGTACGACAACGCTGTTCAGTTCGCGAGCGCGCCAGCCGACATGCGTGACGCCCCGGCAGACGCGGAGGATGACTGGATCGATCTGCAGGCGGTCACGTTCACGGTCGTTTCAGCGCCGGCGGTGGCCCCCCTGGCGGTCCATGCGGAATGGCGGGGCGCAGACGGCGCGATCAGCCGCCAGCGGCTGTGGGCGTTTCGACAGGAGCCGGGCGGGGTCAGGATCGACGTGCTGCAGTTCGCCGCGCCCGACCGGTTTGCCGGTGCAGGGTCTGCAGCGTTCACCGCCCTGACGGAGGCTGACGTCCGCCGCCTGCCCTCGGCCTGCGCCCTCGCCGCCATCTCGGCCGGCCCCGGCGCCTGGAACGCCCAGACCGATCCGGAACGCTGCCTGGTGGAGGGCGCGGGTCTCGACATACGGATCACCGTCATGCCCACGGGCGTGCTCTACCAGGAGCAGGCGCGCCGGGAGGACGGCAGCTATGCCTTCCGCACGCCCGCCCCCGCTCCCTACGATTTCCGGCGCCGCTGATGACCGACATCCGAGTCGACATCCTGGGCGCCCGCGCCGACCTCGTGCTCAACCGGCCGCACAAAAAGAATGCGCTGAACCTCGCCATGTGGGCGGCCATTCCCGGCCTGCTGGCCCCGCTTGCTGCTGACGCCGCCGTGCGCGTGCTTGTGGTCCGGGGCGAAGGCGCAGCGTTCGCCGCCGGCGCCGACATCGCCGAATTCGCCACCGCCTACGCCACCCCCGCAGCGGCCCGCGCCAATCAGGACACCATGATCGCCGCGATGGCGGCGCTGGAGTCCTTTCCGAAACCCACCGTCGCCCAGATTTCCGGCCCGTGCGTCGGCGGCGGCTGCGCACTCGCACTGTGCTGCGACATCCGGGTTGCGGCCAGCGACGCGCGCTTCGGCATCACGCCGGCGAAGCTTGGATTGGCCTACGGCATCGCAGACACGCGCCGGCTGATCGCCGCCGTGGGCGCCTCACGCGCGAAGGACATCCTGTTCACCGGACGCCTGCTGGACGCGGCGGAGGCGCTGCGCATCGGCCTCATAGATCGCCTCGCCGCGGACGCAGTCACGGAGACCGCCGCCCTCGTCGCCGACCTCGTGTGCGGCTCGGGTTATACGGCACGGGCGGTCAAGGCGGTCTGCGCCATGCTGCGGTCCGGCGCAGTCGCCGACACCGACGAAAGCGCCACACTGTTTGCGGAGGCGTTCGAGGGCGCGGATTTCCGCGAAGGCTACGAGGCCTTCATGGCCAAACGCGCGCCGGTGTTTCCCTGATGCCGCCGAAGCTCTCGCTTGACGAGGCGGTCAGCGCCATCGCGCGCCACGCGCCGCAGGGCCGCGTGTTTCTCTCGGCCGGCCCCGCCGAACCGCTTGCACTGCAAGACGCCTGGGCCAGGGCCCCCGATGCGGCCGCCGGCCTGCGGTTCGCCGGGCTGTTCATTCCCGGTCTCAACCGGTTCGACTACGCGCGCCTCCATCCCACGGCGGGGATGGACCTCTTCATGCTCTCGCCGGACTGGCGGGGCGGGTTTGTCTCCGGCCAGTCGCGCCACCGGCCGATGCACTATGCGCAGGCCTTCGCCACGCTGGTCCGCGAGGGCGCCGAGGTCGGCGTGTTCCACGTGAGCCCGCCGGACGGCGCTGGCCGCGCCTCCTTCGGCGTCGCCGCCGACGCGCCGCCGTCGATGCTGGACCGCTGCGGCTGGAAACTCGCGCTGGTCAACCGCGCCATGCCGCGCATGGCCGGCGCACCGGCGACATCGCTCGATGTGTTCGACGCGGTCGTGGAGATCGATCACCCCCTCGCCGCCCTCGCGGACGCTGGCGCTACTGGAGGGCCCATCGCAGAGCAGGTGGCCGCGCTCGTGCGCGACGGCGACACGATCCAGACCGGCGTCGGCAAGTTACCAGCCGCGGTCACCCACGCGCTCGCCGCCCACCGCCGTCTCCGGGTCCACTCCGGCCTGCTGACGCCGGGCCATCTCGCGCTGGCCGACGCCGGCGCGATCGAGGAGGCGCCGGACGCGATCACAGGGGGGATCGGCGCCGGAGACGCAGAATTCTACGCGCGGCTCGCCGCCGATTCGCGGGTCCGTCTGGTCTCCGTCGCCGAGACCCACGCTCACGCCGTGCTGGCGGGTATCGACAACCTGGTGGCCATCAACGCCGCGCTGGAGATCGATCTCTTCGGCCAGATCAATGCAGAGCTCGCCGGCGGCGGGCAGATTTCAGGGGTCGGGGGCCTGGTGGATTTCGTCCGCGGCGCGAAGGCGGCGCCGGGCGGGCGGGCCATCGTCATGATCCAGGCCGAAGGACGCGGCGCCTCTCGCATCGTCCCGCGGCTGCCTGGGCCCATCACCGTGTCGCGGGTGGATGCGCCCATCGTGGTCACCGAACATGGCGCCATCGATCTGGCGACTCTCGATATCGATGCCCGCGCGGCCGCCCTCGTCTCTCTCGCCGCGCCTGCGTACCGCGATGCACTGGTGGCCGCCTGGAAGGAGATGCGCACGGCGCTTTGAAGGTCAGGACGTCTGCATCAGCCTCAGTTGAAAGGCGTGCGTTGCATGGTGAGGTCCACGCTCGCCACGGGGAACCCGAAATAGCTGACCTTGGCGCGGTTGATGACGGCCCCATTGGCGTCCTCCACCAGCACGTCCTGGAAACGCACATTGCGTGCGCCGCCGTTCTTTTTCGGGATCGCCATGGTGTACGCCATCCGGTAGGAGCCGCGATCGAGCCAGCCCTCCGCCGTGCCGACCACATCCTCGCGGACACCTTCGTAGCGGCCATCGGGCAGCTTGCGCAGTTTCCAGGTCTTCACGTCGTTCTCGCCGTCAGCGTAACGGAACGCCTCCACCAACGTCAGCGTCGATCCATCCCAGGCGCCGTCGAGCGTGACATCAAAGGCCCGGCGTACGCCGTTGATGCTGCGGAACTCGCCTCTCCCGTAGAGCCGCCCAGCGAGATCTTCCTCGGGCACGAGGCGCGCAGCGGGTGCAGCCGTGTCAGGAATGCCAGGTTTCGTCGCGCACCCTGCGGAAATCACCGCAAGCGCAAGTATCGCGTACCGCATGTCCAACTCCTTGGTCGCAAGGTTTACGCCACCGCGCTCCACCCGGATCAGGACGGCCGCGCCAGCCGCAGGCAGAGAAACGCCGCGCCCACGGAGATTTCGAGGAACTGCTCGTCCCCCGCATTGACGATCCGCCAGTCCGTGACTTCGCGTGCGCCATCGCGCAGCGCTTCGCGCACCTCTGGCCGCACAGGCGCCGGTGCGCGGCGCGCGGCGCTTTCATTGCCCGCCCAGATGAACCCGGCAAGAAGCTTGTTGAGCTCGGCGACGGGTAGCGCGACGGTGCGGACCTGGCCGTCCTTGCACTCGAAGTCGAGGCCGATCATCCCGCCATCAGCGGAAATGCGGAACGTCACGTCCGAGACGACCGGAATTCCCGTGCCCGACATCACCAGTACGCCTGCATGATCTCCAGCGCCCACGGCGGCTCGCGCAGGCGCTCGCGCGGCTGGAACCCGCTCATGGCGGGCTTGATGTCCAGCACCGGCGTACCGTCGACGGCGTCGAGGCCTTCGACGATCAGGGAGGTTCCCTCCACGGCGACGATGCGGCAGGTGCACAGGCCCAGCCGGTTCGGCCGGTTCTTGCCGCGCTGCGCGAAAATGCCGACCTTCGGCCAGTCCATGCGGCCCCGGGGATGTCGCGCACCAAACTCGATCTCGTCGTCCCCGACACGGTCGAACACGAAGATCACCTCCGCGTGCGAAAAGTCGCCGAGCCCCGCAAGCGCGTCCGGCCCGAAGCGCGCGACGTCCAGGTCTATCCGGGCGCGGCTGCGCCCCCAGTCGTCATCCACCGTTTCATCCCGGCCGCCGCGCACGACGCCGATGGGTTCCAACACAATCATCCGTCGCCTCCGGCCGGCCCCGTGTGGCGCCGGCGCCTGAGGCCGTCAATGCGCGGCGCTCACGTGCCCCGAGCGCGTCCGCCGGCATCCAGCGCACCAGGCGCACGCGGCTCCATGGTGTCGAGGTGCCACAGCGCCGGGTTGAACGGCCGACGCGTCGGCGCCTGCACGGGATAGCCGCGCACGTCCTGCTCACTGTCGATGATGCGGCCGCGTAGCGCCGCGGGGCGCCGCGGGGCGCCGCGCGCCAGTGACGGCGCCCTTCCCGGGGAAACGCTTTTCAGGCCCGACCGATGCCGAAAGGCGCCACGCGGTTGTCGATGTCATGGCCGATGTCGGCGCGGCCGAGATAGGCGATGCCGGACCGGGCGCACCACTCGCGGCACACCTCCTCTTCCGTCCGCCCGAAATCTGGATCGTTGGCGGGAATTAGGCTGCAGCGGCCGAGGCGGATCCCCGCCACACGCCGGATGGCCGGGTTGGCCGTGATGTGGGCGAAGGTCCGGTCGATCCGGTACATGTGCTCCGACACTTCCTCCAGCAGCAGCACATGGCCGGCGAGGTCCGGCTGCCACGGCGTCCCGATGAGGGAGGCGAGGATGGTGAGATTGAACGCCGCAGAGGGCGGCCCTGCCCGCACGCCCGGCTCCACAGCGTCCGGATCGCGATCCACCAGCCACCGGAGCGCCCGCCGCACGGCGGCCTCGCCGCCGGGGCGGCTGAGATCGGCAGGCATCGGCCCGTGGGCGACCCCGGCGCAGCCCGTACCATAAAGCGCGCCCAGGAGCGCGCCGGCGTCGCTGTAGCCGAGATACGTCTTGCGGCGCGCGGCCGGCTCAAGCCGCGGCAGCACGCTTTCGATCAGCCGGCCGGAGCCATAGCCGCCACGCGCCACCCAGACTGCATCGATGGCCGGGTCGTTGGCGGCGCGCACGAAGGCGTCGGCCCGCGCGGCGTCATCCCCCGCGAAATGCCCAGACGACAGGAAGCACTGCGGATCGACCTGAACCTTCACCCGCCCGGGATGACTGGCCTGCGCCAGCGCCCGGACCTCCGCCGCCAGTTCTGGCGTGATCCTGCAGGCGGGCGCCACGACGCCGATGGTGAGCGGGGGACCTGACATCGCCGGCGCACGGCTCCGTTTACTTGATGGTGGGGTCCCGCGCTCATAACCTCGCGCGATGAGTCCTGACAGCCCGTACTTTCTCTGCGGCATCGGCGGCAGCGGCATGCTGCCCCTGGCGCTGATCCTGCGGGCCCGCGGTCATGAGGTGGCGGGCTCCGACCGTGCGCTTGACCACGGGCGCACAGCGCAGAAGTTCGATTTCCTCCGCGCCCGCGGCATCGCCCTCTTCCCCCAGGACGGCTCCGGCGTCACGGACCTTCGGCAAATCCTCGTGGCCTCGGCGGCGGTGGAAGACACCGTGCCCGACATGGTCGCCGCACGCGCGCTCGGCGCCATCGTGATGAAGCGGGCGGACTTGCTCGCCCGGCTGTTCAACGCGGCGGGCCGCGCCATCGCCGTGGGCGGCACCAGTGGCAAGTCCACCACCACCGGCATGATCGGCTGGATCCTGCACCACGCGCACCGCGATCCGACCGTCATGAACGGCGCGGTGATGGTCAACTTCGCCACGCCCGACGCCCCCTTCGCCAGCGCCCTCGTGGGCGACAGCGATCTGTTCGTCAGCGAGGTGGACGAGAGCGACGGCTCCATCGCGCAGTACAGCCCGCACATCGCGGTGCTCAACAACGTCGCGCTCGATCACAAGTCGATGGACGAGCTGCGCATGCTGTTCGGCGATTTCGTGGGCAAGGCGGCGATCGCCGTGATGAACCTCGACAACGACGAGACGGCGGCGCTCGCCGCGCGGCTCGCGCCGGCGCAGCGGCGGACGTTCAGCCTCCACGACGCCGCCGCAGACTATCACGCCGCAGGCCTGGCCCCGGCGCCCGACGGCATCGCGTTCACCGTCACGGAGCGCGCGACGGGCGAGACCGCCGCGATCCGTCTTGCAACGCCGGGCGCCCACAACGTGGCCAATGCGCTCGCCGCGATCGCCGCCGCGCGCGCGTGCGGCGTGAGCCTTGCCGAATGCGCCGCAGCACTGGCCACATTCAAGGGCATCCGGCGCCGCCTAGAGCGGGTCGGCGCGGCCGCAGGCGTCACGGTGTTCGACGACTTCGCGCACAACCCCGACAAGATCGCCGCCACGCTCGGCACGCTGCACGCGTTTCCCGGCCGCCTGCTGGTGATGTTCCAGCCGCACGGGTACGGTCCGCTGCGGATGATGCGCGAGGCGTTCATCGCCTGCTTCGCCGAGCAGCTGGCCGCCGACGATGTGCTGCTGATGCCGGACCCGGCCTATTTCGGCGGCACCGTGGACCGCAGCGTCACCAGCGAAGACATCGCCGCCGGCGTGCGCGACAAGGGCCGCCACGCCCTCGCGCTCACCGACCGCGCAGCCTGCGGCGCCAAGTTGCTGGAACTGGCCCGGCCGGGAGACCGCATCGTGGTCATGGGCGCGCGGGACGACACGTTGTCCACCTTCGCCGCCGAGCTTGTGGCGGACCTGGGACGTCGTTGATTCAGGGAAATGGTCGGAGCGAGAGGATTCGAACCTCCGACCCCCTGTCCCCCAGACAGGTGCGCTAACCGGGCTGCGCCACGCTCCGACGCTTGAGAAATCCGGCGCGCGCCTAGGCGGCGCCGGTGGGGAGGACGCTTCTAGCGTCCCGAAGCCTGCGCTGCAATCGGCCTTCTGGGCGGGGCGCTCAGACGCGCTTGCGCTTGGCCGGCGCCCGTTTCGGCGCAACCGGCGGTCGCTCGACCCGCTTGCGCATCAGTTGCGAGGGCCGGAACGTCACCACGCGCCGCGGGGTGATCCGCGCGGCCTCACCGGTTTTCGGATTGCGCCCCACCCGTTCGCTCTTTTCGCGCACCACGAAGTTGCCGAACCGCGCGAGCTTCACCGTGGCGCCGGCGACAAGGGCGGTCTCCACGGCCCCCAGCGTCGCCTCGAGGAACTTGCCG
>JAIYAO010000188.1 GCA_027488965.1 Alphaproteobacteria bacterium
ACATCGTCGACAACTGCTATGACTCGGCCAGCTTCCCGAACTCGTTCTGCGGTCTCTTCACGCGGGGAACGAACGGCGGCTTCAACTTCCTGCAGCAGACGCAGGTGAACTTCGGCTCCATCGAGGCCGAAGGCGTGGACGCCGCGGCGGCCTACCGCTTCGCCCTCGGCCAGAACGACTTCAACATCCGCGTCTCGGTGTCCAAGCAGGAGAAGCTCGACTTCTTCTTCGATCCGGGCGATCCGACCGCGGTCGATCCGGAACTCGGCGAAATCTTCCGTCCGGAGTGGGGCGGCAACTTCTTCGCCGACTGGAAGCGCGGGCCGATCCGCCTCGGCTACCACATGCAGTACATCGGCGAGCAGCTGCTGCGCGGGGCCGAGATCGAAACCTTCGAGACCACCTTCGGCGCTGCGGCGATGGCGGAGGAGGTGTACCTCCACGACGTCAACGCCCGCTTCGACATCAGCGAGAAGCTCTACCTCTTCGGCGGCGTGCAGAACGTCACCGACGAGACGCCCTACGTCACCGAGTTCTCGTACCCCACGGGGCCGCGCGGCCGGTACTTCTTCATCGGTGCGCAAGCCCGGTTCTGATCCTGTAGGCAAGACTCAGGAAAGCGCCGTCCCGGACCCCCGGGGCGGCGTTTTTCTTTGCGCCGGTGCAAGCGGAACCCGATCCGTGGTATGCGGTGCGAGAGCCCGAGGGACGCGCCGTTTGAGGAGTGTACCAATGACCATCAGGACAATCATCGCCGCCACGCTCGCCCTCGGGCTGGGCGCGTGCGCCACCGCGGAAGAGGCCGCCGACACTGCCGCAGAGCTGCCCGTGGCCTACACCGTCATCAACGACGACGCGTCCATCGCCTTCGCGTCCAGCGCGATCCGCACGTTCCGCCCCGGCGCGGAGCGCACGCTGCTGCTGGAGACCAACAGCGGCCGCTGGTATCGCGCCACGCTGGAAGGGAACTGCAAGAGCGAGGTGCGCTGGCGCCAGGCCATCGCCATCGCGCCGGGCGCCGCAGACCGCTTCGACCGCTTCTCCGCGGTGCTCGTGGGCGGGCGCCGCTGCCAGGTCTCGGCGCTCGACGAGATCGCCGATCCCGACGCGCCGGCAGCCCCCGCCACGGCGCCGAAGACGTAACACCGGAGCAGGGGCGACCCCGCCCCTGCACCCATGCCGCCCCGGGGCGCGGACGAGGTCGTCCGCGCTCCATGGCTTTCACACCCCCAGGACCCACCCATGATCCTCGTGCAGGGCACAGCCCGGCTTCACCCTGACGACATCCCCGCCATGCGCGCCGCCGCCGGCCCCATGGTGGCCGCGTCCCGCGCGGAGGCCGGGTGCCTCGCCTACGCCTATGCGGAGGATGTGATCGAGCCCGGCCTGCTGCACGTGGTGGAGCGCTGGGCCGACCAGGCGGCCCTCGACGCGCACTTCGCCACGCCGCACATGGCCGCGTTCAACACCGCCCTCGCGCAGGCCCGCGTGCTGGGGATCACCGTCACCGCCTTCGAGGTGCACGGCGAGCGGCTGCTGGTGGGCGGCGGCTGAGCGCCGGCCCGCTCAGCTGACGGGCGTGACTTCGCACTTGTCGGTGACCAGCACGGCCTGGCCGTTGGCGGCGATGGCCCCGCGCGGCACGTCCAGCGACACGCGCAGGAACGGCGACGCCGCCGCCGGCGTCAGCACCGACACCACCGCGCCCGGCGTGCCGCTGGCCAGCGTGGCGTCGTTGACCGGCGTGGCGGCGGCGTAGGAGGAAGCGCCGGCGAAGATGCTGACGCGCGTGGCGGGGGCGCCCACCGTCAGCGCCGTGCATTCCACCAGATAGCGCCGTCCGGCCGTGGCCTTGATGATCACGTCGATGGCGCCCTGGGGCGCGAACTCGTCAGGGTAGGCCAGCACGATCACCGAGCCGTCGAACACGTCCGACACGCCCAGCGTGGCGTTCAGCCAGGCCTTGTCCGCCGCGTACGGCGCGCGGGGGCTGACGGTGGTGGTGGCGCCGAGCGTGGCGCCGGCGGCGCCCGCGGCGGCCAGCGCTGCGGCGCGCAGGGCGGGGGTGCGGGTGCTGGTGCGGAAGCTGGCGCGGGCGCGGGCGATGAGCGCCTTCTCGGCGGCGTCGATCTGCTGGGGCGTGACCGCGGCGGGCGCGCGCGCCTGGGCGGCGGGGGCCTTGGCCGGGGCGGGCTGGGCCATGGCGGCGCCGGGTGCGCCGAGCAGGCAGGCGGCGGCGAACAGGATGGCGACAGGCTTCATGGATTTCCCCTCGTTGGCCGGGCCTTGGTTCCATTACGGGTCCGGAACGTCAAGCCGCGACCACGCGCCGGCTTGCCCGCCCGGCCATCTCCCGCCACTGAAGGCCCATGAAACCCGGCCCCGCCTTCGCCGCGCCCGCCCCCGAGGCGTGCCAGTCCATGACCGACGTGCGCGCCGGCGTCGACGAGATCGACCGCCTGCTCGTGGCCCTGATCGCCCGCCGGCAGGGCTACATGGACGCCGCCGCCCGCATCAAGCAGACCCGCGCCGCCGTTAGGGACGAAGCCCGCATCCAGCAGGTGCTCGACAACGTCCGCGCGGAAGCGGAGGGCGCAGGGCTGTCGTGGGCGATCGCGGAGCCCGTGTGGCGCACGATGATGGAAGCGTGCATCGCGTACGAGTTCGAGAAATGGGACGCGAAGTAGGCCCCGAGCGCCGACGAATTCGTCTGCGGGACCACCGGCTTCCAGCCGGCAACAGCGTCACACGATCACAGACCGCGCCTGCCACGCACCATGCCGGCTGGAGGCCGGCGGTCCCGGTCGGGAGCGGGCCGCACGAACGCCCCATGACACCCCCGCCCATTTGCGTTCGCGGCCATCCGCGCTACACACCGCGCCGCCTGGGCGGGCTGTTCGAAGGGTCGGACACATACCAATGATCGACGCAGACAAGATTCTGAAGGCGCTGCAGACCGATCCGGCTGCGGCGCTGCGTGATCTGGGCGGCCAGCTGCGCGCCGCCGGCGGCGACATGGCCGAGCGGCTGAAGACCGATCCCGACGCGCGCAACGCCGCCATGATCGGGGCAGGCGGGCTTGCGGCCGGGATGCTGGCGGGCGCTGCGGCGCCGCGGTTCACCGGCGCGCTGGCGCGGCTGGGCGGTGTCGCCGCGCTGGGCGGGCTCGCCTACTACGCCTGGAAGCGCCACGAGGCCGGCAAGGCCGGTCAGGCCGTGGCCCCGGCGGACGAGATCGCGCCCCCGCCCGCAGGCTTTCTGCCGCTGGAAGGGCCGGGCCGGGAGGCCATCGCACGGCTCACCCTCAAGGCCATGATCAATGCCGCCAAGGCCGACGGCCAGATCGACAGCGACGAGAAGGCCCGCCTGTTCGACCGGCTGGGGCAGGTGGACCTGTCGCCCGCGGAGCGCGACTTCCTGTTCGACGAACTGGCCCGGCCCATGGACACCGACGGGCTGGTGGCGGAGGCGGTGACGCCGGCGGTGGCGGCGCAGGTCTATGCCGCCTCGCTTCTGGTGATCGACCCGGACCGGCCGGCGGAGCGGGCCTACCTTGAGGCGCTGGCCGAACGCCTCGGCGTCTCGCCCGCGCTCGCCGCCGAAATCCGCGCCGCCGCCTGAGCGCCGCCGCGATGATCCGCCCCGTTCCGGCCGCAACCGCGCCATGCTGACGTGGCCCGTGGCGTGCATGGCGCGTGAATGTTAATCCATCTTCGTCCCGCCCCCCGGAGCCTTTGACCCGATGCGCTGGTTCGCCGCGATCCTGGCTGTGCTCCTCCTCGTGGTGGGGGCGTTGTTCGGGGTCGGCTACTTCTTCCTGCCCAGCGCCATGACCGTGGAGCGCCAGGCGCTGATCGCGCGCCCGCGCGCGACGGTCTACGCCCTGCTCGACAATCTTCGCACGTTCAGCGAGTGGTCGCCGTGGAGCGCGTCCGATCCGGAGGCGGTCTATACGTTCGAAGGGGAATCCGGCGTCGGCCAGTCCGCCGAATGGGTGACCAAGGGCGGCATCGGGCCGGGGTCGCAGACCATCGTGCGCTCCGTGGAAAACCAGCGCGTGGAGACCGTGCTCGATCTCGGCCAGCGCGGCGCGCCGAAGATGGTGTGGGCGGTGGAGAAGAACCCCGCCGGCGCCCGCGTGACGTGGGCCATGACATCGGACTGCTCGCGCAACCCGATCTATGTGCCATGCCGCTACATGAACCTCATGACGCGCCAGATGCTGGAGGCCGATTTCGAGAGCGGGCTCGAACGCCTCAAGGCGCTGGCCGAGCAGCTGCCGCCGGTGGACTTCGAACCGCTGGAGCCGGAATTCCTGCAGGCGGAGCCCATGGCGTACGCCTTCGTGGAGAACGACGTCACCCGCGACGCAACGCCCGAAGGGGCAAGCCCCGAGAAGCTCGCCGAGCTCGACGCCACCTACAGCACCCGCGTGCGCACGGCGATCGACGAGTCCCTGCTCGTGGTGCAGCAGCGCCTGACGGATGCGGGTGCGGCGGTCTCGGGCCCGCCGGTGATGGTCACCGTGTCGTCCGACTCCGACCGGCTCGTCTTCCGCGTGGGCTATCCCTTCACCGGCGCCACGCCCGCCGCCGATCCCCGCGTCGCCATCGGCCAGACGCCGTCGGGCCGGGCGCTGCGGTTCGTGCACACGGGGCCCGCGCAGGCCATGCGCAACACCTACGTGATGATCGGCGCCTACCTCGCCGCGCACCGCATCCAGGCCGCCGGCGGCCCGTGGGAAATCCACGTCCAGCCCAACGGCGACCTCGCCGCCCAGAAGCGCGAGATCTACATCCCGATCAAATAGGCGCGTTTGAAGCCCGCCCGCGCCGTGGCGGTCCGGGATCTCATTCGTGCGTGCGCCGCGAACGGGCTCCCGGCTCTCCGCTGCGCTGCGGCCGGGATGACAGCAACGCCAACCCCCTATAGACGCTCGCGCATAGCCGAACCCCCGGAGCCCCCATGCCCGCCGCGCCCGTGTCCGACGCCCTCCGCCGCATCAAGCCCTCGCCGACGCTCGCCGTCACCGCGAAGGCGCGCGCGCTGAAGGCGGAGGGGCGCGACGTGATCAGCCTGGGCGCGGGGGAGCCCGACTTCGACACGCCGGAGAACATCAAGGAAGCGGCGATGCGCGCCATCCGCGAAGGCAAGACCAAGTACACCGACGTCGACGGCATCCCGGAGCTGAAGGACGCCATCGTCGCCAAGTTCAAGCGCGAGAACGGGCTCACCTACACCCGCGCGCAGGTGAACGTGTCGCCCGGCGGCAAGGCGGTGATCTTCAACGCGCTCATGGCCACGTGTTCGCCCGGCGACGAGGTGCTGATCCCCGCGCCGTACTGGGTGAGCTATCCGGACATGGCGCTGCTGGCGGGCGCTACGCCCACGTTCATCGAGACGACCGTGGCGCAGAACTTCAAGATCGATCCCGCCCAGCTGGAGCGCGCGATCACGCCGAACACGAAGTGGCTCATCTTCAACTCGCCGTCGAACCCCTCGGGCGCGGCTTACACCGTGGCGGAGCTGCGCGCGCTGGCCGATGTGCTGCTGCGCCACCCGCAGGTGTGGATCCTCGCGGACGACATGTACGAACACCTCGTCTACGACGGCTTCCAGTTCGCCACGATCGCGCAGGTGGAGCCCGCGCTCTACGACCGCACGCTGACCATGAACGGCGTGTCGAAAGCCTATTCGATGACCGGCTGGCGCATCGGCTACGCGGCCGGCCCCGCCGATCTCATCAAGGGCATGGCGGGCATCATGAGCCAGTCCACCTCGAACCCGTGCTCGGTGTCGCAGTGGGCGAGCGTGGAGGCGCTGAACGGCACGCAGGATTTCATCCCGAGGCACCAGGACCTGTTCAAGGGCCGGCGCGACCTCGTGGTGTCGATGCTCAACCAGGCGCATGGCCTCACATGCCCGACGCCGGAGGGCGCGTTCTACGTGTACCCCTCGCTCGCGCCGCTGATCGGGCGGACGAGCGCCAGGGGCGCAAAGATCGTCGACGACGAAGCCTTCGCCGCCGCGTTGCTGGAGGAAGAGGGCGTGGCGGTGGTGCATGGCGCGGCGTTCGGGACCTCGCCCTGCTTCCGCATCAGCTACGCCACCTCGAACGCGATCCTCGAGGACGCCTGCGCGCGCATCCAGCGGTTCTGTTCAGGCTTGGGGTGATCCGGAGCGCGGACGACCTCGTCCGCGTCAACTTTCGACGACGTGCGTGGACGGGGTCGTCCACGCTCCGGGGTGGTGATGCGCAAGCGCCTTCCTCACGTGGATGCGCCGGGGCACGTGCAGCACATCGTGTTCTGCGTGCGCGGAGCCTTCACCGCCGCGTTGCCGAACGCCCCGGACCGGATCGACGTTGCGGACCGCGCGCTGGATGAAAGTCAGATTGGTCGTATTCTTCTGGGCCACGCGGCCGACGCCGTTCTCCGTGTCCTCTTGTTCGGCATCCCCGATCAGTATCGCCTGCACGCGTGGTGCGTGATGCCGAACCATGTGCATGCCCTTGTCGCGCCGAACCCGGGCATTCCAGCGCCATTGATTGTCCAGCGGTGGAAATCGATCTCGGCGCGGGCGGTGAACCGATTGCTCGACCGTGACGGCGCACTGTGGCAGGCCAATTACTTTGATCGTTACATGCGCGATGAGGCGCAGTTGACGGCGACTGCGGAATACATCGAGCGCAATCCAGTGGTGGCAGGGCTGGTCGAAAGGCCCTGCGACTGGCGCTGGTCTTCTGCCTGGATGGACGTGTGAGGCATGGACGAGGTCGTCCATGCTCCGGAGCTCGGACGACCTCGTTCGCGTACACTTTCGAGGACCTGCGCTGACGAGGTTGTCCACGCTCCCGCTCAATCCGCCGCGGGCAGGCGCTTGCGCAGTTCCGCCTTCGCCACCTTCTCCAGCGTGCTGCGCGGCAGTTCGGGCACGAGGAGGATCTGGCGCGGGCGTTTGAAGTCCGCGAGTTGCGCGGCGCACGCCGCGCGGATCGCCTGGCAGAGCGGGGTATCGCCGTCGAGCGGCAGGCCGGGCGCGGGGATCACGAACGCCACCGGCACCTCGTCGAGCATGCGGTGCTTCTGGGCGACGACCGCGCATTCCTGCACGCCGGGCACAAGCGCGATCACGCGCTCCACCTCGGACGCTGCGACGTTTTCGCCGCCCACCTTGAGCATGTCCTTGTCGCGGTCCGCGAAGGTGATTTCGCCATCGGCGTCGAGCGTCACGCGGTCGCCGGTGATGAACCAGCCGTCCGGCGTGAAGCTGTCGACCATGGCCTGCGGGTTGTCGAGGTATTCGGCGAACATCTGGATGCCGCGCGCGCCGCGGCATTGCAGATGCCCTGTTTCACCGGGCTCCACGGGCGTGACGAGATCGTCGCGCATCACGCGGATGTCGTAGCCGGCGGCAGGGCGGCCCGTGGACATCGACCGGTTGGGCATGAGCGCATCGCCGACGACGCCCTGGCTCACGGTCTCGGTCATGCCCCACCAGCCGATGGTGCGCACGCCGAAGTGCGCGTCGAACGGCGGTTCGTTCGCGGCGAAGCCGAACATCCGGTACTGATGCTTCGGCAGCTCCTGCTCCATCAGCGCCTTCACAAAGAACGGGATCATCGACGCCCACGTGCAGCCGTTGCGCAGCGACACGTCCCACCAGCGGCGCGCCGAGAACTTCGGCTGCAGCACCACCGTGCCGCCCGCCCACATGGCCGGCAGGATCGAATAGGTGCGCGCGTTGGTGTGAAACGTCGGCATCGCCGCCATGTGCACGTCGGCGGCGGTGAGGCCTTGGTTGAACGCGGACGCACGCGCGCCCCACAGCGCATTGCCCTGCGTCCACAGCACGCCCTTCGGGCGCGATGTGGTGCCTGAGGTGTACTGCACCGATCCCGGCCGCCACGGATCGGCGTCGAGGCGCGGCAGATCGGCGGGATCGGCGTCGATGGCGGAGAAGTTCGCGTCGCGCCCGGGGCGCAGGTTTGCCGGTGGCGCTCCGCCGTCGGCGAGGTGATCGGTGACGGCCAGCCAGCGCAGGTTCTTGGCGTTCTGCGCCACGGTCTCGGCGAGCTCGGGTTGCGTGATCGCAGCGACTGCGTTGCAGTGCGCGGCGAAATACTCAAGCTCGGCGCCGGCAGAGCGCGTATTGGTGGTGACCACGACGGCGCCCAGACGCGCGCACGCGAACCAGAGGAACTCAAGCTCCGGCGAATTGTCGAGCTGCACCAGCACCCGGTCGCCCGCCTTCACCCCGCGCGCCGCTAGGCCCGCCGCCACCCGCAGCACACGGTTCCTGAATTCACCGTAGGTCCATGATTGGCGTTCGCCCTCGAACGGCTCCCAGACGAGGAACGGATGGTCGCGCCGGGTATGGGCGCGCATGTCCAGCAGCCAGCTGAGATCGCGCCCGGCGAAGGGATGGACCATGCGACCGCGCGCGTCGGTCGGCGTGAACGGCTGCGGCATCGGCGCTCCCTCCGGTTTTCCGGCAGTGTAGGGGCGCAGGGCGCGTGGGGTCTACCGCACGCGCCGCCAGGTCTGGTCCTGGCAGATGGGCCCGAGGCAGCCTTTCATCACCAGCGTGTCGCCGGTCTGTGGAATGAGTTCGGCGCGGTAGGTGTTGCCGTTCTCGGGGTGATAGACGCGCCCGTTCACCCATTTGCCGTCGCGCAGGCGGAAGCCTTCCAGGATGCGCAGGCCGCGCAGCGGACGGGTGCGCAGCGCCTCGTTCTTGTTGCGGGTGTCGAGCCAGGTTTCGCCCGCGGGTTCCTCGCGCAGCCACACCAGCGCGCCGCACACGCTCTCGCCGCACTTGTCGATGCGCACGCGCCCGCCGCCGGAGCCGGTGAACCATTCGCCCACGACACTCTCGGGGCTGGCCTCGGCGGGCGCCGCCAGCGCCAGCAGGAACCCGAATGCCACTGCAAGATACCGCATCGCCGCCCCCTTAGTTCGTCGTCCGCGCTATAGCGCACCGCCCCATCGCCGAAAACCCTCGGCAATGCACGGCGGCGCCGGCAATCAACCCGCGAGCAACCCGTCCGGCCCCACCACGCGGTAGAAGCAATCCCTCGCGCCCGTGTGGCAAGCGGGGCCCGTCTGCTTCACGCGCAGCAGGATCGTGTCCTGGTCGCAGTCCACGCGCATCTCCACCACGTCCTGCGTGTGCCCGCTTGTCTCGCCCTTCACCCAAAGTGCGGCGCGCGAGCGCGACCAGTAGGTGGCCCGGCCCGTCTCCAACGTGCGCGCCAGCGCCTCGGCGTTCATCCAGGCGAGCATGAGCACGGCGCCGGTGTCGGCGTCCTGGGCGATGGCGGGGATGAGGCCGTCGGCGTCGAACTTCGGCATGAACAGCGCGCCGCGCTCGATGGCGGCGGCGTCGCCGCGCGGGTGCAGGGGGTGGGTCATCCCCCGCAATCTAGCGCAGGCCGCGCGCGCGGGCGACCTCGCCCGCGGCCGGTCTTGTGCGTCAGCAACGTGGGCAGGGGCGCCCACGCCCCTGGGGCTAGGCGGCGTCGCGCAGCACCCGCACGTGGCGGGGCGGGGTGGAGCCGTCGAGGGGGGCGATTTCGCCGCGGACCTCAAGGTCGAGCTTCACCGTCTTCACGTGCCAGGGGGCGGAGCCGAGTTCGGCGCGCTCATCCTCGGTGAGGAGGCGCGGGGCCTCCTCGATCAGCTCGTCCAGCGTGGCGCCCCGGCGGCCGGTGGACACCACGACCCGGTGGATGGCGCGCCGCAGCGCCTCGTACTTCCAGCGCGGGATGCGGGTGATGCCCCGTTTCTTGCCCGGGGCGGGGCTGGCGCAGGTGACGCGGTCCTCGCCGGAATATACGGCGGCAGACATGCTCATGATCGGCCTCTCTCTTTTCGGCCTCAAGGTGCTGCCCGACGCCGATCCCCTCAGTGGTGAAAGGGGGCCGCCGGCTGGCGGGGGAGAGACTGCACCCGATGGCGCGCAACGCGCAAGTTTAAGATCAGTCAACCGTATCCGGCGAGCTTCAGGAACCGGTTGCGCAGGTCCGCGTCGGTCTTGAACACGCCGGTGAACTGCGTGGTGACGGTGGTCACGTCCTTGTGGCGCACGCCGCGGGTGGACATGCACTGGTGCTCGGCGTCGATCAGCACGGCAACCCCATGGGGCGCAAGGGCTGTGTTGATGGTCTCGGCGACCTGGGCGGTCATCGTCTCCTGCGTCTGGAGGCGCTTGGCGAACACCTCCACCACGCGGGCGATCTTGGAGATTCCCACCACCTTGTCGGTGGGCATGTAGGCCACGAACGCCTTGCCGATGAAGGGCGCCATGTGGTGCTCGCAGTGGCTCTCCACGTCGATCTGCTTGAGCATGACCATGTCGTCGTAGCCCGCCACCTCCTCGAAGGTGCGCGCCAGCTCGGCGGCGGGGTCGGCGTCATAGCCGGCGTACCACTCGTCGAAGGCGTCCACCACGCGGCGGGGGGTGTCCTTGAGGCCTTCGCGGGCGGGGTTGTCGCCGGCCCAGGCCAGCAGCGTGCGCACCGCCTCCATGGCCTCCTCGCGGGACGGCTTGCGCGCCACCGGCGCGAGGGAGGGGCGTGGCTTGGTCGAACCGTCCATGGGGGCGGAAATCCTCGAAGGGCGGCTTCGGCGCCGCGTCAGACCGGAAAGTGTGGACCGCCGGCCGCTTTGTCCACCCGTGCCGTGGCGTCGCGCGGTTGCGCCGATCGCCGCAAGGGCCTATGTTGCAACGTAGAACAGGAGGCCGTGATGCGGGAAATGAGCGTCCGCGAGGCCAACCAGAACTTCTCCCAGCTGATCGCCGCGGCCGAGCAGGGGGAGACGATCGTCATCACCAAGAACGGCAAGCCCGTGGCGCGGGTGTCGCCGCAGCCGGCTGATCCGAAGGACGACGCCTGCCTCCAGGAAGCGCGCCGGAAGCTCGAAGAGCATTTCGCGCAACTAAAGCCTACGGGCGTGCGCGTGGCGGACCTTACGGAGGAAGACTACTACGGGCCGGTTTGGGAGCCCAAAGAGTGACGCGTGTCGCGTTCGACAGCAACGTCCTGCTATACGCACGGCTGGAGCAGGGCGCCGAGAAAGGGGTGAGCGCGCAGAGGTTGATCGTCCGTGCGACGGTCGACGGCGTGATCGCCGCGCAGGCCCTTGCCGAGTACCTTCATGTGGCAGGACGCAAGGCGCCGAACGAGATCGATGCGTCGATGGCTCTTGCCGCCACCTACGCTGCCCATATGCTGACGCCGCCAACGACAATAGACACCGTCAATGCCGCCGCGGCGCTGGTGCGAGGTCAGCGCCTGCAGTTCTGGGATGCGGTCATCATCATTGCTTCCGCATCTGTGGGCGCCAAGGTGCTTTTCTCCGAAGACATGCAGGACGGCCGACACGTGGCGGGCCTGCGCATCCTCAATCCGTTCAACCCCGCCAACGCCGCGGCGGTCGATGCGCTTTTCCCCGTCTGATCTGCTAGAAGCCCCGCCATGGACATCCGCCTCACCAACACGCTCACGCGCGCCAAGGAGCGCTTCGCGCCCGCCGATCCCGACCGGGTGACGATGTATGTGTGCGGCCCCACGGTGTACAACTACGCCCACATCGGCAACGCCCGCCCGCCCGTGGTGTTCGATGTGCTGTTCCGGCTGCTGCGGGCGGCCTATGGCGACGCGCATGTGCTCTATGCCCGCAACTTCACCGATGTGGACGACCGCATCATCGCTGTCGCCGCCGAGCGCGGCGGCTCCATCGCGGCCGTCACCGCGCCGTTCGAGCAGGCCTATCGGGAAGACATGGCGGCGCTGGGCAACCTTGCGCCCACGTTCGAGCCGCGCGCCACCGAACACATCCCCGGCATGTGCGATGTGGTGTCTGCGCTGATCGGCAAGGGCTTCGCCTACCAGGGCGACAGCGGCGTCTGGTTCAGCGTGCCGGCGGACAAGGGGTACGGCAAGCTGTCCAACCGCAGCGTCGACGACATGCTCTCCGGCACGCGCGTGGACGCGGAGGAGGACAAGGCCCATCCCGCCGATTTCGCACTGTGGAAAGCTGCCAGGCCCGGCGAGCCCTCGTGGCCGTCGCCGTTCGGCGAGGGCCGCCCCGGCTGGCACATCGAGTGCTCGGCGATGATCAAGGCCACGCTCGGCGACACCATCGACATCCACGGCGGCGGCATCGACCTCGTGTTTCCCCACCACGAGAACGAGATCGCGCAATCGGAGTGCGCCAACGGCAAACCGCTCGCGCGGTTCTGGCTGCACAACGGCTTCCTCGACATGGAAGGCGAGAAGATGTCGAAAAGCCTGGGCAACGTGGTGCTCGCGCGCGAGCTGCTGCAGGATTGGCCGGGCGAGGTGCTGCGCTGGGCGCTGCTGTCGGCGCATTACCGCGCGCCGCTGGACTGGACGCGCGCCCTGCTGGACCAGTCGAAGGCCGCGCTCGACCGCCTCTACACCGCGCTGCGCCGCATCGACCGCGAAACCGCGGGCGCCGCAGCCCGCCCGCCTGCCGCCGTGGAGGATGCGCCACCGGAGTTTGTTGCAGCACTCAGCGACGATCTCAACACGCCGCAGGCGATGGCCGTGCTGTTCGCCCTCGCCACAGAGGCCAACAAGTCCGCCGACCGCGCCGAACTGGAGCGGCTGGGGGATGCGCTGCGCGGCGCGGGCCTCCTGATGGGCGTGCTGCAGGGCGACCCCGAGGCATGGTTCCGCACCGGCGACGACGTGGACGAGATCGATGCGCTGGTGGCCGAGCGGGTGGCGGCGCGCGCCGCGCGCAACTGGGCCGAGGCCGACCGACTGCGCGCGGCGCTTGCCGCACGGGGGGTGGAAGTGATGGACAACCCCGGCGGGTCGACGTGGAAACGGATCGGTTGAGGAGATCGGGATGCGGATGGGTGCAACGGCGCTGGCGCTGATGGGCGTGGCGCTTGCGGGTCTCGCGCCCGTGGGGCCGGCTACGGCGCAGGAGGGGCTGTTCCAGCGCGATCACGGCAAGGTAGCACCGCCCGAGGCGGTGGGTGCGGGCGCCGGCGCGGCGCCGCCGGAAGGCGTCGCCGCTGGCGGGCTCGATTTCGGAAAATGGCGCGGCGCCAACGTGGCGGGATACGGCGAAGCGCTGCGCGCGCGCATCGGTGCACGCATCGACGGCAAGCCGCTGTCGGCGGCGCGCGCAGATCTGGAGGCCAACGGCTTTGCCTGCGCCGAAGCGCGAGAGCGCGCGCCCGAGGCGCCGGCGCTGGAGTGCCGCATCGCCATCACGGAGCGCAGCTGCGCCATCGAGTGGTGGGCCGTGCGCGAGGAGCCGGCCGCGCCCGTGAAGGCGGGCTACGACGTGATGTGTCCGCGCCGCTGACCGCACGCACCATCCACCGCGGCCGCCTGGTGGATGTGCTGGACGATCCCGCCGTGGCGGGGCCCGGCGCGCTGCGCTGCGAACCCGATGGCGCGCTGGTGGTGGCGGAGGGCGTCATCCTTGCGCGCGGGCCCTGGCCCGCCATCGCCGCGATGCACGCAGAGGGGGCCAGCGTCATCGATCATGGCGCTGCACTCATCGCGCCCGGCTTCGTCGATGCGCACGTGCACTTCCCGCAGGTCGATGTGATCGCCTCGCACGGGAAGGGTCTCATGGACTGGCTGGAGACCTACACGTTCCCCGCCGAAGCGGCGTTCGCCGATCCCGCACACGCGGCGGCCATGGCGGCGATTTTCCTCGACGAACTGCTGCGCAACGGCGCCACCACCGCCCTCGTCTTCGCCAGCGTGCACGCCGCCGCCACCGATGCGCTGTTCGCCGCCGCCCACGCGCGCGCACTGAGGCTGATCGCCGGCAAGGTGATGCTGGACCGCCACGCCCCCGCGGCGCTCTGCGACGATGCCGAGACCAGTCATCGCGAAAGCGCTGCGCTCATCACGCGGTGGCACGGCCGCGGGCGGCTCGGCTATGCGGTGACGCCCCGCTTTGCGCACACCAGTTCGCCCGCGCAGTTGCGCGCCGCCGGCGCCTTGCTGCGCGATCATCCCGGCGTGCTGCTGCAGACGCACCTGTCGGAAACCATGGACGAGATCGGCGCGGTCGCCGCCGACTATCCCGACGCATGTGACTATCTGGACGTGTACGAGCGTCACGGCCTCGTCGGCCCGCGCTCCGTGTTCGCCCATGCGCTGCACCTGAGTGCTGCGGAATGGGGCAGGCTGGGGGCTGCAGGCGCGTCGGTGGCGTTCTGCCCGACGTCGAACCTCTTTCTCGGCAGCGGCCTGTTCGACCTTGCCGCCGCGCGCCGCCATGACGTGACGGTGGCGCTGGGCACGGACGTGGGCGCGGGCACGAGCTTCTCCATGCTCGCCACCATGGGCGAGGCCTACAAGGTCACGCGCCTGCGCGGCGGAGATCTCTCGCCCGCGCAGGCGTTCTACCACGCCACGCTGGGCGGCGCCCGCGCGCTGGGCCTCGCCGACGTCATCGGCACGCTGGAGCCCGGCAAGGACGCCGACTTCGTGGTGCTCGACACCACTGCCACCCCGCTGCTCGCCCGCCGCTGCGGCGCGGCCACGGACATAGGGGACGTGCTGTTTGCGCTGGCGGTGCTGGGCGACGACCGTGCGGTGGCGCAGACGTGGGTGGCCGGCGCGCTTGCGCATGCGCGCTGAGGCGCAGCGCCCCGGAATTTAATGCGCCCTTAATGCGCGCGCCGTGCGCGGCGCCTCGAACCTTCATACCGCTTCAGCGATCTCTTGCGCCATCGAGAGGTCGCTTCATGCCGGACATCCTTGCCGTAGGCTTCATCCTGGTCGGGTTTGCACTCCTCTACGGCGCGCTCGCCGGCGCCGGGAGGCTTTGAGTCATGGGCCTGGACTTCCTGCTCGGCGGCGCGCTCGGCGTGGCGCTGCTTCTTCTGTTTCTCGCCGCGCTCGTGCGGCCCGAGCGCTTCTGAAAGCCGCTGAACCATGACGCTTGAAGGTTGGATGCTCATCGTGGGCTTTACCGGGCTCGTCGCGCTGCTGGCGCGCCCGGTCGGCCTCTATCTGGACGCCGTCTATGCAGGGCGGGCCACATGGCTGCGGCCTGTGCTGGGGCCGGTGGAAAGCCTGCTCTACGGCGCAGCCGGCGTCAGGCCCGAGCAGGAGCAGGACTGGAAGGGCTATGCCCTCGCCATCGTCGGCTTCAGCCTGCTGTGCACGCTGGCGCTGTTTGCGCTGCTGCGCCTGCAGGGCGTGCTGCCGCTCAACCCGCAGGGCTTTGCGGGCGTGGCCCCGAACATCGCCATGAATACGGCGGTGAGCTTCGTCACCAACACGAACTGGCAAGCCTACGCGGGCGAAGGCGCCATGAGCCACCTGTCGCAGATGGCGGGGCTGACGGTGCAGAACTTCGTCTCCGCCGCTGTGGGTATGGCGGTGGCGGTGGCGTTCGCGCGGGGATTCTCGCGCCGCAGCGCGCAGACCATCGGCAACTTCTGGGTCGATATGACCCGCTCCATCCTCTACATCCTGCTGCCCGTGTCTCTCGTGCTGGCGGTGCTGTTCGTCGCGCTGGGCATGCCGCAGACGTTGGCTTCGTCGCTGCAGGCCACGACGCTGGAAGGCCAGGCGCAGGACATCGCCATCGGGCCCGTCGCCAGCCAGGTCGCGATCAAGATGCTCGGCACCAATGGCGGCGGCTTCTTCAACGCCAACGCGGCGCACCCGTTCGAGAACACGGGGCCGCTGGTCAACCTCGTGCAGATGCTGTCGATCTTCGCCATCGGCGCAGGCATGACGATCATGTTCGGCCGCATGGTGGGGTCGGAGCGCCACGGCTGGGCGCTGCTGGCGGCGATGGGCGCGCTGTTCCTCATCGGCACGGGCGTCGCCTACTGGGCCGAAGCGCAGGCCACGCCCGCGCTGATCGCCGCCGGCGTCGATCCGGGCGCGGCCAACATGGAAGGCAAGGAAGTGCGGTTCGGCGTCAGCGCGTCGGCCCTGTTCGCCGCCGTGACGACCGCGGCCTCCTGCGGCGCCGTCAACGCCATGCACGACAGCTTCTCCGCGCTCGGCGGCATGATCCCGCTGGTGAACATTCTCGCAGGCGAGGTGATCGTCGGCGGCGTGGGCGCGGGCTTCTACGGCATCCTCGTCTTTGCGATCCTTGCAGTGTTCGTCGCCGGGCTGATGGTGGGGCGCACGCCCGCTTACCTCGGCAAGAAGATCGAGGCCCGCGACGTGAAGCTGGCGGTGCTGGCGATCCTCGCCGCGCCGCTCGCGATCCTGCTCGGCACGGCCTTCGCTGCGGCGACGGAGGTGGGGCGCGCCGGCGTTCTGAACGCGGGCCCGCACGGCTTCAGCGAGATCTTGTATGCCTTCGCGTCCGCGGCCGGCAACAACGGCTCGGCGTTCGCCGGCCTCACCGCCACCAGCGATTTCTACACCTACGCGCAGGCGGCCGCGATGCTGGCGGGGCGCTTCCTCATCATCATCCCGGCGCTCGCCATCGCCGGCAATCTCGCCGCCAAGCCCACGGCGCCGGCCTCGGCGGGGACGTTCCCCACGTCGGGCCCGCTGTTCGTCGGCCTGCTCGCCTTCATCATCCTGATCGTCGGCGCACTCACCTTCTTCCCCGCGCTCGCCCTCGGCCCGCTGGCCGAAGCGACGGCCGGCGTCTTGTACTGAGGGGCTGGCTTCCATGTCAGAGAAAACCAAACCCGCGTCGCTGTTCGATGCCGCCATTCTCCGCGCGGCGGCGCGCGATGCGTTCGCCAAGCTCAGCCCGCTGAGCATGTGGCGCAACCCCGTGATGTTCGCCACCGAGCTTGTGGCGCTCTACGTCACGGTGCTGTTCGCCCGCGACGTGCTGGCGGGGGACGGCGATATGGGTTTTGCTGGGCAGATCGCGCTGTGGCTGTGGGCCACCGTGTGGTTCGCCGCGTTCGCGGAAGCGGTGGCCGAAGGCCGCGGCAAGGCCCAGGCGGCCAGCCTGCGGCGCGCCCGTTCGGAGCTGACGGCGCGGCGGATGGTGGACGGAAAGCCGCAGGCCCCCATCGCCGCCAGCGACCTGAAGATCGACGACCTCCTCGAAGTGGTGGCGGGCGAACTGATCCCCGCCGACGGCGAAGTGGTGGAAGGCGTCGCCACCGTCGACGAAAGCGCCATCACCGGCGAGAGCGCGCCGGTGATCCGCGAGGCGGGCGGCGACAGGTCCGCCGTCACCGCGGGCACGCGCGTTCTCTCCGACCGCATCGTCGTGCGCGTCACCGCCGCACAAGGGGCCACCTTCCTCGACCGCATGATCGCGCTGGTGGAGGGCGCCTCGCGCAAGAAGACGCCGAACGAGATCGCGCTGTCGGTGCTGCTGGCAGGCCTCTCGCTGATTTTCGTCATGGCGGTGGCCACGGTGCCGGCGTTCGCCGTGTACGCCGAAGGGCAGGCCAGCGTCGTGGCGCTGGCGGCGCTGTTCGTCGCACTCATTCCCACCACCATCGGCGGCCTTTTGTCCGCCATCGGCATCGCCGGGATGGATCGCCTGGTGCGCTTCAACGTGCTGGCCACCTCGGGGCGCGCGGTGGAGGCGGCGGGCGACGTCGATGTGCTCCTGCTGGACAAGACCGGCACGATCACCCTGGGCGACCGGCAGGCGGTGGCCTTCATCCCGGCGCCCGGCGTGAGCGAGCACGATCTCGCCGACGCCGCCCAGCTCGCGTCCCTGTCGGACGAGACGCCGGAGGGCCGCTCCATCGTTGTGCTCGCCAAGGAGCGTTTCGGCATGCGCGGGCGCGAGATGGCCCCGACGCACGCGCGGTTCGTGCCGTTCACGGCGCAGACCCGCATGAGCGGCGTCGACGTGGACGGCGCCTCGATCCGCAAGGGCGCTGTGGACTCTGTGCTGGCCTTCGTGCGCGCGCGCAACGGCGGCGCCAACGTTCCGGCCGAGGTGCGCCGCGCGGCGGAAGGCATCGCCCGCGAAGGCGGCACGCCGTTGGCCGTGGCCCGCGACGGACAGGTGCTGGGCGTGGTGCACCTGAAGGATGTGGTGAAGGGCGGCGTGAAGGAGCGCTTCGCCGAACTGCGCCGCATGGGCATCCGCACGGTCATGATCACCGGCGACAATGCGCTCACCGCCGCCGCCATCGCCGCCGAAGCCGGCGTCGACGACTTCCTGTCGGAGGCCCGCCCCGAGGACAAGCTCGCGCTCATCCGCAAGGAGCAGGGCGAAGGCAGGCTCGTGGCCATGTGCGGCGACGGCACCAACGATGCGCCCGCGCTCGCGCAGGCTGATGTGGGCGTCGCCATGCAGACGGGCACGCCGGCGGCCCGCGAGGCCGGCAACATGGTGGACCTCGACAGCGATCCCACGAAGCTGATCGAGATCGTCTCCATCGGCAAGCAGCTGCTCATGACGCGGGGGTCGCTGACGACCTTCTCCATCGCCAACGACGTGGCGAAGTATTTCGCGATCATCCCGGCGCTATTTGTGGTGCTCTATCCGGGCCTCGGCGCGCTCAACATCATGGGGCTCGCCAGCCCGGAGAGCGCGATCCTGTCGGCGATCATCTTCAACGCGATCATCATTCCGCTGCTCATCCCGCTGGCCCTGCGCGGCGTGACGTGGCGCGCGGCGCCCGCCGAGCAGCTGCTGGCGCGCAACCTGTCGATCTACGGCGTCGGCGGCCTGATCGCGCCGTTCATCGGCATCAAGCTGATCGACGTCCTCGTTTCCTCGTTTCACCTCGTCTGAGGCTTCCCGCCATGCTCCAGGTCCTGCGTCCCGCCCTCGTTCTCCTCGCCTTGTTCACGGTGCTTACGGGGATCATGTACCCCCTGACGGTCAAGGGGATCGGGCAGGTACTGTTTCCCACCGCCGCCAACGGATCGGCGATCTTGCGGGACGGCCGCGTGGTGGGCTCCGCGCTGATCGGCCAGGCCTTCACCGGCGACGACTACTTCTGGGGGCGCCCCTCGGCGGCGGGCAACGGCTACAACGCCCGGTCTTCCGGCGGCTCCAATCTCGGGCCCTCGTCGCAGGCGCTCGCGGACCGGGTGCGCGAGACCGCTGAACGCTACGGCGGCCCCGTGGCCGACATTCCCGTGGAGCTCCTCACCGCATCCGCGTCCGGACTCGATCCCCACATCTCGCCGGTGGCCGCCCGGTTCCAGGCGCCGCGGGTGGCCACGGCCCGCGCCTTGCCAGCGGCGCAGGTGCTGGCGTTGATTGACGCCCACACCGAAGCCCCGATCGGGGGTATCGTGGGCGAAGCGCGCGTGAATGTGCTTCGGCTCAACCTGGCGCTCGATGAATTGGCCCCGAGGAGCGGCGCTCCATGAACGATCCGGACGACCGGCGCCCATCGCCCGACGCCCTGCTGTTGCAGGCGAAGGCGGAGGGCCGCGGCAAGCTCAAGATTTATCTCGGGGCGGCGCCAGGCGTCGGGAAGACCTTCGAGATGCTGTCCGATGCGCGCAAGAAGCGCGCCGACGGCATCGATGTCGCAGCGGGCGTCATCGAAACCCACGGGCGCAAGGAGACGCTGGCGCTGTGCGAAGGCCTGGAGATCATTCCCAAGCGCAAGCTCGGCTACCGCGGCCAGGAACTGGAGGAAATGGACATCGACGCGCTGCTGGCGCGCCGCCCGCAGATCGCGCTGGTAGATGAACTCGCCCACACCAACGTGGAGGGCTCGCGCCATCCCAAGCGCTGGATGGACGTGGAGGAACTCCTGTCGGCGGGCATGGATGTGTGGACCACGCTCAACATCCAGCACCTCGAAAGCCTCAACGACATCGTCGCCCGCATCACGCGCGTGCGCGTGCGTGAAACGGTGCCTGACGCCCTGATCGACCGCGCCGACGACATAGAGCTGATCGACCTGACGCCGGAGGAGCTGATCGAGCGGCTGAAGGAGGGCAAGGTCTATGCGCCCGACCAGGCGCAGAGGGCGGTGCGCAACTACTTCGCGCCGGGCAATCTCTCGGCGCTGCGCGAACTGGCCATGCGCCGCGCCGCCGACCGCATCGACCAGCAGGTCCGTGGCCTGCGCCAGGCCCAGGGGGAGACGACGCCGTGGGCGGCGGGCGAGCACATCCTTGTGTGCGTGGACGACCGGATCGACGCGGCCGAAGTGGTGCGCCACGCCAAGCGCCTCGCCGATCGCGCCAAGGCGCAATGGAGCGCCGTCCACATCCAGACCGCCCGCGACGGCCGCCTCACGGAGGTCGAGCGCGGCCGCATCGCCGAGACCATGCGGCTGGCCGCGCGCCTCGGCGCCGAAACCGCGTCCCTCCCCGGCGACAGGGTGGCCGATGCGGTGCTCGCCTACGCGCGCGAACAGAACGTCACCCAGATCGTCGTCGGCAAGGCCAAGCGCCCGCGCGCGTTCGAGGCGGTGTTCGGCTCCGTCGTGCGCGACCTGATCGACCGCGCGGAGACCATCGCCATCTACGTCGTGCCCGAGGAGGGCGGCGGCGCCCGCAAGCGCCCGCTGGGCGACCTCCTGCCGTGGCCGGCGCTCACCGCGGGCGGCGCCCTGCAGAGCGTCGGCCTCACGGCGCTGGCCACCATCACGGCCTATCCGCTCGATGCCTTTATCGGCGTCTCCAACCTCACGCTGGTGTTTGTCGCCGCCGTGCTGATCAGCGCACTGACGCGGGGCCTGTGGCCGGGTCTGCTGACGGGGGTCCTGTCGGCGCTGGCCTACAACTGGTTCTACACCGATCCCCGCTTCACGTTCACCGTGGCCGACCCCGAGAACGTGCTCGCGATCCTCGCGTTCTCCGGCGCCGCCATCCTCGTGTCGCTTCTGGCCGCGCGTGCGCGCGAGCAGACGCATGTGGCGCGCACCGAGGCCAGGACGTCGCGCGAACTCTTCGGTCTCGCCCGCGGTCTCGCCAGCGTCGCCACCGAGGACGAAGTGGCGCAGACGCTGGCGGCCTACACCGCGCGCGCCTTTGATGCCGAGTGCGCAGTGTTCGCGAGGGTGGGCGTCAATGACCTGCGCCTCGCCGGGACTGCGCCGGACGCGGCCAACCTCACCGACGCCGACATGGCGGCGGCGCGCTGGACGGCGGACAAGGGCGAACCCGCAGGGCGCGGCGCCGATACGCTGCCCGGCGTGCGGTGGCTGTTTATTCCGCTGCGCACCTCGCGGCTCTTCGCCGGCGTGCTTGCGGTGGCGCGCGATGCCTTGCTGTCGCCGTCCGAACGCCGGCGTCTCGACGCCATGTCCGATCAGGCGGCCACGGCGCTGGAGCGCGCCCACATCGCGCGCGCCTACGAAGAGGGGCGCGTGGAAATGGAGGCCGAGCGGCTGCGCGCCACCATGCTCTCGTCCCTCTCGCACGACCTGAAGACGCCCATCGCCGGCATCCTCGGCGCGGCCTCGAGCCTGCGCGCCTATGGCGACAAGCTCGACGCCGCCACGCGCAACGACCTACTCGGCGGCATCGAGGCGGAATCGGAGCGCATGCAAAGCTACGTGGCCAAGCTGCTCGACATGACGCGCCTCGACGCGGGGGGCCTCAAGCCGCGCGTGGAGGCGCTCGACGTGGCCGATGTGGTGGCGGCGGTGGTGAAACGCGCCGAGCCGCTCGCAGAAGGCGTGTGGCTGGAGGGCGACGTCACGCCGGGCCTGCCGTGGCTGCGAACCGATTCCACGCTCCTGCACCAGGTCCTGTTCAACCTCGTGGAGAACGCCATCGTGCACGGCGCGCGCGCGGTGGACGGCGGCGAGGTGCGCCTCGCCGCGCGGATGGTGGATGGCGGCATCACGTTCGAGGTCGTCGACAACGGCCCGGGCCTGCCCGCAGGCGCAGAGACCCGCGTGTTCGACCGCTTCTTCCGGGGCGAGAAGACACGCGCCAGCGGCACGGGCCTCGGTCTCGCCATCGCCAAGGGGTTCGCCGCCCTGATGGGCGCGCGCATCGACGCGCACAACCGCCGCGGGCGGGCGGGCGCGGTCTTCACCCTTGCCTTTCCCGAATCCGCGACGGCATGATCGTTTCTCCCTTCGCCAGCCCCTGTCTCCATGCCGCCGCACCGCCTCAAGGCCCTGATCGTCGACGATGAGAAGGCGATCCGGCGCTTTCTGCGCTCCACGCTCATCGCCGAGGATTTCGACGTGTCCGAGGCGGAGACGCTGGCGTCCGCGCGCACGCTGGCCGATGCGCTCAGGCCCGATCTCGTGGTGCTCGATCTCGGCCTGCCCGATGGCGACGGCGCCGACCTGATCGCGCCGCTGCTACGCCTTGGACACCCCGCCATCCTGGTCCTGTCGGCGTTTGACGAGGAGGCGCGCAAGGTGGCCGCGCTCGATCTCGGCGCCGACGATTTCGTCACCAAGCCCTTCGGCGTGGCGGAGTTCATGGCGCGCGTGCGCGCCGCGCTGCGTCACCGCGTGCAGATGCAGGGCGGGCCGGCCGTGTATGACGACGGCAGGCTCCAAGTGGACCTCGCCAAGCGCCTCGTGCGCATCGACGGCGAAGACCCGAAGCTCACGCCGCGCGAGTATGGCCTGCTGCACGAGTTGGTGCTGCACGCGGGCAAGGTGCTCACCCACGGGCAATTGCTGCGCAAGGCATGGCCCGAGGACGCGAGCGCCGACGTGCAGGCGCTGCGTGTCCACATGCGCCACCTGCGCCAGAAGATCGAACCCACGCCCGATGCGCCGACGCTGATCGTCACCGAGCCCGCCGTCGGCTACCGGTTCACCGAACCCCGCACGCCGGCCCCGGGCCCCTGACATGCATCGCTTCTGCGTCGCCCCGATGATGGACTGGACCGACCGGCATTGCCGGGCGTTCCACCGGGCGCTCACGCGCCGGGCGCTGCTCTACACGGAGATGGTGACCGCGGACGCGGTGATACACGGGGACCGGACGCGGCTCATCGGGTTTTCGCCGGTGGAGCATCCGGTGGCGCTGCAGTTGGGGGGCGCGGAGCCCGCGCGGCTGGCGCAGGCGGCGGCCATCGGCGCGGCGTTCGGCTACGACGAGATCAACCTCAATGTGGGCTGCCCGTCGGACCGGGTGCAGAGCGGGCGCTTCGGCGCGTGCCTGATGCGCGAGCCGGCGCTGGTGGCCGATCTCTTCGCGGCGATGCAGGCGGCCGCGCCGCACATTCCCGTCACCGTGAAGTGCCGCCTCGGCGTCGACGACCAGGACCCCGAGCACGCGCTGTTCGACTTCGTCGAGCACGTGGCGCGCGCGGGCTGCGTCACGTTCATCGTGCATGCGCGCAAGGCGTGGCTCACGGGGCTGTCGCCGAAGGAGAACCGCGATGTGCCGCCGCTCGATTATGGTCTCGTGCGCCGGCTGAAGGCGGCGCGGCCGGAACTCACCATCGTGCTCAACGGCGGGCTGGAGAGCCTTTCGCATGCGCAGGCGGAGGGCCACGGCGTCGACGGCGTGATGCTGGGGCGCGCCGCCTACAGGACGCCGGCGGAGCTGCTGGCGGTGGACGCCGCTGTGTACGGCGCCGAGGCGCCGGCGCCCGACGCGGTCACCGCGGTGCGCAGTTACCTGCCCTACATCGCCGCGCGGCTGGCGGAGGGGGCGCCGCTGCACGCCATGACGCGCCACATGCTGGGCCTCTTCCACGGCAAGCCGGGCGGGCGGCTGTGGCGGCGCGTGCTGTCGGAGGAGGGCGTGCGCCGCGGCGCGGGCGTGGAGGTGGTGGACAAGGCGCTCGATGCGGTGACACGGGAGTACGCGAGCGCCTGAGCGTCAAAAGGAAGGGCAAGCGATCATGAGCAAGGTTCTGGTGACGGGCGGGTCGGGCTTCATCGGCGCGCACTGCATCCTGCAGCTGCTGGCGGCGGGCCACGAGGTGCGCACCACGGTTCGCAACCTGGCGCGCGAAGGCGAGGTGCGCGCCATGCTCAAGGAGGGCGGTGCGGAGCCGGGGCCGGCGCTGCAGTTCTTCGCGGCCGATCTGGAGAAGGACGCCGGCTGGGCCGAGGCGGTGGCGGGCTGCGATTACGTGCTGCACGTGGCGTCGCCGTTTCCCCCGGCCGCGCCCAAGGACGAGAACGAACTGATCGTGCCGGCGCGCGAAGGCGCCTTGCGCGTGCTGCGGGCGGCGCGCGATGCGGGGGTCAGGCGCGTGGTGCTCACGTCGTCGTTTGCGGCCATCGGCTACGGGCAGAAGCCGCAGAAGGCGCCGTTCGACGAAACCAACTGGACCGATCCCGACGGCGACGACGTGCGTGCCTACGTGAAGTCGAAGACGCTCGCCGAGCGCGCGGCGTGGGATTTCATCGCCCGGGAGGGCGGCGCACTGGAGCTGTCCACGGTGTTGCCGGTGGGCGTGTTCGGGCCGGTGCTGGGGCCGGACTACTCGACGTCCATCCTGCTCGTGCAGCGCCTGATGGACGGCGCCATGCCCGGCGCGCCGCGCCTGTCGTTCGGCATTGTGGACGTGCGCGACGTGGCCGACCTGCACCTGCGCGCCATGACCAACCCCGCCGCGAAGGGGGAGCGCTTCCTTGCCGTCGCCGGCGATTTCCTGCGCGTGCAGGAGATTGCGAAGATCCTGAAAGCGCGCATGGGCGCGGCCGGCCGGCGCGTGCCGACGGGCGAACTGCCCAACTGGCTGGTGCGGATCGCAGCGCGGCGCGACGAAGCCGTGCAGCAGATCCTCCCCGAACTCGGCAAGATCAAGAACGGCTCGAACGCGAAGGCGCGACGCGTGTTGGGCTGGGCGCCGCGCTCGAACGAGGACGCGATCGTGGCGACCGCGGAGAGCATGGTGAGGCTCGGGCTGCTGAAGGGGTAGCGCCCGCATCGCCGCCGGTGTTCGTCCGGCAATAGCCATGTGGCGCAGCGCAGACGGTGATTACGCCCGCGCGACCACCGTGCGCGTCATCAGGCTCATCACCAGTTCGCCGTTCTGGTTCAGCAGGTCGTGCTGGGTGATGAGGATCCCGCGGTCGTCGCCAATGGGCTGCTTGGACATGAAGGTGAGCCGCACGGAAAGCACGTCGCCCGCGTGCGCGGTCTTGTACCAGCGCAGCGCGTCCTGCCCGAGGCGCGAGAGCACCGGCCAGCCGCGCGTCTCCTCCCACAGCATCCGCGACCACAGCGCATAGACGTGCGCCTGCGCCGCCGGCGGGGTGGCGTGGGGCGTGTTGGCCTGCGGGTTCAGCGGCAGGTGCGGGGCGAAGCGGTCGGTGAAGAGGGCTACGTCGTCGGCGTCGAGCTTCGCTGCGCCGAAGTTGTGTACGTAGCCGATGGGGATGTCGTCGAAGTACCAGCTCTGGCCGGGCGGACCTGTCATGCGCCGGGCTCCGGCGACACCTGCACCAGCAGCTTGCCGTCGTGGTCGCCGCTGAAGAGGCGCTTCACGGACTGGACGGCGTTCTCCAGGCCCTGGTCCACGTGCACCTTGTACTTCAGCTTGCCCTCCAGCACCCACGTGGCGAGATCGCGGGAGGCTTCCTCGAAGCGGGGCATGTAGTCGATGACGATGAAGCCCTTCACCAGGATACGCTTCATGAGGATCTGCTGGAAGTTCGACGGCCCCGTCCGCGCGCCGGTGTCGTTGTAGGTGGAGATCAGGCCGCACAGGGGCATGCGGGAGAAATTGTTCATCCGCGCCAGCACCGCATCCATGATCGGCCCGCCGACGTTCTCGAAGTTCACGTCGATGCCGGCCGGGCAGTGGCGATCAAGTGCTGCGCCCACGTCTTCGTGTTTGTAGTCGATGGCGGCGTCGAAGCCGAGATCGTCGACGATCCAGCGGCACTTCTCCGCCCCGCCCGCGATGCCCACCACCCGCGCGCCCTTCAGCTTCGCGATCTGGCCCACGATGGAGCCGACGGCGCCCGCCGCCGCGGAGACCACGACCGTTTCGCCCGGCCTGGGCTGGCCGATGTCGAGCAGGCCGAAGTAGGCGGTCCAGCCCGTCAGCCCGACGACCGACATGAAGGCCGTGACCGGCAGGCCCGGAACCTGCGGGATCTGGCGCACCATGCCGCCGGGGGTGAGGTGCCAGTCCTGCCAGCCGCCCAGCATGGGGGCGACGATCGCGCCCACCGGCACGTTGGGATCGGCGGACTCCTCCACCACCCCCACCGCGCCGCCGCGCATCACTTCGCCGATCTCCACCGGCGGCATGTACTGGTCCATGTCGCTCATCCAGATCCGGTTGGTCGGGTCGAGCGAGAGGTAAAGCGTGCGCACCAGCACCTCGCCGGCGCCCAGCGCGGGGACGGGGGACTCCACGAGATGCAGGTCGCCATCGGCGATGTCGCCTTCGGGCCGGCGCCGGAGCCGCCACTGCCGGTTGATGCGTGTCATGCCGCCTCCCTGCTTTGTAATGATCCTACAGGGGCCGGGGGCGGTTGTAACGGGCGATCACGGTCTGGCGAACCCACTGGCAGGGCCGGCGGCGAACGACTAAGTCCCCGGCCATGAAAGTCGGGCCCATGAGTATTCGCGCGTTCCTTGGCGGCCTTGCGGCCGCGCTTCTCCTTGCGGGGACCGCCGCTGCGGCCCCGGTGCGCACCGACAACGTGGAGACCGAACTGGTCTCCGCCCGCGCCGCCGTGGCGCCGGGGGAGACGTTCACCCTCGTGCTGCGCCAGAAGGTGCGGCCCGGCTGGCACACCTACTGGATCAATCCGGGCGATTCCGGCCTGGCCACGGAAATGCAGTGGACGCTGCCGACGGGCTTCGTGGCCGGTCCGCTGCTGCATCCTGCGCCGCGGGTCGAACGGCTCGGGCCGATCACCACCTACGTGCACGAAGGCGAGGTGCTCTACCCCCTCGCCATCGCCGTGCCGGCGAACGCGAAGACCGGCCCCGCGCGCCTGTCGGTGAAGGTCGACTGGCTGGTGTGCGACGAGATCTGCATCCCGGAGTCCGCCACCCTCGATCTCACGGTGCCCGTGCGCGCTGCGGGCGCCGACGATCCCCGTGGCCTCGCGCTGGCGACGCGGGCGATCGCGGGGCTGCCGCTCGCGCTGACGCCGCTCGGCCTCGATTTTTCCGCCAGGGACGTGATCGCCATCGCCTTCCCGAAGGACCGCGCCACGGCGAACCCCGTGACCGAGGCGGTCAACGGCAGGCGCCTGCGGGCAGCGGAGTACTTTCCCTACAGCCAGTCCCTGATCGACCATGCAGCGCCCCAGAAGGTGACCATCGCCGACGGCGCCGTGCGCTTCGAGGCGCCGCTGTCGCTCTCGTTCCAGGCCGATGGCGCCAGGGGCGATGGCCTGCTCGTGGCCGAGATCGAGGAGGCGGGCCGCTGGACGCGCCGCGCCTTCATGTTCGGGCCCCCGCCCGTGAGCGGGCCCTTGCCCGCCGCGGTGGCGGCGGACTGGTCGGGCGCCGCCCCGCCGCCCACGTCGACCGCGTCCGCCGGCGGCTCCGGCGGCGCGACGCCCTCGGGCACAGGCATCGGCGGGCTGTTTGCGGCGATCGCCGCGGCGTTCGTGGGCGGCCTGATTCTCAACGTGATGCCGTGTGTGTTTCCCGTGCTGTCCATCAAGGCGCTCTCGCTGGCGGGCGGCGTGCAGGCGGGGACGGCGCAGCGCCACGGCGTGCTGTTCTTCGCGGGCGTCATGGTCACCTTCTTCGCCCTCGCGCTGGGTCTGATCGCCCTGCAGGCGGCGGGCGCGGCGGTGGGCTGGGGCTTCCAGCTGCAGGAGCCGGCGGTGATCGCCGCACTCGCGCTACTGTTCTTCGTCATCGGCCTCAACCTCATCGGCGCCTTCGAGTTCGGCGGCGCCCAGAACCTCGGCGCGGGCCTGGCCGACAAGGGTGGCGACGCCGGGGCCTTCTTCACCGGCGCGCTGGCGGTGGTGGCGGCCACCCCGTGCACGGCGCCGTTCATGGCCGGCGCGCTCGGCTGGGCGGCCACGCAGCCGCCGGCGGCGGCGCTTGCGGTGTTCGCCGGCCTCGGCGCCGGGTTCGCCGCGCCATTCACCGCGCTGTCGTTTGCGCCTGCCCTGCACCGGCGCCTGCCGAAGCCCGGCCCGTGGATGGAGCGCATGCGCCAGGCGCTGGCGTTTCCCATGTTCGGCGCCGCCGTCTGGCTGGTCTGGGTGCACGCGGTGCAGACCGGGGCCGGCGGCGTGGTGGCGCTGCTTTCGGTGTTCGTGGCGGCGGCCTTCGTGATCTGGTGCGTGCGCCAGGGCGGCGGCTGGCGCGTGGCGGGCGTGGTGGCGGCCGTGGCGGTGGCGGCGGTGGCGTGGCGTCCGCTGGCCGTGGCGCCCCCGGCGGCGGCGGTGCAGACCGCGGCGGCCGATGCATGGTCTCCCGCACGGGTGGCCGAACTCACCGGCGCCGGCGCGCCCGTGTTCGTGAACTTCACCGCCGCCTGGTGCGTGACCTGCAAGGCCAACGAGGCCGTCGCGCTGTCGCGGCCCGCGGTGCGGGCGGCATTCGCTGATGCCGGCGTCACCTACCTGAAGGCGGACTGGACCGCGCGCGATAGTGTGATCGCCGAAACGCTCGCCGCCCATGGACGCACGGGCGTGCCGCTCTATCTGTACTACGCGCCAGGCGCCGCGGCTCCGCAGGTGCTGCCGCAGATCCTGAGCGAGAAACTGTTGATCGACGCCGTCGCCGCGGGCGCGGCCGCAGGGGAGAATGCACGATGACGAAAACCGGCAACGGCGCCGCACGGCGCAATGTGCTTCTGGGAATCGCCGCTGCGGGCCTCGTGGCGGGCGGCGCGCTGCTGATGGCGCCGCGCCCGGCGGAGGCCGTGCAGTCCGGCGCGGCCGCGCCCGCGTTCCAGACGGTGGACGCCGCCGGCCGCACCCGCTCGCTTGCGGAGTTCGCCGGCAAGACGGTGGTGCTGGAGTGGACCAACCACGACTGCCCGTTCGTGAAGAAGCACTACGAGACGGGCAACATGCAGGCCCTGCAGCGCGAGATCACGGGCCAGGACGTGGTGTGGTTGTCGGTCATCTCCTCGGCCCCCGGCAAGCAAGGGCACGTCACCGGCGCCCGCGCGCTGGAACTCACCGCCGGCCGCAACGCCGCCCCCACCGCCGTGCTGCTCGACTCGTCGGGCGCGATCGGCCGGGCCTACGGCGCCCGCACCACGCCGCACATGTACGTGATCAGCCCGGACCGCCGGGTGGTCTATCAGGGCGCCATTGACGACAAGCCCAGCGCCGACAAGGCCACCGTCCAGGGCGCGCGCAACTATGTGCGCGAGGCGGTCGCCGCCGTCCGGGCCGGCCGGGCGCCCGCCGTGACGGCCGCTGCGCCGTACGGCTGCTCGGTGAAATACGAGGGCTGATTCTGTGGACATCCTGCGTCGCGGCGCCGCGACGCAGGAACACCGGGGCCGTCCGGGCCATTCCTCCCCTGCGAGGGTTGAGGAGGCCCAGAGTATGACCGACGTGACCACCGAAGCCGGCGAGGAGGGGCGGACCGCGGCGTTCGCTGCCTACGGGCTTTACCTGCTCTCGATCCCCACGTTCGCGATGCTGGCCCCGGTGGGGGCCGTCGTGGCCTGGCTGAACCGCAACGACGCGCCGGACGTGGTGCGCTCCCACTTCAACGCCCAGCTGCACCTCTTCATGGTGGCCTTCTTCTGGGGGCTCGCCCTGTTCCTCCTCTCGATCCCGGCCACGATCCTGAAGGTCGTCCTGATCGGCTACCCGCTCATGTGGCTCATCGGCGCCATCGGGTTTCTGGTGATGGTCTGGTTTACGGTCCGCAGCCTGCTTGGCCTTCTGCGCCTGATGGACGGGGAGCCCGCGCAGTAGCGCGCTCGCGCAGGGCGGGCGCCTCCGTTGCCGGGGGCCGTGGCTTCCGGTAGCAAGCGCCATGGCCGATTTCCGTCCCAAGGCGCGACGCCCGCGCGGGTTTGTCGACCGGCGCGGGCGCGACCTCGCGGCGGAACGCGCGATCGTGGACGCGGTGCTGAAGGTCTACGAGGCCTGGGGCTTCGAGCGTCTGGAGACCTCCGCGTTCGAATACGCCGATGCACTTGGTAAATTCCTGCCCGACCAGGACCGCCCCAACGAGGGCGTCTTCGCCCTGCAGGACGACGACGAGCAGTGGATGGCCCTGCGCTACGATCTCACCGCGCCGCTCGCCCGCTTCGTCGCCGAGAACTTCGACGCCCTGCCGAAGCCCTACCGCCGTTGCGCCGCTGGCCCCGTCTGGCGCAACGAGAAGCCGGGCCCCGGCCGCTTCCGCGAATTCTGGCAGTGCGACGCCGACACCGTGGGCAGCGCGAGCCCCGCGGCGGACGCGGAAATGATCGCCATGGCCTGCGCGGCGCTGGAGGCGGCGGGGGTGAAGCAGGGCGCGTACGCGATCAAGATCAACACGCGGCGAGTGCTCAACGAGATTTTGGAAGTCGCGGGCGTCGTCGACCCCAAACAAAAGCTAGGGGTCCTGCGGGCGCTGGACAAGTTTGATCGCCTCGGCTTCGCCGGAGTGCAGTTACTGCTGGGGCCAGGGCGAAAGGACGATTCTGGCGACTTTACGAAGGGCGCAGGCCTTTCCGACGCGGCAATTGAACAGATCATGAGCTACTTGGTTCGAGGATCGGCGCAAGGGCGCGACTCATTCCTCGACATGATTGGGGAAGTCGCGAACGTCGATGATTTGCGAGGAATTTCTGCTGTTCTCAAATCTCTCGGCATCGGCGACCGGCAGGCGAGCTTCGATCTGTCGATCATCCGCGGCCTCGAGTACTACACCGGCGCCGTCTTTGAGGCGCAGCTCGTCGGCGGCGACGGCGCGAGCTTCGGCTCCGTGGGCGGTGGCGGGCGCTACGACGATCTCGTCTCGCGCTTCAAGGGCCAGCCCATTCCGGCGACGGGGTTCTCCGTTGGGGTGAGCCGGCTGGCGGCGGCGCTTGCCGCGCAGCGCGACGCGGCGGCGGCCGATCCGCTGGTGGTGGTGCTGCCGTTCGACGGCGCGGCGATAGCCCAGTGCTTCGGCTACGCGGCGCAGCTGCGCGGTGCGGGCCATCGGGCGGAAGTGTATCTCGGCGGCTCCGGCCCCAAGGCGCAGCTCAAGTACGCCGACAAGCGCGACGCCGTGGTGGCGGTGATCGTCGGCGGCGACGAGCTTGCGGGCCGGTCCGTTACGCTGAAGAATCTACGCGCCGGCGCCGAACTCGCCGCCCGCGCCGCCGACCGGGAAGCGTACGAAAAAGGCCGCGAGGACGTGCAGATCACCGTGCCGGAGGGCGAGATGATCGCCCATGTCCGGCGCATGACGGCGCCGGTCTGAACAGCGGAGGAGGCGTCACATGCTGCGATCCATCCTGGGCGGTCTTGCCGCCATCGCCCTCTTCGCCGCGGCGCCCGCGCACGCGGAAGTCGTGGCCAGTTCGCCCTCCGGCTTCGTGGTCCGGCAGGTGATGTCGGCGCCCGTGTCGCGCGAGGCGGCGTACCGGCGCTTCGTCGACATCGCCAGCTGGTGGTCGCCGGACCACACCTTCAGCGGCGATGCGAAGAACCTCTCCATGACGCCGCGCGCCGGCGGCTGCTGGTGCGAGAAACTGAAGGACGGCGGCTTCGTGCGCCATCTCGACGTGGTGTACGCCGCGCCCGGCGAAACGCTGCGGCTCTCCGGCGGCCTGGGGCCCCTGCAGGAGATGGCCGTGAGCGGCGCCATGGCGGTGACGTTCGAACCCGATGGCAACAGCACGCGCGTCACGCTCACCTACGCGGTGGGCGGCTATGCGCCCAGCGGGCTCGCCGCACTTGCGCCCATCGTCGATGGCGTGATCGGCGCGCAGATGCTGCGCTATCGCGAAGCGGCGGGCGCGCGCCGGTGACACGCAACGCCGCCGACACCGTGCGCGCCGCCGCGTCGGCCTTCGCGCCGCTGTGGATCGATCCGCCCGTGCTGCAGCCGGCAGGTCTTTACCTTGAGCTCGCGGGGGAAGACCTGCGCCAGCGCGCCTTCCTGATCGCGGGCGACGACGACGCGCTGTGCCTGCGGCCCGACATGACCGCCCCCGCGGTGCGTCTCGCCCTGCAGCGCGCCGACTGGCGTGCGCCGTTCGCGGTGGCCTACGACGGCCTCGTGTTCCGTCGCCAGACGGACCGGACGCGCGAGACGGAGTTCCGCCAGATCGGGCTCGAGAAGTTCGGGCCGCGCGACGGCCTCGCCGGCGATGAAAGCGCGCTCACCATCGCCGCCCTCGACGCGTGCCGCGCGGCAGGCGCTGCGCCCACGCTGCAGCTGGGGGACGTGGCGGTGTTCGATGCGCTGGTGGACGCCTGCGGGCTTGCGGAGTCCTGGACGCGGCGGCTGAAGCGCGCGTTCGCGCGGCCGGGCGGGCTCGCGGCCATGCTGAAGGCCGCGGCCGAGGAGCGCCCGGCGGCGCAGCACCCGCTCGGGCAGGCGCTCGCCGCCCTGCCGGAGGCGCGCGCCGAAGCGGTGGTGGAGGAGATGCTGGCCGATGCCCGCATCGCGGTGGTGGGCGGTCGTACCGTGGCCGAGATCGCCCAGCGCCTGCGCGAGAAAGGTGGCGCCGAAGTTGCGCCGCCACCCGGCAGGGACGCGCTCGCCGCCATCGCCGAAGCCGTTGCGTTGCAGGCGGCGCCCGACGCGGCGTTCGACGGGCTGCATGGAATTGCGAAGCGCTTGCCCGCGCCCGCAGCCTTTGAGTCCGCCATCGCGCGCGCCGCGCAACGCTGGGCCGATGTGGCGCGTGCAGACGCGCCATCGGCCACGTTCTCCGCGGGCTTCGGCCGCGGCCTCGCCTACTACGACGGGTTCGTGTTCGAGCTGGAGGCGCCGGCGCTGGGCGCGCGCGCCAG